>NZ_CP092417.1:40000-344285 GCF_023716865.1 Endozoicomonas sp. SCSIO W0465
TGTACGTACAAGCAGTGGGAGTCGGTGGACAGTTGACAGTGGACAGTAGACAGTTAATGTGCAAAAGCACGGTTGACTGCAAGGCTGAAACACCGTCGCTGGATGATAGAACGTCGGAATGGAACAGGGAGCCAGAAACAGGCACTTCCTGAACCGTTCACCGTCTACTGTCAACTGTCCACTGATGACTGCGTACCTTTTGTATAATGGGTCAGCGACTTACTTTCAGTGGCAAGGTTAACCGCATAGGGGAGCCGTAGGGAAACCGAGTCTTAATAGGGCGCGTTCTTAGGAACAACAGTCGCTGGGAGTAGACCCGAAACCGGGCGATCTATCCATGGGCAGGTTGAAGGTTGAGTAACATCAACTGGAGGACCGAACCGACTATCGTTGAAAAGCTAGCGGATGACCTGTGGATAGGAGTGAAAGGCTAATCAAGCCCGGAGATAGCTGGTTCTCCTCGAAAGCTATTTAGGTAGCGCCTCGTGTCTCACCATCGGGGGTAGAGCACTGTTTGGGCTAGGGGGTCATCCCGACTTACCAACCCCATGCAAACTCCGAATACCGATGAGTGCAATCACGGGAGACACACGGCGGGTGCTAACGTCCGTCGTGGAAAGGGAAACAACCCAGACCGTCAGCTAAGGTCCCAAAGTAACAGTTAAGTGGGAAACGATGTGAGAAGGCCCAGACAGCCAGGAGGTTGGCTTAGAAGCAGCCACCCTTTAAAGAAAGCGTAATAGCTCACTGGTCGAGTCGGCTCGCGCGGAAGATTTAACGGGGCTCAAACTGTTCACCGAAGCTACGGGGTTCAGTGGGCAGTTGACAGTGGACAGTACACAGTTTGTTGAGTAAGTCATGCAAGGTTTTGAGCAATTGGAAGTTTTCAAAAAAGCGTATCGGACTTCACTTGAAGTTCATAAGCTAACATTTGACTTTCCAAAGCATGAACAAGTGCGTGGGCTTGCTGATCAAATGCGCAGAGCCAGTAAAGGCATATGCGCAAATGTTGCTGAAGGCTATGGCAAAATGAGTATTTCAAAAGCTGAATTTCGAAGGTTCTTATTAATGGCCATCGGATCAGCCGACGAAATGCGAGTATGGATCAGATACTCACTGGATCTCGGATACATCGAGAAAAATCAGTGGGAACACCTGAAAACTGAATACCAGACAATTGCCAAAATGCTAACGAATTTGCACAAAAGTCACCAATGACTCAAGGCAAAACCGTCCACCGTCTACTGTCAACTGTCTACTGAACCGGTAGAGGAGCGTTCTGTAAGCCGTTGAAGGTGCATCGGGAGGTGTGCTGGAGGTATCAGAAGTGCGAATGCTGACATGAGTAACGACAAGGGGAGTGAGAAGCTCCCCCGCCGGAAGACCAAGGGTTCCTGCGCAACGCTAATCGGCGCAGGGTGAGTCGGCCCCTAAGGTGAGGTCGAAAGACGTAATCGATGGGAAACAGGTCAATATTCCTGTACCCCTTCTGACTGCGACGGAGTGACGGAGAAGGCTAGGTCAGCGCAGCGTTGGTTGTCTGCGTTTAAGATAGTAGGCAAGGGATCCAGGCAAATCCGGATCGCTCTCTTAATTGAGAATGCCGAGAATTGATGACGAGGTTCTACGGAACTGAAGTGATTGATGCCATGCTTCCAGGAAAAACGTCTAAGCATCAGGTCAGAAGGGACCGTACCCCAAACCGACACAGGTGGTCAGGTAGAGAATACCAAGGCGCTTGAGAGAACTCGGGTGAAGGAACTAGGCAAAATGGCACCGTAACTTCGGGAGAAGGTGCGCCGGCTTTGGTGATCGGACTTGCTCCGTAAGCTGAGGCTGGTCGAAGATACCAGGTGGCTGCGACTGTTTATTAAAAACACAGCACTGTGCCAACACGAAAGTGGACGTATACGGTGTGACGCCTGCCCGGTGCCGGAAGGTTAATTGATGGGGTTATCCCACCCCCAAATTTTTTTTGCTGCAAGGCAAACGGCTGAGCGAGTGAAGGAGTTTACATACAAGTAAATGACTGAACGAGCGAAGACGTTTAACGCAGTCAGCAAGAAAAATTTGGAGGTGGGAGAAGCTCTTGATCGAAGCCCCGGTAAACGGCGGCCGTAACTATAACGGTCCTAAGGTAGCGAAATTCCTTGTCGGGTAAGTTCCGACCTGCACGAATGGCGTAACGATGGCCACGCTGTCTCCACCCGAGACTCAGTGAAATTGAAATCGCTGTTAAGATGCAGCGTATCCGCGGCTAGACGGAAAGACCCCGTGAACCTTTACTACAGCTTCACAGTGGATCTTGATGTTGCTTGTGTAGGATAGGTGGGAGGCTTTGAAGCGGTGACGCCAGTCATCGTGGAGCCAACCTTGAAATACCACCCTGGCAATATTGAGGTTCTAACCCGGGTCCCGAAACGGGATCGGGGACATTGTGTGGTGGGTAGTTTGACTGGGGCGGTCTCCTCCCAAAGAGTAACGGAGGAGCACGAAGGTGTGCTAAGTACGGTCGGACATCGTACGGTTAGTGTAAAGGCACAAGCACGCTTGACTGCGAGAGGTACATCTCGAGCAGGTACGAAAGTAGGTCTTAGTGATCCGGTGGTTCTGCATGGAAGGGCCATCGCTCAACGGATAAAAGGTACTCCGGGGATAACAGGCTGATACCGCCCAAGAGTTCACATCGACGGCGGTGTTTGGCACCTCGATGTCGGCTCATCACATCCTGGGGCTGAAGCCGGTCCCAAGGGTATGGCTGTTCGCCATTTAAAGTGGTACGCGAGCTGGGTTTAGAACGTCGTGAGACAGTTCGGTCCCTATCTGCCGTGGACGTTGGAAGTTTGAGAAGAGCTGCTCCTAGTACGAGAGGACCGGAGTGGACGGACCACTGGTGTTCGGGTTGTGTCGCCAGACGCATTGCCCGGTAGCTATGTTCGGACGGGATAACCGCTGAAAGCATCTAAGCGGGAAGCCCCCTTCAAGATGAGACTTCCCTGGAGACATGATCTCCCTGAAGAGCCGTTAAAGACTATGACGTTGATAGGTTGGGTGTGTAAGTGCTGTGAGGCATTGAGCTAACCAATACTAATGACTCGTGCGGCTTGACCATATAACGCCAAAGCGATTTGCGAATCAGTTGACAGTGGTCAGTGACCAGTTGTCAGTTGGAGCCATACGCAAGAGTGTGCAGCAAGAAAGCAGCTTATTACTGGATTCCAGCTAGTGTCTTGAAACTTGTTTTTTGACACAAGCAACCAGCTTAGCCTGGCGACCATAGAGAGTTAGAACCACCTGATCCCATCCCGAACTCAGCAGTGAAATGACTTATCGCCGATGGTAGTGTGGGGTTTCCCCATGTGAGAGTAGGTCATCGCCAGGCACTAAATCGAATAGCCCAGTTGAGTAATCAACTAGGCTTATTTCGTTTTCACAATGAAATCCTGTAAGGCTGAAGCAAGCCATAGGAAGTCAGAAGTAAACACGTAAGAGAACCTAATCTGATTCGGCAGGTCGGTAGGTACAGATGTGGGAAATAGCGCGACATCCCCTCTTTTCTACAGAAAGTGAGTCAGAGTTGACTGATATATTTTATTTCCCCGTTTTTTAGCAGTGACATTAATGCCCTGATCACTTTTTTGATCGCTATTTTTTTACTGGAAGGTTGCTTTAGGACCTTGGGATTAGACGTTTCTGTTTATGTGCTTGAATCTGAGTCAGCGGGTAAATCGTCCTCTGATCGGCTTCTTCCTGGCTTTTGATAGCCCCAGACAATGAATGTTTACTACTTGTTCTGACTGTTTTTGTTTTTATTGGCCTTTCCTTCCGGTTCACGGCAACACTCTTCAAACCATTTAAGGTTGATTCCGATTTACGTCTTGTGATTATTTTTTTTAAAAAATCTAATATGTCCACGCCATAATTGAACTATATTAGTTTTTTGTTTTTAAAAGTGTTGATATCAATACGCCGAATGCATTAATCATTACAGTTGCTAATGACAGTGTTATCGGATTACCTGAATTTTCATAATAAACAAATTCAACAAAACAATTACTATAACCGCTCGAGGAAAGCAGCCAATGTATACAATGAATATTCATTCCGTTAACCATCAAGGCACTACGTCTTTTGAAAATCTGGTCAGTGAGTATCAGGAGCCTGAGGGTTGTTGGCAGAGGTTTTCTTCGGTGAAGTACGTTGAATTGGCCAAATTATTTTGTACTTCTCTTTCTCCGTTTCATTCTTATGGATCATCTGAAGGTACTTCACCGGTGAATCCTGAGCCAATGTTGGTAATGTCCATGCCCAGTGTCTCTGACTTACCGGGTATTATCAGCCTTGGTGGTCACCTTGTGGCACAAGCTCTTCCGGGGAGTTCGATGTTAGGCAAACTGGCAACCGCAGTGGGCACTTTCTATTCATCTTTTCAGTTGGTTTCTGCTGCCGTGATTCCTGTTGCTGATGCTGAAACGCTGAGTAAAATTGGCAGGGATCCGAACTTACCGTTGGACGGTAATTATCAACAAACCAGCGACATAGATGCCTCGAATATCAACCCCATCGGTTGTCGTTTGGATCCATTCCAAGGGTATTATGATGGCAATGGACGTAAAATCATTGGTACGAAACACTGCTTGTTTGAAAAGATGGGGGGTAATAGCACGGTCAAAAATATCCGGATAAGCCATGCCGATATTACCTCAGAGGATTTGGGTCGGCCTGTTGGTGTCATCACCTGTAGCATGGGAGAAAACTCACTGATCACTAATGCTCTGGTAGAAAACAGCAAGGCTGAAACACTGCAGAATTATGCCAATGTGGCCATCGGAACGGGGCGCATGGAGGGCAACGCCAAAATCACTTCGCTTGATGTGGTGAATTCCAGTGTCTCCAGCCACGGTTATAAATCAAGAGCTGCTGTCGGTTCAGGCTTAATGAATGACGATACGAGGATAGAGGATTTAAAGGCATTAAATTGTCAGGTATCTTCAACTGAGTGGGGATCGAGTATCGGTGTTGGCACTGGATATGCGGCTGGGCGTGCCGTCGTCAGCGGAGTAAGTGCAGTGGATTGCCAATTGCATTCCACAGGTGGCTCTGTGGCTTCTGCCATTGGGGCTGGTGAGGCATGGAATGAGGCACGAATTGAAAACACCCTGGCTGTGTTGTGTGACAATTCGGTAGAAACGACCCCCCGTTCAAGCCTAAAAACCCGGGCTGTATTACCTAATGCGTGGGCTGCTGCTGGCGTTGGTATAGCTATGGGCAAAAGCAAGGTCTCCAATACCACTGCGTTGGGTAGCCGGTTCCATGTAAAATCTCCCATTTATGGTGGTGATACTTTTGCTGCCATCGGAACTGGCGATATGCGCAAAGAAGCCATTGTTGAGAACACTGAAGGGGTCCATTGCCAAATTGCTACCAATGGTCATGTGGCTCAGTATGCAGGAATCGGTGCTGGCAGGGTCTGGGCTGGGGATGGCCCAAAAAACACCTTGGCCAGGAACTGCTCATTGAGTATCAGCAGGGGTGATGGTAATGATGCTGCTGCAGCAATAGGAGGAGTACGTCTGGGCCATTTTGGGATGCCTGCAGATAAGCGTATTTCTGGTACTGCCTGCGAATCCTCCCACACCGATCGCTATGGATTTTACCGATACCCTAATGCACCGGAATGCTCGAATATTTGCTGGACATCTGTTAGTAACATCGGGAGTAACGCCACAGGTATCCACTTCGATCAGACATGCGATTATGTGAAGTTTAATACCTCCTCGGTTACCTCCTCTACAAATACCCCGTTTACCACTGTTGGTAACGGCGATATCCGCTCACCCTCTTCTCATCTGCCTCCAACAACACAAAATTCATCCGTTAATGTTGTAGATGTTGCTGAAATTCCAGCGATGAGCACATTGGCAATAGGGGGTTTAGTTGGTGGAGCTGCACTGGTGGGTGCTGTGACAGCACTTTATTGTGTTTACTCTAAGTCTGGTGATCATAAAGAGAAGATTAAGTACGAACGAGTTTCAGATACTGAGACACAGGTTTAAATCCCAACCAGTCTGAAGATGAAGTGGTTTAATCACTTAGCATACCTCGTTAAGTATGATAGTGCTTTTTATGACGAGGTAGAATTAATCCGTGGAGATGGTTAAGTGATCAAAAGAATCATCTCCTCCTACTTGATGCCCATGCATCTTTATTAACAAGCGCATGTTATTCGAGGAGTCAGCATGCTGTATAGCTTGCTGGGGGGTAATTTTTCCAGCTTTGAAAAGTTTGAAGATAGATTGATCAATGGTTTGCATACCCGAGTCTTTAGAGCGCTCCATCAGGTCATGAATTTCATCCACTTTACCCTTTTTGATCAGATCTGCCAGCGCGGGGGTATTTAACAGGATTTCATGGGATGGGTAGGCGGCCGTACCATCTTCAGAGCTGATTAACTGCTGCCCCATAACACCCTGCAGGCTCAGTGACAAATCAAGAAGAATCTCTTCATGTTGTTCTTGTGGAAAAAAGTGAATGATCCGTTCCAGCGCTTGATAGGCTGTATTGGCATGAAGGGTTGCGATACAAAGGTGACCCGTTTGAACAAATTCAATGGTATGCCTCATGACCTCGGGGGTACGGATCTCGCCAATAACCACCAGGTCCGGTGCCTGACGTAGAGCGTTTGACAGACCCTCTTCATAAGATTGGGTATCCAGTCCAACTTCTCGCTGGGTGACGATACACTGATTATGGCTGTGGATAAATTCAACAGGGTCTTCAATGGTGATGATATGACCTTTACCCACATGGTTTCGATAATTAACCAGTGATGCCATAGCGGTTGATTTTCCCGCTCCTGCTGGCCCGGTAATCAGAATTAAACCTCTTTCCTGAAGAATCAGGTCACAAAAAATATCGGGTAGGCCGAGCTCCTGTGGGGAAGGAATATGATGGTGAATGCGGCGGATCACCATTCCGGGCTCCCCTCTTTGGAAGAATGCACTGATACGAAAACGACCCGAGTCCGGATTCTGCATAGCATAATTACTCTCACGAGTCTCACAGAATTCCTTAAAGCGCTCTTCACCCATCATTTTTTCAAAAATATCATGTGCCTGCTCGCTGGTAAGAGCGGTCTTGGCGATAGGCACCAATTGGCCATTGACTTTCAGACAGGGGGGATAGCCGACCGTTAAAAACAGTTCTGAACCGTTACGATCAGCCAATAAGGAGAGCGCTTTGTTGATATCCACAATATAAGAGTTTCAAGTTGTTAAAACTCTTATTTTATCGGCACGTTCAGTTATCTCTTAAAGCTTGGCAGATATCTTCTTCTATATCTTCCGGTTTGGTTGTAGGAGCATATCGATCAATAATCTCGCCCTTACGACTGACCAGAAATTTGGTAAAGTTCCATTTTATTCTTTGAGTGCCGAGTAATCCGGGAGCTTCAGATTTTAAATCTTTATAGATCGGAGCTGCATGATCACCATTAACATCAATTTTCTCAAAGATGGGAAAGGTGACCCCGTAATTCTTCTGACAGAAAGCGCCAATCTCCTCACTGTCTCCGGGTTCCTGATGGCCAAATTGATTACAGGGAAAGCCAAGAATAACCAGCCCCTGATCCTTGTATTTGTGATACAGCTCCTCAAGGGTTTGATACTGGGGAGTGAAGCCACATTTACTGGCAGTATTGACAATTAAAACGACCTTGTTCGCATAGTCAGCGAGTTCTTTCATTTCCCCGCTAAGCAATGGCATTCTGTACTTCTGTAGTTCCATGGTTGAACCTCGGTAGCGGCTCTTTTTCTGATTAGACCAATGCAGCAACGTGGCCATACAAGAAAAATATCGGACAGCTAATACGGTGCTGCATACCAATAAGCGATTTTCAGACTACCAATAATGGACAGGATCGGGTCAAGAAACAATAAAAAAACGGCCAGAAATTTAGGCCGTAAAGATGAGGATTTGCGAATCACTGGCATTGGCCAGTTAGTCAGGTCTGAAATTTCGTTCGATGGCAGTCCCTCCATGTGTCAACAGTCAAGTGCCTGGGAATAGCTCAACAAGGGCTTGGGGAGAGTCAGGTTGAGCCGGGATGTAGATCGTCTTGTCTTTAAATGAGAATGGTTATCATTCTAATGGCAGGTTGACACTCAATGCAAGTCATGAATGCAAAAATATTAAATAATTGTAACTGTTCAGCACCCCCACATAAATCTGGAATTTTCTGATTTTTATACCATCCTCTTAAGCACCATTTTTCCACAATATTCGCCAGCATGATTCCAGAACTACCCGCAACTATGTCGGCTGAGATTCTCTTGAAAGAGAATGCAGAGCTGCGGATGAGAGTTGCCTGTCTGGAAGAGCGATGTCGAGAATTGGAAGAAAAGGTTGGCAAGAACAGTCAAAACAGCAGCAAGCCGCCATCGTCTGATGGTTATCAAAAACCTTGTAAAAACAGTAATTCTCCAGATCATTCTGACGACCTTTCCGCAGATAAAGGTACCGATCCATCGGATGAAAAACCCAATCCTAAAAGTCTGAGACAGTCTTCTGGTAATAAAGCCGGTGGAAAGAAAGGGCATCAGGGCACTTGTCTTAAACAGGTCGATATCCCTGACTATATTGAGTACCTTCCGGTTAAAGAATGCAATAAATGTGTAATTTCTCAAAAACTGCTGGCAGCACCACACGGAAGATGACGTGAAGCCTCCTCAATCAGGTTACTCAATCTCGGAAATAACCCATCGCCCATTAGTCGGCTTTTCAGATAATCCCAAAAAGAGAGACCATACAGGCGACACGTTTTTTTCAGGCTGGCAAAGGTGTCGCGACATTGCCGCCCCAAATCGCTTCGCGTCCCACTACTGATCTTTCGTCGTTTAACATATTCTCGTATCTGACTCTCGCTCAGGTTGTTGTGCAGCGGTAAGCTCGGGTCATCCAGAACCAGTAATAGCTCTTCCTTGATTACAGCCAACCCTGACAGAGCATCCTGAAGAAGCCCACTGCACGTTTGGGTTTGGATCAGCGCCTGGAACCCCTGTCGTACTTTTATTGCCTTTTTTTCAGTTGGCTCTGTCTTGAAGTCTTTAAGGTCATCGTAAATGGCCCAGAACCATGTCCGAAGCCATTTCTGAGCCATGGCCTGCTGATCATTGACCGGATGAACTTTTGCCAGCCCTCGCTCTGCATGTATCCAGCACTGGCTGTGTTTGAAAACGTCGAACTGCCTTGCCCCATCACTGAAGGTGGTAAGATGTCCTGCTCCATGCTGTATCAGGCTGCCATAAATCATGGCTTCACTGGCCTGCTGGCGCCGTCTACCAGTTAGTCTCAGGTCTTTCATACATTCTTCCCAGGCTTCATGGCTCAGGAAGGTGACGCCTCTGTATGGATTAAGAACGCGTAGCCACTTTTTGGGGTAATCCAGTTTTTCCAGATAGATCAAGGCATCGTCGGTGAACGTGTAAGTTGACCATGGGCGGTGCAGTAGGCTTACGAAATTTTCCCGGCTTTTGCTGTCTGTGCTCTCGAACCAGGCAAAGGACTCGTTATTGATGATGGTGCAGTAACCGTTCTTCCCCTTATGCCTTGTTCCCGTGTCGTCTGTCTGGATATAACTTGAACAGCGAATACCTGTAGTCAACAGCTCATCTTTCTCAGCATGGAACTGCTCGTGTCCTTTCGTCAGAAGCTGGCTGAGTTCCCCGCTGGAAATAGAGATTCCAATGTCCCATAGCCAGTCCAGCAGTTCTGGCTGGGTAACGGAGCAACCATGATACTGGTGCAGAACGTAGGCCTGCAGCATTGGCCCGTAATGATGTCCATGAAGGCTGGCTGGCGGTTTGGCCGTAATGGTTTGTCCATCGGGTGTCACCCATTGCTCTAAAAGATATTCAATACTGGATGTTTGTATTGTCAGTTCCTGAACATGAAAAGGGGTGGTTCCATTCCTGATTGATCCCTCCGGAACATCAGTGGCAGCAATGGGTATGGATTTTTCCGCCGATGGCTTTCGGGGCTGTTTACGCTGCTTTCTGGTTTTCTCGTTGGGCTTCTTAACCTTCTGCTTTGACGAGGTGTCTGGGCTGGCTCCATCGTTACCCTCAGGAGCGGATGGATCTCCATCAGGGCTGCCGGTGTCATCATCGGGAGGTTTGGTGTTTGGTTTGATGTCAGGCTTTGCGGGCAGTTTTTTTAGACGACGAATCTCTGCTTCAAGCAATTCTATCTGCTCTTTGAGCTGAATGATCTGCTCTTGCTGCTGAGTGATGAATCTCAGTAGATCTTCAGGTTGTAACTGCTGGTGTTCTAGAAAAGCCATGGTGAGAGGATAGACGACTGACCGAAATTATCCTGCTTCCAGCACTTTTTGAGAAATTACATAAATGTCAGGCGTCTCTTCTTGATAGTGAGCCGGTCAAATATATTGAACGACAGGTGTTTGAACCAGGGAGACCGGGTGAATTTGAAGTAACGGCCCATAGAGCTGAAGTAAAAATCTGCACTTGTGGTTGTCGGAATCAGGCTGAATTCCCGGAAGGTGTTACCGCTGCCGCACAATATGGCTCAGCCACACAGGCTATGGCCGTCTATCTTAACCAATACCATTTCCTGCCTTTTAAGCGCGTGTCAGAGTATTTTAATACTCTCTATAAAATGAGTGTAAGTGCAGGCACTGTCGCCAATTTTGTGGCCAGAACCTATGAAAATCTGGCTTCTACTGAAGAGGTTATTCGTGACGCCTTGCGGGAATCGTCTGTTGCCGGAGCCGATGAAACGGGTATGCGGGCCGAGGGCTCTTTGCACTGGCTACACGTTATGCGGGATGAACAATGGACGCTCTACTACTTGTCTGAAAAGCGAGGTCGTGAGGCCATGGACACGATGGGCATACTGCTAACATTTGCAGGCGTTCTGGTTCATGATCATTGGAAATCCTATTTTGCATATGCGGCAACTCACGTACTTTGCAATGCCCATCACCTGAGGGAGCTTTTGGGTGTTGTTGATAGGGACAGCAATCAACTGGCGTTGCGATTGATGAAGCTACTGAGGCTTTCCTGGCATTACTGCAAGGGCTTTAAGACCATAGGTATGCTACAGATGCCAAGTGTTGTCTGTGAACGAATCGAGAAGATTTATGACCGGTTGCTTCAGCGGGCTCTAATGAAAGAAGTCGTCTATATGGAGAAGCAACGAGAGGAGCTTAAGCGCAAGAAAGTCAAGAATACTAAAGCTTACAATCTCTTCAAACGACTCACTGAGTTCAAGGCTGAGACACTGCGCTTCATGTCAGATTTTACCATTCCCTTCGATAACAATGGCAGTGAGCGGGATGTTCGAATGGCCAAGTTAAAGCAGAAAATCTCAGGCTGCTTCAGGAGTGCAGACGGTGGTTCTATGTTTGCACGGATTCGCAGCTATTTGTCGTCTGCCAGAAAACAGGGAATGGACATATATCAATCACTTCATAGAGCTGTTCGGAATTACTGTAATATGCCTTTGCTCAGTGCTGAATAGTTACAAATAATTAGTTAAAGTTTGTGCTGATCTCATCATGAAGACAACAAGTATGGGTTTCTTGCATAGCAAGCGCTGAGAGGTTTGTTCCGGGCTGTCACTTCACCCTGCTACTTGTTGATGTAGACTGAATTAAGTGGACAACAGGAAATCAGGTTTCGGGGAAGCTGGAATTGAAGAAGCGACTGGGTATTTTATTATGCGATGAACATCATCCAGACTCTGTTAAGTGCTTTGGAACTTATGATAATGATTACAAAATAATGGTTGATCGGGTGATGCCTGGTCAATGGGAGTATGCTGTGTGGCGCTGTTATGAAGGTCGTTTTCCATCGTCCGTTGACCAGTGTGATGCATGGATCATCAGTGGCAGCAAGTCTTCTGCCTATGATTCAAAGCCCTGGATTTTGACACTCAGGCTTTTGATTATCGACCTTGCCAGGAGCGATGCATTGTTGGTTGGTATCTGTTTTGGTCATCAGATTATTCATCAATCCCTGGGAGGCAGAGTTCAAAAGTTTCCCGGAGGCTGGGGAGTAGGTGCTTATCCGGTTAAAGCATTGTCTGATTTTGGTGGGTTTAAGTCGGGTAGCACTATTCGGGTTCTGGCGGTTCATCAGGATCAGGTTATTCAGTTGGCTCCGGGCTTTTCCGTGCTGGCAGCATCGGATTTTTGTGAAAACGCCATTACCCGAAGGGGGACTTCAATCCTGACCTGGCAGGCGCACCCCGAATTTGTGGATGGCTTTTTTAAGGATGTGTGTGCAAGGCTGCGGACAATGGCACCTGATCAATTAATTGATCAGGCACTGGGTGAAGTTGGATTACCTGACGACCGGGTTCAGGCCGGAACAGTCATCGTTCAGTTTCTTGCCGGGAATGGTTTAGTAAAGAATCATGTTAGTTGAAATGTTTAATTTTTTTCCCCGTTCTCTGGCAGAGAATATCCAATAATAAACCGCAATTTCCTTCAGTGACCTGTTCACGGGGGACCATCTCGATCCACCCGCTTTTTCCTGCTACCACAATAATATTGTCTTCTACTGTGATCATCTTTACTTGCTTATAGGAGCGAAATGCCGGTTTCAGTAGTGAGGAGTGGATTTCGATACCATTCTCCTCAAGGAGCAGGGTGCGGGTTTCCAAATCAAGGTCAGGTTGGTAGTGGAGGTTAAAGCGCTTATGAACGGCATACTTCAGGCCAAGATTCAGTATCCAGAAAGTAATGAAGGCTGAGCCGAACAGACCGGAAAGCAGAATGTTACTCAGGCTATTCCGAAAAACCAGAAGCGGAACCAGCAAACAGGCCAGTGAGGCAACCCAGATCACCCTCGTATGCTTCGGGCTGTATTTAACCATTAATTGGTTGATACGATTCTGGGCTTGCCCGGTAATGTGATACGTGATGTGCATCAGAGTGCTTCGGCCTTGCGGTATTTGCCATCGTAGTCGAACAGCTTATCAATGATCTTCCAGTAATACTTTTCTTTCCGGGCAATGACAAAGTCAGGTTGACGAAATTTCTTTCTGCTGTGGATAACATTATCCACCGTTGACGCCCTGAATGGCTCAGCACGGTTAATCAGGGCATGCTTGCCAAAATGATGATAGAACGCACCTTGCCGGGATGGAGTATCCAGCCTGAAGAACTCATTTACTTCAGCGCCATCTTCATCATGGTAGGTGATCTTCAGGCGTTGTTTGCCTTGAGCGTCTTTGTCAGCACTCATTTCCATGCCAGAGCACCGCATCACCATACAGTTTTTCAGGTTAAGCGCCTCTCGAAGTTTTTTATCCGGATCGACCAGTCCGTTCTGGCAGCTGTGACACTTTCTGGCCGCGATATCGTTTTCAGCACCACACTGGTCACACTCTTTAAAACGGTAGCGGAACTCACATTGTTCCTTGACTTCTTTGCCGTTGTCATCCAAAAACACCTCAAAGCCCTGACAGCGTCGTCCATAGTGTTCAACCAGGTCACCATCACTATCAACGACTCCCCAGAAATGATTCTCGTTGCCACAGGCAGGACAGGGAACCGTGACCGGTACCGATTGTGAATCCGGTTTTGGCTCACCGACTTCGGGGCTGTATAAACTGAAGCGGTTACCCGCATAATCAATAATCAGGCAGTCTTGCTTGCCGGGTGCGAGACGCAGCCCCCGGCCAGCTATCTGCTGATAAAGGCTGACAGATTCTGTTGGTCTTAGTATGGCAATCAGGTCAACATGAGGTGCATCAAAACCGGTGGTGAGTACGGAGACATTCACGAGGAATTTAAGTTGCTGCTGTTTGAAGGCTTCAATCAGCCGATCCCGTTCTTTTGATGGGGTATCACCAATAATCAGAGCGCTATCTCCCTCTGGAAGGTAGCCCATGATTTCGCGGGCATGGTCTACTGTCGATGCAAACACCATGACACCTTTACGGGTAGCTGCTGCTCTTTTTACCTGCTCAATGATTTCACGGGTAGCCCGGGTTTTTCCTTTTAATAACTGGTTCAGTTCCTGCTCGCCATAACGTCCAAAGCTGTCTTTGGATAGTTGACTGAAGTCATAGAAGACAATGGGGGCATCAACCACCTCTGGTGTCGTAAGGTAACCATTGTCGACCATGTAGGAGAGTGGCAGCTCAAACAGGCACTTTTTGAAAAAACGGGGTGCTTCTGTTCTGACCGACCCTTTATTCTCAGAGCTTTGATAATACTGATACAACCAACCCATCCCCAGGCGATAAGGGGTTGCTGTTAAACCGAGAACCTTAAGGTTAGGATTCAGGCTTTTAAAATGGGCAATGACCTGGTGGTAACTGGAATTTTTCTCCAAAGATACCCGGTGGCACTCATCAATGACCAGCAGAGTGAATGTTTTCTGATCCGGTGAGTTCTGAAACTGTTCAAGATTTCTGACAACGCTTTGCACACTGCCAAAAATTACCTGTTCAGAGGCTTCTTTCTTCCCAAGTCCTGCACTAAAGACAGAGGCCTTCAATCCATAGCTTTCGTATTTGGCATGGTTCTGCTCGACCAGTTCCTTGACATGAGCGAGGACCAGAACACGACCTCGGGCGATACGGGCCAGTTCAGAAATAACCAAGCTCTTCCCTGCACCTGTGGGCAGTACAAGCAGGGCTGGGGCATCGGATTTGCGAAAATGCCGTATCACCCGCTGAACGGCATCTTTTTGGTAAGGTCGGAGCTGGTAGACCATTAATTAGCCAAATTGCTTGTGAAGATACAGGATAATATCGTCGGATTCATACATCCAGGTATCGTCTTTGTCCGCTTCCTGAATACGCAGGCAGGGTACCTGTATTTTGCCGCCCATCTGTTGTAGCTCGTTACGGGCCTGAGCGTCATTCATGGCATCCATCGTCTGGATATTCAGACCCAGTTTATGAATGGCTCGGCGGGTTTTGACACAGAAAGGACAGGCCTTGAATTGGTAGAGACTCATATTGGCGGTTTGTGCATCCACCCGGGCTTGTTGTTCCGGTGAGCGAACTATAGCCTTAGGGCGGGTAAGCTTATCGGCAACAACAATACCGCAGCCTAATACATTACGAATAATTTTTAATAGCATAGGTCATGAATACCAGTGAAAAATGCCATTGTATCAGGTCTGCACAATTCAGATCTGCACAATGTTGTGCTCATGACTAACGCCTACCGGCGGTCTGATTAACCGGACAGCTTTTGCCGAAAGGGTATTAAAACAATGGTAATATTGCACTCAGATGATGGAGCGCCGATAACGTCCAGTACCTTTAAAGGCAAACTGGAAGAGTTGGGGATTACGCTCTCTCACATTGATTTGTGCCGAATGACACTAGGAGGCTGTCCGAGAACTAGCTAGTTCTCGTCCAAAAACACAACCAATTGAAAACTGTAGATTTTATCCTGAAAAATTAAGTGGAGCCCTACTGCTATCTGGCGACTAAACTTCCCAAGAGCAAGAAACATAAGGGATTGCCAAAAACAGAGGACTCCAAATGCGCAAAAAACGCAACCCGCAGTGTAGTATGGAACTCCATTACGTACCTCATGAAATCTGCTCCCAGCTTTCCGGTATCTCGCAATGGCTTGACGCCCATCCACAGTTCAATGACTGGATTTATGAGGACTTAAGTTCTGGTGATAAACAGAACACTGGGCGGAACGGACTATCAGCAGAATCCGTTCTTCGTGCGGCACTCCTGAAACAGTATTTGAATTGTGATTATGACTACTTGTCGTTTGTTTTGATGGACTCCATGCTCTTTCGAGACTTTTGTCGCCTCGAACCAAACCAGCGCCCCAGTCGCTCCAGTTTGCATGGGCTCATCAGCCTTCTTACTGCATCTACATGGGAACGGATTAATAACTGTCAGCTAATGACCGCTAAAGATCAGGGTATTGAAAAAGGGCGCACTGTGGCTATTGACAGCACAGTCACCGAATCGGATATCAAACCTCCTTGCGACAGTGATCTTTTAGCCAGTTCCGTTAAAGAAATTTGTCGGCTGCTGGAACGGGGACAAACACTGACAGCGACACCGCTTTATGAATATACCCATCACAACCGAGCCGTAAAAGATGCGGCCAGAAAATGCATCTACGCTGGCAAAGAAGAGCGGCATCAGCATTATAAAAAACTGCTGCAGTTGACCCGAAAATCCCGGAAGGTACTTATCGAAGCTACTGTCACGCTAGCAAACGCCCGTCAGCAGGGGCAGTGTCTCCTGGCTGATGATGCCGACAAGTGGCAGGCCGATGTGGATCACCTGTTACCCCTGGTGGATGCAATAGTCTCCCAGACAGAGCGCAGGGTCTTTAAGGGTGAAAAGGTGCCAGCCCAGGAAAAAGTGGTTAGCCTGTATGAACCCCATACGGATATCATCGTAAAAGACAGGCGGCAAGTACAGTATGGCCATAAACTGAACCTGGTTCAGGGAAAAAGTCGATTGATCCTGGACCTGGTTATTGAGGAAGGTAACCCAGCGGATTCGGACCAATTCATTCCGATGATGGAAAGACAAAAAGAAATTTATGGTCGTGTACCTCGCCAGACAAGCGGTGACGGCGGATACGCGTGTCGCGCTAATTTGGAAAAAGCCAAGGCCATGGGAATCAGCGATGTAGCTTTTAATAAGAAGCGCGGACTTGAAGTCGAAGAGATGACTAAAAGTCAGTATGTGTATAAAACGCTCTTTCGCTTCCGGGCAGGTATTGAAGCGGGAATTTCGTGGCTAAAGAGATGTTTTGGGCTATCACGTTGCCACTGCAAGGGTTCTGAGCGTTTTGATTCTCATTGCTGGTTATCGGTGGTCTGTTACAACCTGGTGATTCTGGCCAGACACCCGGCACCATCCTGATAGCCACCTCCACGCTACATGAAAGTACCTTTCCAGCATGGTGGGAGGATGTTTTCTGCCTGCTTTTCGCGTTTTTCTCCAATATCCGTCCCAGATTAGAGAAAAAAAGGGAAGAGTTTTTGCGGCTCTCTGGAATTTCAGGAAATATAAAAACGCACGTACAATCTAATTATGATTGCCTGATGCGTTTTTGGACGAGAACTAGCTATTGAAAAAACGAAAGCTTCAGCATTTTCTTGGCTGATCAAATATTGACCTAAATTTAGCCTGTTTTGGGGTAAAAATTGCGTTTTTTACCCTTTTGCTTGCCTTTATGCTGCCATTTTAAGCCTTTTTGCTTCTTCAAGACGGATTGATCCCGTTGAAACCGATTTGACAATTTTTTTGAAATTATAAGCACTGCAGACCAGTGAAAATTCTCCAGCCACTTTTTCCTTACCCCGGACACTGAACCCTCTGAATCCTGAGTTCTTGATTTGGCCAAAAGGCGGTTCCGCAATCACCTTGCGACGCTCATAAACCGCTTTGGCCTCTTTGGTTTCCATTTTGCGGTTCATCGCCTGGCGTATGGCTTCGTGGCGGTCTGTGCGAATCACTTTCCCCGGGTCTTTGTTGTCACCACTGCACCTTTTACGTAACGGGCAATCCCGGCAGATATCTTTACTGACGCGGTAGCTTTTGTGTTTTGCTTTGCTAGCCGTGTTATAAATCAGCTTCTCACCGGCAGGGCAGGTAAAGCTGTCGTCTGCTTCATGGTAAATAAAATCCGCTTTGACAAACTTTCTGTCAGAGTCTTCCAGTCCCTCTGTTGCAGGCTTCTCCTGTCGATCCGTAGCCATGTAAGCGTCAATGTTCGCATCATCAAACGCTTGCAGGTTGGGCCCTGAGTAATAGCCATTATCCTCACTCATTTTGCCAATGGACGCGTTATCTGTTGCTTCTGCAATGGCTTCAAGTGCAGGCTTTACTTCCTGCTTGTCATTGGCATGCTGGCTGATGTGCTGGCCAACAATGATACCATTATCGCTGTCGACGCTGATCTGGGCGTTATAACTGTACTGATAGCCACTGCCTTTTTTACCCATGATCCTGGCATCATGATCAGCAAAGCTGATTTGCTTTTTGTCGTCTATCGGCTTATCGGGATTCAGGGCCTGTTCCCGTTCTTCAAGCGCTTTTTTGGCCTCCTGGATTTTCTCTAACCGTTCCTGCTTGAATTGCAAGTCTTCAGGAATGCTGTAGCCAGTCTCCTGCTGATAAGCATCGTCCTCTTCACTGTCACTGGTTTCGGCTTTTTTAATCAGGGCCTCAACTTCAGCCATTAATTCAGCTTCTTTGGCCTTAAGTCGTGCGTAGCTCATGGCCTTATGCTTTGATGAGTCGGCTTTGAATTTGGAACCATCAAGAGCGATGTGGCCCAGCGAGGCCATCTGTAGTTCCCGGGCGAGCAGCACGCTCTGTTTGAAACTGCTTTTAAAAAAGGTGGCCTGGTTTTTACGAAAGTCACTGAGCACCCGGAAATTTGGGCAGTGCTGTTTGGCGATATACATGAAAGCCAAGTCCTGATTGCAGCGCCGTTCAATCTCCCTGGAGCTGAACACACCATGGCTATAGGCATAGATCAGGATCGATATAATCAGTCGTGGGTGGTAGGCATTCTGGCCAAGATGGTGATACTGCTTTTCCACTTCAGAGGTGTCGATATGCTTGAAGATATCTTCAAAAACGAAGCAATCATGATCTGGTGGCAGCAGGTCGAAGATGTTCGATGGGAACATCAGGTGCTGGTCAAAATCAGCAGGGTTATCTTTGAATTTGATTGATGACATCCGTTTCGGCAACAACAAAGTGGGCAGAAGATGCCTGATTATACTTAATCAGGCTATTCTCGGACAGCCTCCTAGGTGCACATGATTATCCATCAGAATGCCTTATTATACCCGCCTGCAGCACTGGAATCAGTGCCATCGATAATATTTAAACGGTATTCATATCCCTGCCACGGGCACCTTACTTATATTGGTGATCAAGAATATGATCAATGTGACTCCATATCGGATCATTCTGGTGAATTATATTTATTAGTTTCTTTACTTCTTGAAAAGATCTACCTGAATAGATGGCATTAATATCAAATTTACTTGGATCTCCTGTAAATAACACTTTGCTGGGGTTATTTGCATCTTCTTCAATGCTATTGGTATAACGAGGTGCAATCAAAAAAACATGCCCATTTTCAAATAACCCAGTGCACATTGTATACATTTTATCTTTGTACTTAGTGCTTGCGTTACTCAACTTCAAAATTGAGAAGAAATTTTCTATATTTACTGATTCTGGGTTTTCAATAAGACCTGTGTTTTGGTTGTATGCATAGTGTTTATAATAGTTATGATTTATACAAAAATTGTACCATGGTATCATATCATCATATTTACTCCCACGTGGTAAAGTTTCCATATTCTTAAATTGAATTTGACTCATTAAGGGTCTGATAGTCCTTTGATCGATAGCCTCATTGGTTCTACGGCATGCCTGCTTGAGTCGTAGAGCATCGGGAAGGGTGAGGTGTCTAGCAATAGCCTGTATCAATTC
Organism: Endozoicomonas sp. SCSIO W0465; assembly: GCF_023716865.1. Lineage (NCBI taxonomy): Bacteria > Pseudomonadati > Pseudomonadota > Gammaproteobacteria > Oceanospirillales > Endozoicomonadaceae > Endozoicomonas > Endozoicomonas sp. SCSIO W0465. The sequence continues at coordinate 59,486 of NZ_CP092417.1, forward strand.
AACAGGGAAAAAGTTGAAATAGCCGGGTTGTTCTGCTTGATTTTGTGCAGATTCTACTGCTTTGGGTAGTGGTCTATCTTCTAATGGTCTTGTGTTATTAATCGCAATATTGGGTAGCATAAGATAGTTCTTTAATTTTGAAAAAAGTTCGTAATTTCTCAAAAACTGCTGGCAGCACCACACGGAAGATGACGTGAAGCCTCCTCAATCAGGTTACTCAATCTCGGAAATAACCCATCGCCCATTAGTCGGCTTGTAACTGTTCAGCACCCCCACATAAATCTGGAATTTTCTGATTTTTATACCATCCTCTTAAGCACCATTTTTCCACAATATTCGCCAGCATGATTCCAGAACTACCCGCAACTATGTCGGCTGAGATTCTCTTGAAAGAGAATGCAGAGCTGCGGATGAGAGTTGCCTGTCTGGAAGAGCGATGTCGAGAATTGGAAGAAAAGGTTGGCAAGAACAGTCAAAACAGCAGCAAGCCGCCATCGTCTGATGGTTATCAAAAACCTTGTAAAAACAGTAATTCTCCAGATCATTCTGACGACCTTTCCGCAGATAAAGGTACCGATCCATCGGATGAAAAACCCAATCCTAAAAGTCTGAGACAGTCTTCTGGTAATAAAGCCGGTGGAAAGAAAGGGCATCAGGGCACTTGTCTTAAACAGGTCGATATCCCTGACTATATTGAGTACCTTCCGGTTAAAGAATGCAATAAATGTCAGGCGTCTCTTCTTGATAGTGAGCCGGTCAAATATATTGAACGACAGGTGTTTGAACCAGGGAGACCGGGTGAATTTGAAGTAACGGCCCATAGAGCTGAAGTAAAAATCTGCACTTGTGGTTGTCGGAATCAGGCTGAATTCCCGGAAGGTGTTACCGCTGCCGCACAATATGGCTCAGCCACACAGGCTATGGCCGTCTATCTTAACCAATACCATTTCCTGCCTTTTAAGCGCGTGTCAGAGTATTTTAATACTCTCTATAAAATGAGTGTAAGTGCAGGCACTGTCGCCAATTTTGTGGCCAGAACCTATGAAAATCTGGCTTCTACTGAAGAGGTTATTCGTGACGCCTTGCGGGAATCGTCTGTTGCCGGAGCCGATGAAACGGGTATGCGGGCCGAGGGCTCTTTGCACTGGCTACACGTTATGCGGGATGAACAATGGACGCTCTACTACTTGTCTGAAAAGCGAGGTCGTGAGGCCATGGACACGATGGGCATACTGCTAACATTTGCAGGCGTTCTGGTTCATGATCATTGGAAATCCTATTTTGCATATGCGGCAACTCACGTACTTTGCAATGCCCATCACCTGAGGGAGCTTTTGGGTGTTGTTGATAGGGACAGCAATCAACTGGCGTTGCGATTGATGAAGCTACTGAGGCTTTCCTGGCATTACTGCAAGGGCTTTAAGACCATAGGTATGCTACAGATGCCAAGTGTTGTCTGTGAACGAATCGAGAAGATTTATGACCGGTTGCTTCAGCGGGCTCTAATGAAAGAAGTCGTCTATATGGAGAAGCAACGAGAGGAGCTTAAGCGCAAGAAAGTCAAGAATACTAAAGCTTACAATCTCTTCAAACGACTCACTGAGTTCAAGGCTGAGACACTGCGCTTCATGTCAGATTTTACCATTCCCTTCGATAACAATGGCAGTGAGCGGGATGTTCGAATGGCCAAGTTAAAGCAGAAAATCTCAGGCTGCTTCAGGAGTGCAGACGGTGGTTCTATGTTTGCACGGATTCGCAGCTATTTGTCGTCTGCCAGAAAACAGGGAATGGACATATATCAATCACTTCATAGAGCTGTTCGGAATTACTGTAATATGCCTTTGCTCAGTGCTGAATAGTTACGTCGGCTTTTCAGATAATCCCAAAAAGAGAGACCATACAGGCGACACGTTTTTTTCAGGCTGGCAAAGGTGTCGCGACATTGCCGCCCCAAATCGCTTCGCGTCCCACTACTGATCTTTCGTCGTTTAACATATTCTCGTATCTGACTCTCGCTCAGGTTGTTGTGCAGCGGTAAGCTCGGGTCATCCAGAACCAGTAATAGCTCTTCCTTGATTACAGCCAACCCTGACAGAGCATCCTGAAGAAGCCCACTGCACGTTTGGGTTTGGATCAGCGCCTGGAACCCCTGTCGTACTTTTATTGCCTTTTTTTCAGTTGGCTCTGTCTTGAAGTCTTTAAGGTCATCGTAAATGGCCCAGAACCATGTCCGAAGCCATTTCTGAGCCATGGCCTGCTGATCATTGACCGGATGAACTTTTGCCAGCCCTCGCTCTGCATGTATCCAGCACTGGCTGTGTTTGAAAACGTCGAACTGCCTTGCCCCATCACTGAAGGTGGTAAGATGTCCTGCTCCATGCTGTATCAGGCTGCCATAAATCATGGCTTCACTGGCCTGCTGGCGCCGTCTACCAGTTAGTCTCAGGTCTTTCATACATTCTTCCCAGGCTTCATGGCTCAGGAAGGTGACGCCTCTGTATGGATTAAGAACGCGTAGCCACTTTTTGGGGTAATCCAGTTTTTCCAGATAGATCAAGGCATCGTCGGTGAACGTGTAAGTTGACCATGGGCGGTGCAGTAGGCTTACGAAATTTTCCCGGCTTTTGCTGTCTGTGCTCTCGAACCAGGCAAAGGACTCGTTATTGATGATGGTGCAGTAACCGTTCTTCCCCTTATGCCTTGTTCCCGTGTCGTCTGTCTGGATATAACTTGAACAGCGAATACCTGTAGTCAACAGCTCATCTTTCTCAGCATGGAACTGCTCGTGTCCTTTCGTCAGAAGCTGGCTGAGTTCCCCGCTGGAAATAGAGATTCCAATGTCCCATAGCCAGTCCAGCAGTTCTGGCTGGGTAACGGAGCAACCATGATACTGGTGCAGAACGTAGGCCTGCAGCATTGGCCCGTAATGATGTCCATGAAGGCTGGCTGGCGGTTTGGCCGTAATGGTTTGTCCATCGGGTGTCACCCATTGCTCTAAAAGATATTCAATACTGGATGTTTGTATTGTCAGTTCCTGAACATGAAAAGGGGTGGTTCCATTCCTGATTGATCCCTCCGGAACATCAGTGGCAGCAATGGGTATGGATTTTTCCGCCGATGGCTTTCGGGGCTGTTTACGCTGCTTTCTGGTTTTCTCGTTGGGCTTCTTAACCTTCTGCTTTGACGAGGTGTCTGGGCTGGCTCCATCGTTACCCTCAGGAGCGGATGGATCTCCATCAGGGCTGCCGGTGTCATCATCGGGAGGTTTGGTGTTTGGTTTGATGTCAGGCTTTGCGGGCAGTTTTTTTAGACGACGAATCTCTGCTTCAAGCAATTCTATCTGCTCTTTGAGCTGAATGATCTGCTCTTGCTGCTGAGTGATGAATCTCAGTAGATCTTCAGGTTGTAACTGCTGGTGTTCTAGAAAAGCCATGGTGAGAGGATAGACGACTGACCGAAATTATCCTGCTTCCAGCACTTTTTGAGAAATTACAAAAGTTCCATCTACGGAAATTTTCTGCCTGCAAAAAACTAGCATTTCTCCATGCTGACCGGGTATCCTACAGGAATCCAAATCCTGGCAGCACAAAAACCGTTCTTAATATCATTATCCAGATTTTGATTTAGCCAAGGTAGCCCTTGCCATAATCACTGCCTGGCTAAGTATGTCAGGCAGAGCCAGAATGAAAACCACTTTATTTATTGTAGAGCCTGTTTAACTCTTGCATTAGTTCAGTAGAACCTCCTCTATCGGGGTGAGCCTTAAATGCCATGATTCTGTAATCTGTGGCTGGAGCATTTTTTAAATCATAACCAATTTCTTTAGCAATACTTTGACGTGTGTACTTTTTGACTTCTGATTTATGACTTTCTTTAGGCTTATGGTTTTCTTGAGGCTTATGGCTTTCTTGAGGCTTATGGTTTTCTTGAGGCTTATGGCTTCTTTCTCTAGGCTTATGGCTTCTTTCTCTAGGTTCTTTAGGCTTATAGCTTCCTCCCGCTGTAAAGGTAAATCGACCACCTGAAGAAACCGAAGTGAAACGAACTGTTCCCCCTGGTTCAACGAAGATACTGCCATATCCATATGGTGTAGAAGAATAACGCTGTGCTTCATCTTGCTCATATTTGATGTGACCACCAGTTACCTTACCGGTAACTTTTGACCCATTTTTTACCAGGACTTCTCCATTTCCACTTTTAAAAGTGATGTTACCGACTGTCGATTGATGATTGATTTCAATTGTTTGCTTAATTGGCTGAGTACTGAATATCATTTCCTGTATGTGTGGTTCGATAATCACTTCATTTATATATGAATTTTGATCTATTTTGGTAAAAGAACCACCTGTTTTTAAAAAACCTTCCACTCTTGAACTGTTAATAGTCAATTTATGAGGAGAAGTTACATTATGAGATATTTGTGAACGATCAATTGTTATTGGACTTTGAGCACTGACACTACCTTGCACTTGGGATCTCCTTACTGCCACATATGTCATGGCTTCAATACTGCCTTCCACTTGGGATCGATCCAGCGATACATGCGTTCCTGCTTTAATATTGCCTTTCACTTGGGATTGATCCAGTTCTACACACATTCCTGCTTCAATAAAACCTCCTACCTGAGATCTATTAAGAATTACTTGAGATTCAGAATGAACATTACCTGCAATATTGACATCGTCTCTTTTTACAGATGTATCATTTATATGGGTGTACGTTTTTTGCTCAGATCCAGCAGAACTAGAAACAACAGTAGTGCCATTGGTCGATGTGAATGTTGAATGACAACCGGGATTTGTAGCAACAAAATTACCAATATTAAACATAGTGATGGCTCCCTTCAGTGTTTTAGTTCATTAAATTTCTAGTCCTATAGTTTGGAGTTCAAATTTCTGAAAAAGTTCCATATTTGAAATTTTTATGGCTTTCTCAGAATAACCCCCAATTCATAGGCTGGCTGTTTACAAGGAGATATAAAATGACCGGCAATAACTCCGTTCTTGATATCGTCTCCGGGCACTTGCCAAAGCCGAAAGGTACCTGCAAAAAAAAGCACTCGTTGCATCGGTCGAGTCGGCAATGCCAGTGAGGACAACAGCGAAGGCCTGCATTAATGGACGGAATCAGCCAAGCTAACGGGCACCGATGGTACTGGCACATTAAGGGATGGACCATCGCGGTTTAGGGGAGATAGTGGTGCAAGGGAAAAGGGGCTGGTAGTCGATAAGGCTTTTCAGGCAAAATGATCCGGCGTGCCGGTTTACCGGACTGAAATTTAGAAAGCCACCATGAGAGTGACTCATTTGTGTAAGGGATTTTTCCAGGATAGTAATATTTAACCCTTGACAATAGAATGTTGAATTTACCGCTCTGGACCTGATATGACTGACAATAACAAGCTGCCACTTATCCTGGAACCAGAAGAACTGGAGTACATATTCACTTCTGAAGACAATGCGTCAGTAAAAAATCGCCTGGTGATTATTGATCTTTGTAATCCCCGGTTATATCAGCAGGCTCATGTTCCCGGAGCCATTAGTGTACAGCCACATCGACTGGTTGCAGGAACACCGCCTGCCCGCGGTAAACTTCCGGCACTCAGCCAATTGGAATCATTATTCAGTGAACTGGGCTTTACCGGTGAAGAACACTTTATTGTTTACGATGATGAAGGCGGTGGCTGGGCAGGTCGCTTTATCTGGACGCTCGATGTGATTGGTCACCGGAAATACTCTTATCTCAATGGTGGTATCCATGCCTGGTTGAAAGAAGGGCATCCGGGAGAGTCCAGGCCAAACGAAAGAGCTAGTACAAAAGTATCGCTCACTATTGATGACCGTGTTATTGCCAGCTGTGACTTCATTCTTGCGACATTGGACAGCCCGGAGTTTACTATCTGGGATGCACGTTCTCCGCAAGAATACTTCGGAGAAAAGGTCATGGCACAGAAAGCCGGTCATATCCCCGGGGCGGTTAATTTTGAGTGGACCCGAGCCATGGACCCGGAAAAGAACTATCGAATCAAAGAAGGGCTGGTTGCAGAGCTTGAGGCTCTTGGTCTGACAAGAGATCAGCAAATCATTACCCACTGTCAGGCCCATCACCGCTCAGGGTTTACCTATCTTGTTGCCAAAACCCTTGGCTTTAAATCGGTCAGAGCCTATGACGGCTCCTGGTCTGAGTGGGGGAATCTGCCTCATACACCGGTAGCTCAATAAGCAAACTTAGCTATCACCGATATAATCACCGCAGGTGCAGGCCGTCATGCCATGGATTACAATGGCAGCCACTTTCCTGTTTTCCGAGCATTATTGCCCCGATTTTGATCAGACACGTATTTTAACTACAGGATACTCCACCATCGTGAAAGAGAAACTGTTTGCAGCTGTTCAGTTTGTGTTGCCCCATCACCTGATCTCCAGAGCTGTGTACTATTTTGTCGAATGCCGGGTTCCGTGGTTCAAAAATGGCCTGATTCGCTGGGCAATTGATCACTACCACGTCAATATGGGTGAGGCTAAACGAGAAGACGCTGAAGAGTACATTCACTTCAATGACTTCTTTACCCGGTCATTAAAGGATGGAGCCCGACCTTTACCGGAAGATCCACAGATGATTGTCAGTCCGGCTGATGGTGTCATCAGTCAGATAGGGGACATCAATTACGGCAGAGTGTTTCAGGCCAAAGGCCATGACTACAGTCTGGTCGAACTGCTCGGTGGTGACCTGGAACTTGGACAAGAGTTTATGGGGGGTAAGTTTGCCACCATTTATCTCTCTCCAAGAGACTATCACCGTGTTCATATACCTGCGGCAGGGTCCCTGCATAAGATGATCCATGTGCCCGGACGCCTTTTCTCTGTAAATCAGGGGACAGTTGAGAACGTCCCCAATCTCTTTGCCCGAAACGAACGGGTAGTCAGTATTTTTGATACGCAATACGGCCCAATGGCGGTTATCATGGTTGGTGCAATCAATGTAGCCAGCATTGAAACCGTTTGGGCCGGTCTGGTAACACCACAAAGAGGGCAGGTTGCCACCACCACCTACGGTGAGGCCAGTCAGTCCATTGAATTGGATCGTGGTGATGAAATGGGTCGTTTCAAGCTGGGCTCGACCGCGATTGTTCTCTTTGGCAAGAATCAGATAGATTGGCTGGAAAACTGGCAGCCAGGCTTGTCCATCAAGATGGGGGAGGCATTGGCACAAGTCCCTATCGATAAAAAACCTTGCTGAGTCCGTCAGGTTGGGATGCAGTAACAACTGCTTTACCAATCTGGGGAACATTATGATCTCGTATCGTTAGCTGGTCTTCGAAAACACCTTAAGGCATTCTGCCGGTTAAGGAATTAAGGACAGAAGAATGACCACTGAAAAGAAATACATTGTTTCTCTCGACCAGGGTACAACCAGTTCACGTGCCATCATTTTTAACCATGATGGCGATGTCGTAGGGACTTCTCAGCGAGAGTTTACCCAGTACTATCCCCGACCAGGCTGGGTTGAGCACAACCCGATGGAGATTTGGGCGACCCAGAGTTCGGTGCTGACCGAAGTGCTGGCAAAAACCAATATTCGACCTGATGAGGTGGCTGCTCTTGGTATTACCAATCAGCGTGAAACTACCGTTGTCTGGGATAAAAATACCGGTCAGCCTGTCTATAACGCCATTGTATGGCAATGCCGTCGTACAACGGACATCTGCGAACAATTAAAAAAAGCGGGTCTGGAATGTCATATCCGTGAAACCACCGGTCTGGTTCTGGATGCTTATTTCTCTGGCACGAAAATCAAGTGGATTCTTGATAACGTAGAGGGTGCCCGTGAAAGCGCCGGAAAAGGTGATCTGTTATTTGGTACAGTGGATACCTGGCTGACCTGGAAGCTCACCGATGGCCGTGCCCATGTTACCGATGTAACCAACGCTTCACGGACCATGCTTTTTGATATCAATCGTCTTGAGTGGAATGACACTATTCTGCAGGCACTGGATATTCCCCGCAGCATGCTACCTGAAGTAAAGTCCAGCTCAGAAATTTATGGCAAGACCAACATTGGCGGTAAAGGTGGAACGCGGATTCCGGTTGCAGGTATGGCCGGTGATCAGCAGGCTGCACTGTTTGGCCAGATGTGCCATGAAAAAGGTATGGCCAAGAACACCTATGGCACGGGGTGCTTCCTGTTGATGAATACCGGAGAGGCGCCTGTCAAGTCTGAAAATGGCCTGTTAACCACCATCGCCTTTGGTATTGATGATAAGGTGCACTACGCACTGGAAGGTTCTGTCTTTATGGGAGGGGCTTGTGTTCAGTGGCTTCGTGATGAACTGGGTCTGGTCCGTGACGCGGCGGATACCGAATATTTTGCCAGTAAAGTACAAGACACCAATGGTGTTTATGTGGTGCCGGGTTTTGTCGGTCTCGGAGCTCCATACTGGGACCCTTATGCCCGTGGTGCAATCTTTGGCCTGACCCGTGGCGCTAACCGCAACCATATCGTCCGTGCGACACTGGAGGCTATTGCTTACCAGTCCCGGGACCTGATTGAAGCGATGCAGCAGGATGCCGGTATCGAAATGAAGCAGCTTCGTGTGGATGGTGGTGCCGTGACCAACAACTTCCTGATGCAGTTCCAGTCGGACATTCTGAATAAAGAAGTCGTTCGCCCAACGGTAACCGAGTCAACAGCCGCAGGTTCCGCTTACCTGGCAGGTCTTGCCGTTGGTTTCTGGAGGAGCATTGATGAGCTTAAGGACAAAGTCGGCGTTGATCGTGTCTATCGTCCGGTGATGGATGATGAGCAGCGAACAGGGCTGTACCAAGGCTGGAAGAAAGCTGTAGAACGCAGCCTGAAATGGGAAGATCACGAATAAAGGCCGGAGTGCTCAGGTTCAGGCTTAGGTCGTATTTGTACTTTAAGCACTGGCGGTCTGCCGTAATGTATCACCTCATCTGGCATTGGTGGGTGCTGTGAGCACCGCTTTAGCCAATGTGTGCTGTAGAATATAAAAGTCAGCCATTGCTGGTGTGGCATTGCTGTTTATATCCAGGTTAGGGATATCCAGAGCGTAAACGGTAATACGGTAGTTATGCGGTGCAGAGTTTGGTGGAGGGCAAGCACCACCATAGCCTTTAAATCCATAATCATTTTTCAGCATGCTTGCCCCTTCGGGAAGGTTCTTTCCACCTTCCGAACCTGCATTTAACGGCAGGCTTTGGACATTGCCGGGAATATTGATCACCACCCAGTGCCACCAACCGCTGCTGGTAGGTACATCCGGATCGTACATGGTTACGGCAAAGCTTTTGGTTCCTTCGGGTATATTGTTCCACCTCAGTTCTGGTGATCTGTTTTTTCCTGTACACCCCCATTGGTTGTAAATTTGCTGGCTCTGGAAGGATTTGCCGTTGGTGATCTGGTTACTCATTAACGCCATGATGTCTGAATCGGGCTTATTTCCCATGCCCGTAGTAGAAAGACTGATTGCCAGTAACCCTATACCAGCAAGAGTAACTACACGTTTCATCACTCAACCCTTTTAGATGGCTCTTGTGGAAGATTAGTTGTGGATTATTAAAGTTGCCCAACGTTTGAGTGAAAGTTGTCGTTTTGTGGAGTGGCTTTTCTGGTGCTTCTGCTTTTCTTTCTGTGTTTTGCCATTGTTCTGTGATTGTTCTGTGATTGTTCTGTGATTGTTCTCTCATTGTCTTTTACCTCTGACGTTTTTGATTTTTATGAACTTTTATACCGTTTCTATCGTCCATACAGACTAATGCGCAGGTGGTTGCGCAGGTAAGATGAGCGGGTACAATACTTACCCCGCCCTTTGTCGTATAGGAGCTACGGCCCTGCAAATAATGGTTGTAGCTGGATTTGACAAATATTGTTTCCATGAACTGTTTTGCTTGGTTCGATGCGTAGGTGTCAGGGGGGAAATGGCGTGATACAGATAAGCAAGTTTTGTCTCAGTTTGATGTTAAGCGATTGATGATAAAGTAATATTTTTTTATATCATCGTACAGTGTAAGTCATTATTAGGTGACCGTTATGCGCATAGGGATCCCTGGAGAGGTCCAGGAAAATGAGAATCGTGTTGCTGCAACGCCCGATACCGTGGATAAGTTGCAGAAGCTCGGTTTTAACATCGTCGTAGAACGTGGTGCAGGGGTAAAAGCGAGCTTTGAGGATGAAGCATATACTCTGGCTGGTGCCCGGATCGTTGATCGTGATGAAGTCTGGAATTCAGATATCATTCTGAAGGTTAACGCGCCAATTGATGATGAAATTGCCCTGCTTAAGAATGGTTCCACCTTGGCCAGCTTCGTCTGGCCTGCCCAGAATGAAGAGCTGATGAACAAGCTCAGTCAGCGTAAAGTGAACATTCTGGCGATGGACAGCGTACCGCGCCTGTCTCGCTCCCAGTCTCTGGATGCTCTGAGTTCCATGGCCAATATCGGTGGCTACCGTGCGGTGGTTGAAGCATCTCATGAGTTTGGCCGCTTTTTTAATGGGCAGATCACGGCGGCTGGTAAAATTCCGCCAGCCAAGGTACTGGTCATTGGTGCCGGTGTTGCTGGTCTGGCTGCCCTTGGTGCCGCTGGCAGCATGGGGGCCATTGTGCGAGCGTTCGATACCCGGCCTGAAGTAAAAGAGCAGGTTGAGAGTATGGGGGCCGAGTTCCTTGAGCTGGTCTTTTCATCGGAAGATGAGGAGGAACAGGACGCTGCCGATGGTTATGCGAAAGAGATGAGTCAGGCATTTATTGATGCTGAGATGGCGCTCTTTATGGAGCAGGCTCGAGAAGTTGATATCATCATCACGACTGCACTTATTCCCGGCAAACCGTCACCCAGGCTGATCACCGAAGACATGGTCAAGGCGATGAAGCCCGGCAGTGTTATTGTCGATCTTGCTGCCCAGACCGGTGGTAACTGTGCATGCACCGTCAAGGACCAGATCACGGTCGCTCATGGCGTAAAAGTTATCGGTTATACTGATCTGCCAAGCCGTCTGCCTACCCAGGCGTCGCAACTGTACGGCACTAACCTGGTCAATCTGCTGAAACTGCTCTGTCCAAACAAGGATGGGCAGATTGATATCAACTTTGATGATGAAGTTATCCGGGGCTTAACCGTTATCCGTGACGGAAGTATCACCTGGCCACCCCCTCCGGTGAAAGTCAGCGCTGCGCCGACGGCACAGCCTGAACCGGTTATGGCCAGGGAGCCTGAGAAAAAGGAAAAGTCCAGACCCTGGCTGAAGCCGTTGCTGATGGCTGTCGGCGCTGTTCTCTTTGGTTGTCTGGCTAATTCTGCCCCAAGTAATTTCCTGGAACATTTCACCGTTTTCGTACTCGCTTCCATCGTCGGTTATTACGTCATCTGGAATGTGAAGTCTGCGCTGCATACTCCGTTGATGAGTGTCACCAATGCCATCAGTGGTATTGTGGTTGTTGGTGGTCTTGTTCAGCTGGGCAGTGACAATAATATCGTACTTGCACTGTCGGGCATTGCCATCACGGTTGCTGTCATCAATATCGTGGGTGGATTCGCTGTTACCCAGCGGATGCTCAAGATGTTCCGTCTGGATTAACAGGAGTCGCTTGCAATGTCTGAAGGATTACTGGTAGCGGCTTATCTGGTCGCTGCATTAATGTTTGTTATGAGCCTTGCCGGGCTTAGCCGACAGGATACCGCAAAAAACGGTAATATATACGGCATCATCGGTATGGTGGTTGCGGTTCTGGCAACCCTTGCCCATGCCCATATTGCCGGGATGACCCTGGTCACGCTCTGCATGATTGTCGGTTCGGGTGTTGGCCTTTATCTGGCGATGAAAGTCCAGATGACGGAGATGCCACAGTTGGTTGCCATACTGAACGGCTTTGGTGGTCTGGCGGCAGTACTGATTGGCTTTGCCAGTGCGCTGGAAGTAAACGATTCCCTGGCCGTACAGTTTAAAGACCTGGTCATGTCCACTGAGCAGCTGATTCACAGCTCTGAAATTTTTATCGGGATTATCATTGGTGCGTTGACGTTCAGTGGTTCGGTTGTGGCAGCGCTCAAGCTTCATGGCAAGATTTCCAGCCGTCCTGTATCACTTCCAGGTAAGCACTGGACCAACCTGGTGATTCTTGGCCTGGCGGTTTTGATGGGTGTTGTCTATGTTCAACAGCACAGTATTCTGGCTCTGTTACTGGTGACCATCCTGGCCTTTGCCTTTGGTGTTACTCTGGTGCTGGGAATTGGTGGTGCCGATATGCCGGTCGTGGTGTCGATGCTTAATGCCTACTCAGGTCTGGCGGCGGCCATGACCGGTTTTATGTTGGGCAACAACCTGCTGATTATTACCGGCGCCATGGTGGGTTCTTCCGGTGCCATTCTCTCTTACCTGATGTGCGCGGCCATGAACCGCTCATTTATTTCGGTGATTCTGGGTGGCTTTGGTACCGAGGAAGGCACGATTGTCGAAGGTGGTGATCAGGGTGAGTACACTGAAGTCAGCGCAGAAGAGGTTGCGGAGCGTCTGAAGAGCTCCTCCAGTGTCATTATCACTCCCGGCTATGGCATGGCCGTTGCCCAGGCACAGCACCCGGTTCGTGATCTGGTTAATAAGCTGCGGGATCGCGGTATCAAGGTTCGTTTTGGTATTCACCCGGTTGCCGGTCGTCTGCCGGGGCATATGAATGTACTGCTGGCAGAGGCAAAAGTGCCTTATGATATCGTTGAAGAGATGGATGAGATCAACGATGACTTTGCCGATACCGACACGGTTCTGGTGATTGGTGCCAACGATACGGTGAACCCGGCTGCCGAAGATCCTGGCAGCCCGATTGCCGGCATGCCGGTACTGCGGGTTTGGGAAGCTGGCGAAGTGATCATCTTCAAACGTTCGATGGCCACCGGCTATGCGGGTGTTTCGAACCCACTCTTTTTCCGTGAGAATAGCCGCATGCTGTTTGGTGATGCGACCGACAGTGTGGAAAAGATTCTTAAACAGTTCTGATCCCCTTCCTGTCTGGCTGTCAGCTCATGCTGTCAGCCAGTGTTTCCGTCAAGCTTGAACACAGTAGTGGGGTGATTCCAGTGAGTTTCCCGTTCAGGTAATTTTTTTCTCAGCTCCTTAAGCATCTTTGGGTCCCATGCATTGGTTTGCCAGCATACCTTATTGCTTACCTCTAGATAGAGTCTCGTTGCATTGATAATGAAATTTTTGAGTATGGCCTTAAAGCCTTCCCAACGAGCCCTTTGGCCAGCGTATTGCGCATAGGCTTTTCCTGTTATGGCAAGATCTGCCCTTGTTGCAGATCCCAGTTTTCTGCCAAGTTTTGCACCAACAACCAGAAAGTTATTCAACGAGCGGTTATAGGGGAGCGATGTGGCTGCATCTCCGACAATGCAGATAAGTTGTCCTGATGGCGTTACATGGTGAACTTTTCTGGCATGGAAAATAGACAGGGTATAGGGAGTTAACTCCTCAGTGTCAGCGATAATGGTCTCCTGACAGAATTGCTGTTTTATCACTTGCCAGTTTTTTATTTTTTCTTTCAGGGCTTCACTCACCTTACTGTCGGAAAGCGTCGCTGCATGACCAAGGTTATAGCCAGACAAGCTGTCATACTCTTTTTTTGAAATAAAAAAGTCGATGGTGACTTCGTTAGTCTGTTCATTGAGCTTGCGAATTCTCTCTTCAACCGGTGATAACATCACTTTGAACGTTGCATATGCATAGCGGAAAAAAATAAGCCAGCCACTGACCAGTTTCCGGGTCGGACCCTGGACCTGGTATTTGACTCTGACTCGATATTGAAGGTCTTTTTTAGTTTGAAACTCGCTGTCTTCATCGATTGATGACAATTGCGAGAAAGCAATCTCTTCTCCCTGGTCGTTGGGATGATCTGCCATTTTCAGTAACGCTTTTCTACTTTTTGAATGCGCTCCATCGGCACAGACAAGGGCGTCAAACAGGGCTTCTCCTGATTGATACTTTATTTTACCGTCACCAATGGCAATCACTTCGTAATGACTGCCAGTATGCATTGTTATGCCCATTTTTTGGGCAATTAACTTCAGGTCAGTTTCAAACTCCTGGCAACTGATATGGCCATGCTGACTCTGTATTTTGTTTCTGAGCTGATTCATTCCCTCTTTTAAGACTTGATTGTCATAACAATTTAGTGATCTGAAGCATTGATCATCGATGTTAACCGTATGATTTCGAGCGTATTCCGTTCTCTTTTCAAACATTTCTATATACGTATCAGAACACTTTGCTTTCGTCTGCAAGGCATTCCAAAGGGCATTAGGGCCCATGCCAACATAGACTACTTTGAGTGTGTGATGATCCAGAGGTTTGCCTGTCCGAGGTGTTCGTTCTTTACTGAAGCTTTTCCTGTTACTCTCTAATTCATCGGATACAGTTATTTCAGGCAGTACTTTATTTACCAATTCACTCGTATAGAGTTTATGCCCGCTTGATATTGCTTCCCGATCCATGTCTTTTCAGTTCCCTATGTTTAATAACCGTTTGATTCCAATTAATAAAATCAACTAATTTGTTTTTGATGATTTGTTGAAATGGTTGGTAAAATCTAATTTGATACAAATTAGACATTTTTTTTATAAAAACGTTCATTTTAATTTTTGACTGTTTTGTGAAAGACCGATTCACTTTACTAATGGGATAGAGGTTGCAAAGTGTAATGATTGAAACGTCATCGATAAGCAATTGAATGATGATTTTATGAATAGAAGGTTATTAAAACCTGAATCAGGATCAATAGCTTTTGTATAAAGATCCTTCGTCAGTAGCCTTTTCAGGCTAATTTCCCAGTTGAGAACTGACGGATTCAGGTATTAGCGTCTGCAAGCTGAAGTAACATTAAAGACATGTTGCCGTGTAACAGCGTTTAATTAACCCTCACTCATTGCAGTTCACCAAGAAGACGCTTTTTGGCATCGAAACCATCCTGATCATTTGCTAATGCATCCAATACGTCTTGCCTGCCTAATGAAGACTCAAAATCAATGCCTAACTTTTTGAAGCTAGAGTGCTCTACAAATCCATAATCATTGCTATCGAAGTAATATGAGGTGGTATCAATATTAAGCTCGATCTTAAGCTCGATATCAGCATTACCTTCGTCATCAAAGAACCATTTATCCAGGGCTTTTCTAACTTGTGCCTTCAGACAGGCTTGTTTAAGTGCCAGCTCCTGCTCCAGCTCAGATGATGACATGTTATCAAACTCTGGTTTGATCGATGTATTGACCCCCTGGATGAATTTTCCCGCAACCAAAAGCCCTAAGGAGGCAGAAAATACTATCGGGCAATGTGAGAATTCAAAGATATTAGTGATGTTCACCAATGAGAGTGATGAAGCACCCAGTGCTGATCCTTTTTGTTTAAGCAGGTCATCACTTAGCAGACGCACCAGGTTTTGTTGCCCACCGATTTTACCTATTTTTCGTATGGTGTTTTTTCGGTCCGTGGTTTCGTCACCGCGTGAAAGCTTGTTGCTATAGTGCCGGGCATTGCATGTAATAACCGAGCGACAACCAAAGGCACCTTCTACATTGCGTAAATTGTGCGAAGCCAGCCTGCTAAGCGGGTGTGCCAATCTGTTAATGCCGATGCAAATCGGCAGGGGGGCAGTATTCATCAATATTTGCTCCAAAAAATTATCTATTCTATGACTGATTGGACAGATAATTTCTGGAATAGTTCAAGAGCTTTAAAGGTTGTTCCGCAAAGCGATAGAACTCCGGTAGTAAGCTTATCGCTCGCTACCGGCACTATAACTGCAGACATCTATGCAGACATCATTTTCAAAGCGTTTATTTCATCAGCCCAGATCGTTTCATCAATGGTTTCGAGAACCATGGGAATGCCATCAAAACGACTGTCTGACATGATATAGCGGAATACTTCCCAGCCAATCTCGCCCTGACCCAGGCTGTGGTGCCGGTCTTTTCGTGAGCCCAGCGCGCCTTTGGAGTCGTTCAGGTGCATGCCTTTGAGGTAGTGAAAACCAATGACTTGGTCGAACTTGGCAAATGTTTTCTGGCAGGCCTCCTGAGTGCGAAGGTCGTAACCGGCAGCAAAAGTGTGGCAGGTATCCAGACAGACACCAACACGGCTTTTGTCGTCAACCTGATCAATGATTTCGGCGATTTCTTCAAACTGCCACCCCAGGTTGCTGCCCTGGCCTGCGGTATTCTCGATCACCGCAATGACGCCCTGAGTTTGCTCAAGCGCCATATTGATGGACTGGGCAATTTTGCTCAGGCAGTCCGATACCTCAATTTTTCTCAGGTGGCTGCCCGGGTGAAAGTTAAGCCGGTCAAGACCAAGCTGCATGCAGCGTTCCATCTCATCAATAAATGCCAGCCGGGACTTTTCCAGTGCTTCGGGCTCCGGATGGCCCAGGTTGATCAGATAACTGTCGTGGGGAAGAATTTGTTGCGGTGTGAAATGGTATTGCTCACAACGCTCTCTGAATAACTCGATGCTTTTCATTGAGAGCGGTTTGGCGTGCCACTGTCGCTGATTCTTGGTGAACAGGGCAAAGGCGGTTGCACCTAATTCATGGGCATTTACCGGGGCATTTTCGACACCTCCGGCGGCACTGACGTGTGCTCCAATGTATTTCATTGATCGGGACTTCCTGTGGGTTCTATGCAATTAGTGCAACAACGGGCACCATCAACAATACACTCAATCTGATTGGAATTTTTATCTTCAATTCTCTGCCTTCCTTGCATTCAACTCTTTTGCTAACCATTGCATATAATGAATCCGGGTTTCTGTGAGTTCATTGGGCAGGTGGTGTCGGGCATCTTCCAGCCAGAGTACTCTGGGAGTGCGATACAGCTGCCCTAAAACCTGAATATTGTAGGGTCCATCCACGGTGGTGTCATTTGTGCCTTGCAGGATCAGCGGGCTTAACGGGATTTGCTCGGCAGATGACTCAATTTTTCGAATCCAGCGATCCAAAGCAGAGACCCACTGTGTGGGTAACACGGTTGGCGCCAGTGGATCATTGTGTGCTTTATTCAGGAAGTTTTTATCCCGGCAGTTATCTTTGATCTTCCTGGGAATCTGGCGAATAAATGGCCTGACCAGATACAGCTGGAGTCGGCTGAGCTGCCATAACCAGGGCCGAACCAGTGGTGCAGAGAAAATCACTTGCTCAAAAGGCATGGGCATGCCTTGCCTGGTGCAGTGATTCAGCAGCTCTGTGATAATGGCGCAGCCCGTGCTTTGACCATACGCCAGCCATGGCCCGGGGAGTGTTGACCCGGTGTGATGCATTACCTCTTCCAGAACCAGGCGATAGTGTTCAAAGTCTTCAATGGTGGCCGGTTGTCCACTGGAAAGCCCGTGTCCGGGAAGATCGTAGGCCAGAACGTTGTAACCTTCTTCCAGAAAGAAGCGGAGAATATGCTCAAACAGGCCGACATGGTCATAGTAGCCATGGAGCAGAAATACAGAGCCTTTGGCTTTAGCCCTGGTGTATAAGTGGCAGGCAATGCGGTAATCCGTGCTGTTTATATACCCCAGGTAATGCTGGATATCAGCGATGCTGTTTTCCAGATCAATGTTGTAATACTTAAAGTACGCTTGTTCGTGAGGTTGTGGGGACATCAGACCATACGAGAGCGGGCGCATATCAGAGATAAGCTTCAGTTTGTCCATTAACCCTCTTCAGCAACTTTCTGCAGGTCTTTCAAAGGAACTTCTATCTCTTTAATGGCGACAACCTGTTCCTTAATGCCATCGTCAGTACGCAGGCTTTCAATGAATTGGATGAGAATAATGCCGCGATCCATGTTTACACCTTTTACAAACGTACTTTCAAGGTGTCGGAACAGAGGGTTGTCATAAAGTACCGACTCACCTTGTTTGAAGCGGATGGAGGTTGGCTTTTCATCAGGAATGCAGCCATTGTGTTTCCAGACAAATGCCTCAATCTGGTCGATCAGCTGATCACCATCCGGTATCGGCCTGGGTAGTAGCTGCCCCAGATCCCCTTGGGGAAGTCGCCCTTCATTATAGAGCTTTTGACTGATCCTGTTGAAATGGACAACTTGAATGATTCCCCGGGTTGAACGGATTTTGTGATAAGAGGGAAGGTCTTTCTTGCCTAACCTGATGAACAAATAGCCCGGAAACAAGGGAGCGCGAGCACTTTTTTCCTGAATAAGCGGACAATAAGCCTCAAAGCCCTGGTGCTCAAGGTTATCCTGGGCGCGAATCTCTTCCCGGTGTTTGGTTTTCAGCAGATACCATCCGTGTTTCAAAACGGTTTCCTTAGATGACATATTCAATCCTTTTGGTGAAGTTTCTGTAACCAATAGGATCATCCGATCTACAGTTGTTTAACGGAATCATTCTACAGGACTCAATGCTTCAGACAATACTCAATGAGCAGCAGTGTCCTGTAAGGAAAGACTATTTTATCAGGGAAGCAAGTAAACAATGGGAGGAGGGGAGGTACCGGAAGAAAATAAATTGCTTCCGGCCTTTTTCATCGATTGATTAACGTTTGGCTGCTTCTTCGAGCATGGCTACCGCAGGCAGAACCTTACCTTCGACAAACTCAAGGAAGGCACCGCCACCGGTAGATATGTACGACACTTTGTCTTTAATTCCGTACTTGTCGATAGCGGCCAGAGTATCGCCACCGCCAGCAATAGAGAAAGCGTCAGAGTTGGCAATGGCCATGGACAGTGAACGTGTACCTTCACCAAACTGATCAAACTCGAAAACACCCACCGGACCATTCCACAGGATGGTCTTGGCAGCGGTCAGAACGTTGGCAAACAGTTTCTGGGTTTCAGGGCCCACGTCAAAGATCATGTCGTCATCTTCAACGTCGTCAACCGACTTGATGGCTGGCTCGTTCTCATCGAACTTCTTGCCGCAGATCACATCGATAGGCATCGGGATGTCACACTTATCCATCAGGGCTTTGGCCTGGGGGATCAGGTCTGCTTCATAGAGCGACTGACCAACATTTTTGCCGGCAGCCGCCAGGAAGGTATTGGCGATACCGCCACCAACGATCAGCTGGTCACAAACGCCAGACAGAGACTCAAGAACCGTCAGCTTGGTGGAAACCTTGGAGCCACCAACAATCGCCGTCATTGGACGTTGCGGTTTATCCATGGCCTTGCCAAGTGCTTCCAGCTCAGCCGCCAGCAGTGGACCAGCGCAGGCAACAGCGGCAAACTTGCCAACACCATGAGTGGATGCCTGGGCACGGTGTGCGGTGCCAAAGGCGTCCATAACATAGATATCACAAAGGGCCGCCATTTTCCGGGACAGGGCTTCGTCATCTTTCTTTTCACCGACGTTGAAACGGCAGTTTTCCAGAATAACCAGCTCTCCGGCGGCCACGTCAAAGCCACCATCTACCCAGTCTTTCACCAGGCGAACTTCTTTGCCCAGCAGATTACCAATGTAATCGGCGACGGGTTTCAGTGAAAATTGCTCTTCATACTCACCTTCAGTAGGGCGGCCGAGGTGAGAGGTCACCATAACGTGAGCACCGGCTTCCAGAGCCTGTTTGATGGTTGGCAGGGACGCCAGAATACGGGCGTCACTGGTCACCTTGCCGTCTTTTACCGGAACATTGAGGTCTTCGCGGATCAGTACGCGTTTGCCTGCCAGGTCCAGATCGGTCATTTTTAAAACGTTCATGGGGAGCCCTCTTGATATTCACTCATGGCTGAGTTTCTCAGTGGCAAGCACTGTGTATTAATGCTTACCCTGAAGAAATTTGCCGGGGATAACCGAAGTCCAAAAAATCAGGGAACAACGAAAAAACGTCGGGACAATAGCATATAAATTACGCCTCAGGTATTCATTGATACGCTCTAATGACTTGAATCAAGCGGTGTTTCAAGGGTTTTCGAAGGGTCACAACTATTATGGTGGATGTTGTTTAAAAACGTTAATGGTATTTGAATAATCGGTCATGCTTTAAGTAGCAACAGTTGTTCCTAACCAGCAACCGGCAACATCAAGCATTCGGTTGGCAAACCCCCATTCGTTATCAAACCAGCAAAGTAGCCTGACGAGACGGTTGGCTGATACCCGGGTTTGAGTGCCGTCAACAATACAGGACCGGGTGTCGTGGTTGAAATCGACAGAAGCATGAGGCTCATTGGTAAAGCCCAGTATGCCTTCCAGGCGACCATAGGTTGCCTGCTGCAGGACACGATTGATTTCGACTATTGACGTGTTTTTGCTGACTTGAACGGTAAGGTCAATACAGGAAACATTGATCGTGGGAACCCGGATGGCACTGGTTTTAAATCGTCCCTTGAGTTCAGGCAGCAAACGGTTAATCCCTTTGCCAAGACCCGTGTCAATCGGAATGATTGATTGCAATGCGCTGCGGGTCAGACGCAAATCGTTCTGATGATAGGCATCAATAACCGGCTGATCATTCATGGCTGAATGGATGGTGGTCATGGTGCCGTATTCAATGCCCAGGGCGTCATTCAATGTTTTGAGAACCGGTACAATGCAATTGGTGGTGCAGGATGCACTGGAAACGATACGGTGCTCAGGGCTTAGCTGTTCCTCATTGATACCATAAACGATGGTTGCATCCACGTCGGGTTTTGCTGGCTGGGAAAAGAGCAGGCGGGAAGCGCCTTTTTCAATGTGGAGGTTTGCGGTTGCCCGATCATTAAATGAACCTGAGCATTCCAGTAGCAGGTCAATGTTCAGGTCTTGCCAGTTGATTTCCCGGGGATCCGGCTCGTTCAAAACCCGAATGCGGTCATCGCCGATAAACAGGTGGGTCTCGTCTGCAGACACCTGGCCCGGAAAACGGCCGTGGGTTGTATCGTATCGCGTCAGGTAGGTCAGCGTGTCGATATTGGCCAGCTCATTGATGGCAACCACTTCCATCCCGTGAACAGGATTGTCACGATAACCGTTTTCATAAAGTGCGCGCAGCACACACTGGCCGATTCGTCCATACCCGTTAATGGCTATCCTGTAGGTCATTGCTTGATGATTCCAGCTGTTGTTGGCGTCAGGCATTGTACCGAAAAATAACGGAGAATGATTGATGATTTCTGGAAACCCAATACCTGCCCAAAATGGTGTGGGAGCCGCTCAGGAAGACTCGATTTCTTTATCTGTTGGTCCCGGCAAGTGGCTTGGCCGCGTTATCCAGGTGCTCAAAGGGGTGACCTGTTTTCTGTCAGGCGTTGCTTTTGTGTCTGCATTGGCTGCTGGCTTTCCTTTTGCAGCGGCGCTCTATGGGTCGATTTTCGTTTTAACCGTATTTTCCCTGCTATCTGGCGAAAGTAACAATGATGAAGCGATTAAGGAATGTCAAAATAATTTAAACAGAACTGATTGAAAAAATATGGGTGAAGTGAGCTATTTCAGAGCCCCTGAACCTTGAACTCTGAAATAGCCCTGTTGAAATTAATAACTGAGCCTCCTTGCTTTTTGCGCCTTGATATTACTGCTCAGCCTACTGGAACAGGTGTCTCCATCTCTCCTTCTTTCTTCACCAGCAGCAGTGAAGCAACAGAAAGTATTCCACAACCAGCCATCACGGCGGCCATGGGAATGGCTGTACCATCATGAAAATAACCGACTAATACTGAGGCAATACCCCCCGAGGTAAAACGCAGCGCACCTGCCAGAGCATTTGCCGTACCTGCCGATTTTGGAAAGTGGGACAGGGCCAGGGCATTGGAGTTAGGACCAGTAAAGCCAATACAGGCGATATAGCAGGCAATTGGGATCATCAGCCCGGGCAGGCTGCCAAAGCCGGTGACGGTGTTGAGCAAGAGCAGAGCTGCACAGACTGATGCGGTCAGGCTGCCGCCACGAAGAATCGTAAACAGTTTGAACCGCTCAACCAGGCGGATATTCACCATATTGGCGATTCCCATGGCCAGGATATTGATGGCGAACAGAAGCCCGTACTGTTCAGCGGGGATGCCAAACAGCTCGATGTAGACGAAGGGAGAGCCGGAAATAAATGCAAACATGCCACCAAAGAAAAAGGAATGGCAGAGGATACAGCCAATCGCTTCCCGGTTTTTCAGGATGTTGGAGTAATTCAATACCAGCTGTACTGGAGACACCATCAGTCGGTTTTCCTCTGGCAGTGTCTCCTTAACCCGGACAAAAGCCAGAATCAGCGACAGACCAGCGGCAATGGCCAGAAAGATAAACAGGCTCTGCCAGCCAAAGAACTTGAGAATCTGTCCGCCCATAAGCGGCGCAGCCAATGGCGCCACGGTCATAACCATGAGAATGGATGACAGTGCTTTGGCAATCTGTTCCCTGGGGAACAGGTCCCGAATCATGGCTGGAATAGTCACCATGATGGCTGCTCCGGCCATGGCCTGAAGTACCCGCACAATAATCAGCTGGGTGGCACTGGTGCAGAGAGCGGCAAGAATATTGGTCAAGGCTCTTGTAGGATTTCAGACTGCTACTGGGTTGAACATTGCTGAAGCCCTTTATCTACAAAGGTTGTCAGCATATTGTCCGGTAATGTTGCCCAATCCTTGTTTTTCGTGACCTACAGTCAGTTTTCACTGTAGAGCAGTTCGTAATCAAAATAGAGCCTTGGTCAATATATAAAAAATGATTCCCGGGAACATGACCTTTCTTCGGCCAAATCGATCCGATAACGGGCCACACACCAGTTGGCTGACGGCAAAGCCAATGGTATAGGCACTCAATGTGTACTGTATTCGGTTTAATGGCTCACCCATACTTTTTGCGATGGCGGGCAAGGCGGGCAAGTAAAGGTCAATGGCCAGCGGTCCAAGGGCTGTTAGTGCCCCCAGGGTAAGAATCAGGAATAAACGTTCACTCCTGTCTTCTTTTTTTTTCCCAAGATGAGTTAACGTTGTCATTTTTCAGGCTCATGATGTCGGGCAGCCAAGGGCCTTCCTTTAGCTCTCAGTAACTGTTCAGCACCCCCACATAAATCTGGAATTTTCTGATTTTTATACCATCCTCTTAAGCACCATTTTTCCACAATATTCGCCAGCATGATTCCAGAACTACCCGCAACTATGTCGGCTGAGATTCTCTTGAAAGAGAATGCAGAGCTGCGGATGAGAGTTGCCTGTCTGGAAGAGCGATGTCGAGAATTGGAAGAAAAGGTTGGCAAGAACAGTCAAAACAGCAGCAAGCCGCCATCGTCTGATGGTTATCAAAAACCTTGTAAAAACAGTAATTCTCCAGATCATTCTGACGACCTTTCCGCAGATAAAGGTACCGATCCATCGGATGAAAAACCCAATCCTAAAAGTCTGAGACAGTCTTCTGGTAATAAAGCCGGTGGAAAGAAAGGGCATCAGGGCACTTGTCTTAAACAGGTCGATATCCCTGACTATATTGAGTACCTTCCGGTTAAAGAATGCAATAAATGTCAGGCGTCTCTTCTTGATAGTGAGCCGGTCAAATATATTGAACGACAGGTGTTTGAACCAGGGAGACCGGGTGAATTTGAAGTAACGGCCCATAGAGCTGAAGTAA
The DNA here is from genome assembly GCF_023716865.1 of Endozoicomonas sp. SCSIO W0465. Taxonomy (NCBI): domain Bacteria; kingdom Pseudomonadati; phylum Pseudomonadota; class Gammaproteobacteria; order Oceanospirillales; family Endozoicomonadaceae; genus Endozoicomonas; species Endozoicomonas sp. SCSIO W0465. The sequence continues at coordinate 83,024 of NZ_CP092417.1, forward strand.
AAATCTGCACTTGTGGTTGTCGGAATCAGGCTGAATTCCCGGAAGGTGTTACCGCTGCCGCACAATATGGCTCAGCCACACAGGCTATGGCCGTCTATCTTAACCAATACCATTTCCTGCCTTTTAAGCGCGTGTCAGAGTATTTTAATACTCTCTATAAAATGAGTGTAAGTGCAGGCACTGTCGCCAATTTTGTGGCCAGAACCTATGAAAATCTGGCTTCTACTGAAGAGGTTATTCGTGACGCCTTGCGGGAATCGTCTGTTGCCGGAGCCGATGAAACGGGTATGCGGGCCGAGGGCTCTTTGCACTGGCTACACGTTATGCGGGATGAACAATGGACGCTCTACTACTTGTCTGAAAAGCGAGGTCGTGAGGCCATGGACACGATGGGCATACTGCTAACATTTGCAGGCGTTCTGGTTCATGATCATTGGAAATCCTATTTTGCATATGCGGCAACTCACGTACTTTGCAATGCCCATCACCTGAGGGAGCTTTTGGGTGTTGTTGATAGGGACAGCAATCAACTGGCGTTGCGATTGATGAAGCTACTGAGGCTTTCCTGGCATTACTGCAAGGGCTTTAAGACCATAGGTATGCTACAGATGCCAAGTGTTGTCTGTGAACGAATCGAGAAGATTTATGACCGGTTGCTTCAGCGGGCTCTAATGAAAGAAGTCGTCTATATGGAGAAGCAACGAGAGGAGCTTAAGCGCAAGAAAGTCAAGAATACTAAAGCTTACAATCTCTTCAAACGACTCACTGAGTTCAAGGCTGAGACACTGCGCTTCATGTCAGATTTTACCATTCCCTTCGATAACAATGGCAGTGAGCGGGATGTTCGAATGGCCAAGTTAAAGCAGAAAATCTCAGGCTGCTTCAGGAGTGCAGACGGTGGTTCTATGTTTGCACGGATTCGCAGCTATTTGTCGTCTGCCAGAAAACAGGGAATGGACATATATCAATCACTTCATAGAGCTGTTCGGAATTACTGTAATATGCCTTTGCTCAGTGCTGAATAGTTACAGCTCTCAGAAAGATTTTATCCGTTCCGAAATGGCCGGGACTGCATTTACATAAAAGTTGCGTGATAGCCAGTACTTCTGACTTAAGAGCCGAACCGCTGTAGTGCCTTGTGGAGTGTACGACACTGGTTTGTCATTTAAGAGGGAGAGTCTTGTCCGCTAAAGCAATGGTTGATAGCGAAAAGGTAACTACATCGATTTATAGTTTATACGGCTATAAATAATTCTTTCATAAAACTATTAAGCAATAAATAGATAAGTACACTTGTATAAATAGTACTTACCAAGAACTTACAACAGAGGAATGGAAGACTTTTTTAAAAAAATGACCGGTTCTCAGTTATCGGTATCAGGGGTTTACTGAGTCCCGGGAAGGGTATTAAGCGAAGGTTGTTGTCTAAAAATCCAGGAAAAGCATGGCTTCTACTCTCTGTGAATCTCTTGAGCAGTGATTGAACGGTTACTCTGCCCGCCATAAGTTTTCGGCCTGTACTTTCCTGTGATCTGGATGCTGAAAATGATTGAAGACCATATGGTAGCCACAACTTAATTGAATTTCACAGGTTGACAGGCACTGGTATGGTGTCTTTTCTGGCAGCGGCACTTTTTTCGGCACTTTCTTCGGCACTTTCTTCGGCACTTTCTTCGGCAGCAGAGGATTAAAACCGATCAGGTCCCAGCAGCCCGGATTCAACTGCTTCAGCAGTGTGGGCACAATCGACGAGTTGACCAGATCAAGGTTAGTTTCAAAACTGACGTATGAGCTGTTTTTCTGTGGTGTGATATGGATAGTGGCATAGCGGTTATCCCGAATGGCATTCACAGAGTAACCTGAGGGTTCAAACAGCCAGTCGCTCAGGGCAAAGCCCGGGAAGAGCTCTTCCAGTTTTAGCAAACGACGAATGTGTTTAATCTTCTGATGTTCACTGCACAGGTAGTCGGCATTTTCACCTCGGATATGGTACATCAGCAATTCACTGGTGGTGTTATCGACAGCAGGCTCATAGGGTTTATCCAGATGGAAGACATAGTTATGGTGGCTATCCAGATTGCCCAGGCGAAAGGCGCAACCGGGCATATGCAAGCCAAGCCGGTTAACATCGTCCATAAAGGAGGTCTTCTGAAGATGGGCGTAGTACTCGTTTTTGCGCCGGAAGCTGGCAAAGCGGATATGCTCCAGAGGTACCTGTTCAAGTAAGTAGAGGGCAGCATCCACGAGGGTGGTTGTTCCACAGGTCAGCATCACAACCCGGTCATGCCAGACGAACAGGCTGGACTCAGACAATAGATAGGCATCACATTCTTCGTTACTGAGCGTGTCCAGAATCTCTGCTTTGGCCCTGGTGACCACATTTGACCAGAAGCTTCTTCCCATGGCCAGCAACGAGCCCCACTCCCTGTTGATGACCATCTCCAGTTTCTTTTCCGAGCCTTCAAAAAACATCACTGCAGGCTCCCGCCGATAAACTCCAGGTAGGTATAGCCCCGGAGCCCTGACTCCAGTTCTGCCAGTATGGCCCGTTGCTGCCCCGGTGGCAGGCATTCCCGAACCAGCTGCCGGTAGGTACGAAGAAAGCTTTCTGGCTGCAGGTTGACATAACGCATCACATCTTCCACGGTATCGCCAGCCTGGTAATCGGTGACTTCCACTTCGCCCTGCCCGTTGATGCGTACCGAAGCGACATCGGTATCACCGAACAGGTTGTGCATATTGCCAAGAATCTCCTGATAGGCGCCCACCATGAAAAACCCGATCAAAAATGGATTTTCCGGCTGCCATTGAGGTACTGGCAGGGTGGTTTCTATGCCTTGGCCGTCTACGTAGTGATTAATAACGCCATCGGAGTCACAGGTGATATCCAGCATCACTGCCCGGCAGACCGGGGGGCGATCCAGGCCGGACAGCGGCATGACCGGAAAGATCTGGTCGATGCCCCAAGCATCGGGCAGGGACTGAAACAGGGAGAAGTTTACATAGAATTTGTCTGCCAGTTTGTCACTGAGTTCATCAATCACTGGGCGATGGGCCTGGTTGCGGGGGGAGAGCTGGGCTTTCAGTTCATGGTAGATGTTCAGGCAGATGTTTTCTGCCCAGGCACGGTGTTCAAGTCCAAGCAGTCCCATGTCAAATTGGGTATGGACTTCCGCCAGGTCGGCCTGGCTATCGTGATAAATCTCGACCAGGGAACGTTCCCTGTGGCTGTGACGCAAGTCTTGCCGGGAGCTCCACATATTATGCAGCAGAAGGGGAGCGTCCTCGGCGGGTGGCTGCAGCACTTCCGGTTCATAGCTTTCGACGCCCAGGATATCGGTAATCAGCACCGCATGGTGAGCTACCAGATGACGGCCCGACTCTGAAATGATACCCGGAACCGGCAGATCATACTGCTGGCAGATATCGCCCAGGGTATAGATGATATTGTTGGCATACTCCTGCAGGCTGTAATTCATTGAGCAGGTGTTCTGGCTGCGGGTACCTTCATAGTCCACCGCCAGGCCACCGCCCACATCAACAAACTGAATCGGAACTCCCATACCGTGCAGTTGGGCATAGATACGACCACATTCACTGACGCCCTTGCGTACATCATGGATATTGGCAATCTGGGACCCCAGGTGGAAGTGGAGTAGCTGCAGACACTCCTGTTGCTGAAAATGCTTTAACCGGTCCAGGACATGGAGTACCTGGCTGGCGGAGAGACCGAACTTGGATTTTTCTCCACCACTGGCCTGCCACTTTCCTTTGCCCTGAAAAGCCAGGCGTACCCGAAGCCCCAGACGGGGCCGGACACCCAGGCTGGCCGCTTCACTGAGCACTATGTCCAGTTCGGTGAGTTTTTCCAGAACGATATAAACCTGATGACCCAGCTTTTCCCCGATCAGGGCCAGGCGAATATATTCCCGGTCTTTGTAGCCGTTACAGACAATCACCGAACTGGCCCGTTTCGCCAGGGCCAGAACCGCCAAAAGCTCCGGTTTGCTTCCGGATTCCAGGCCCAACTGCGGATGTTTGCTGGATGTCTGGCTGCTTAAAATATCTTCAACCACCGTCCGTTGCTGATTGACCTTGATCGGGTAAACAGCCAGATAGCGGTTGTTGTAGCCGTACTCACTGATGGCATGGTTAAACACGTTGCACAGATTATCTACCCGCTGATGGATGACCTGTGGAAAGCGAACCAGTACCGGCATTGATACACCCTGGCGGTTAAGCTGACGGGCAATGACGTTCAATTCGACCGGTGGGGTCCCCTTGATATTTACCGTTACATGACCCTGGTCATTCAGGTCAAAATGGTTCTGGCTCCAGAAACGGATGTTATAGGTGGAACGTGCTTCATTAACGTTCCATTGTTCCCACTCAGCACCGCCAGAGTATTGAAGATCATCTACAGCGGGCAACTCTTCAGACCCGAAGCAGCGCTTGTTCGATGTTTCCGATAACTCTTTTCTTTTCTCCATCACCGACCTTAACCCTCAGCATAAAAAGCATTGTTGCTTTATTATCCTTATCCCATTGATTCTGCGATGGCTGTTTCAATGTATCGGGGCAGGGCGAAAGCTGCCTGATGAACCGCGGGCGTGTAGTAGCGAGTGGTAATGCCGCTGAGGGCAAACCTTGCTTCGATGTCGACCAGGGGAATGTGACGGGCTTCATGGTTATCGGTGCCCCAGGCAAAGGTCATAATGCCACAGGTGTAGGTGGGAACTGCAGCACTGTAAAAATGGAGGTCCGAGACATAGCTGCCCAATCGGTGGACGGTAGTTTTAACTTCATCCAGCTGCATGAATGGCACGCCATTTTGGGCGACGAAAATGCCTTTATTGGTCAACAGTCGTTTGCATCCCCGGTAAAATTCAGATGAGAACAAGACTTCCCCCGGACCGATAGGGTCTGTGCAGTCAGAGATAATCACATCGAAGCGATTACCGGCAGTATCGGCATTGTTGACGAACCGGACGCCATCATCAATCACCAGGGTGACTCTCGGATCATCATAGGCTCCGCAAGAGTGATTCGGCAGCCACTGGCGGCAGAGATCTACTACAGCCTGGTCGATCTCCACCATGCAGACCTCTTTAACGGCAGTATGTTGCAGTACTTCTCTTAGTATACCGCCATCACCACCGCCAATAATCAGGACGCGTTTGACCTGGCCATGGGCCAGGATGGGTACATGGGTCAGCATTTCATGGTAGATAAACTCGTCTTTTTCGGTGGTTTGAATCACACCGTCCAGGGCCATCATGCGACCAAAGAACCGGTTCTCAAAGATGATCAGATGCTGGTGTTCGGTTTTAGTTTCAAATAACCGTCGGTCGATCGAAAAATTCTGTCCATAACCTGAATACAGTGTTTCCTGATAGGTCTCTTCGCAGTACATTGTTGCCAACCCTGTAGATAGATAAAAAGAACCGCAAATACTCGTTGCATGCCGACTAATGCGCGGAACTGTGAACCGTTAGCCAAATGACTGACGGCAGGCTTCATGGTTAAACGGCTGTTCACGGAAATTAATCTTAGGTTATCCCGTGCTGCAGCAAGGTGATCTCAGGGGAAATATGACGACAGGATAGTGGGGCATTTGCTCAGGCGTGAGCAGATTTGTCTGATGGCAGTTTGATTGTCTTGTTGTTCCGTGAGTGGACAGCCATCCCTTTCCGGGGATGGCTGCAGGGCATTAACCGAGCAGTTCTTCCGCTGTAGCGATAATATTCTCAACGGTAAAGCCAAAGTATGGGAACAGGTCTTCTGCCGGGGCGGACTCACCGTAGGTGGTCATACCGATGATGCGGCCATCCAGCCCGACATACTTGTACCAGAAGTCAGCAGCAGCCGCTTCAATGGCAATGCGTGCAGGCACTTCCAGAGGAAGAACAGACTGTTTGTACTCCGCGTCCTGGGCATCGAATACATCCGTCGATGGCATGGATACCACACGTACTTTGCGTCCCTGCTCAGAGAGAGCAGTCCCGGCTTTCATGGCCAGCTCCACTTCGGATCCGGTGGCAATCAGAATCAGTTCAGGCGTACCTTCACAGGCTTTCAGAATGTAGCCGCCACGTTCAACCTGAGCGATCTGCTCGTCGGTTCTTGCCATGCACGGCAGACCCTGACGGGAGAAGATGAGAGCACTTGGCCCATCCGTACGCTCAATGGCCTGTTTCCAGGCAACGGCGGACTCAACCGTATCGCATGGGCGCCAGGCATTCACGTTCGGTGTCATGCGCAGGCTGGCGATTTGCTCAATAGGCTGGTGGGTCGGGCCATCTTCACCCAGGCCGATGGAATCGTGGGTGTAGACCAGTATTGAACGCTGTTTCATCAGCGCCGCCATACGAACGGCATTACAGGCGTATTCCATGAAGACCAGGAACGTTGCACCATAAGGGATGAAGCCCCCGTGCAGGGCAATACCATTCATCATGGCCGTCATGCCGAACTCACGAACACCGTAGAACAGATAGTTACCATCGGCATCTTCACGTTTGATACCTTTGGAACCACTCCACAGGGTCAGGTTGGAGCCTGCCAGGTCTGCCGAACCACCCAGCAGTTCCGGGAGGGTCGGGCCGTAAGCGTTGAGGGTGTTTTGGGAGGCCTTACGGCTGGCAACTTTTTCACCTTCCTGCTGGCAGGATTTGATGTATGCCGAGGCTTTTTCTGCAAAGTCCACTGGCAGCTCACCTTTTTGGCGGCGGGTAAATTCTGCAGCAAGCTCCGGGTATTCGGCCTGGTAAGCTGCGAATTTTTCATTCCACGCCGCTTCTTTGGCGGTACCGGCTTCTTTTGCATTCCACTGACGGTAGATATCAGCAGGAATTTCAAATGGCGCATACTGCCAACCAAGACGCTCACGGGTCAGCTTGATTTCATCATCGCCCAATGGTGCCCCGTGGCACTCCTCTTTACCTTCCTTGTTCGGTGAACCAAAGCCGATAACGGTTTTGCAGCAAATAAGAGTCGGTTTGTCCTTTTCGGCACGAGCCGCTTCAATTGCTGCCTTGATCGCTTCTGCATCATGGCCATCAACAGCAGGAATCACGTGCCAGTTATAGGCTTCAAAGCGTTTGACGGTATTGTCGGTAAACCAGCCTTCCACTTCACCATCAATGGAGATGCCATTGTCGTCGTAAAATGCTACCAGTTTGCCTAGCCCCAGAGTGCCCGCCAGGGAGCAAACTTCGTGGGAGATCCCTTCCATCATGCAACCATCACCCATGAAGGCGTAGGTGTAGTGGTCAACAATATCGTGGCCGGGTTTGTTGAATTGAGCAGCCAGTGCTTTTTCCGCAGCAGCCATACCTACCGCGTTGGCGATACCCTGACCAAGAGGACCTGTGGTTGTTTCAATCCCGGGTGCGTAGCCATATTCCGGGTGACCGGCTGTTTTCGAGTGCAGCTGACGGAAGTTTTTCAGATCATCGATGCTCAGCTCATAACCGGTCAGATGGAGCAGAGAGTAGAGCAACATGGAGCCATGGCCATTGGATAAAATAAAGCGGTCACGGTCCACCCACTTTGGGTTAGCGGGGTTGTGGTTGATAAAGTCTCGCCACAGCACTTCAGCAATATCTGCCATCCCCATGGGGGCGCCGGGGTGACCGGATTTGGCTTTTTGTACGGCGTCCATGCTGAGGGCGCGAATGGCATTGGCAAGCTCACGACGTGAGGACATGGGAATCTTTGCTCCGGGGAATCCAGTCTGTTTAAATTCGTGCGCTATTTTAACGAAACCTGTAGCGTTCTTCATCCCTATTGATTTTCTATATAACCCACTTCAAAAACCGGAGAAGTCAGCTGTATATTTTGCAATGTCGGATTTGCAGTATCAGGTCAACAAGGATGGCTATGGTATTGGCCTATCGTTGACATGCTGAACTATCGACGGTGGTTGCTGTCCGAGTCGGATGAGTAAGGCTTTTAAAAAAATACCGGAGGCCCAACTGAATGAGTCCCTTGGCTGGTAACCAACCACCTTCCAAAGACATTTTTACTTTGCCAGAATCAAAGCCAGAATCAAAGGTGGATAAAATAGTGAAGAAAACTGTCGAAAAGAAAGTCATGTCGACAGAATCAAAGCGTTCTTTGCAACAGGTTAAACGGAAAAGGTTGCCTAATTACGGTATCAAGGTTAGCAATAAAATAAATGCCATACCTGTTAATACCGATGGAAAAATACCCGGCGGATACTGTGCAAAATGTGATAATGAAGGTAGATATCAGAATGGCTCCAAGGCCAATGTCACTGAAATAGTAGAGGATAGGCATTTATACTTGCAGCATGGTCAGTGGTCCTGGAGTGCAACTGGCGCACGAATGTCAGGTCATATCCAGTGTCTTGCGAAAGGTTGTTTAGGTCATACTCCGGGAGGTGCAATGCTGTTAAATGGTCATTGGGTGTAAATAATCAGCCGTTGAATCTTACCTGCTGCAGTTTTTATGGGTCCGTTCGATCATGGTAATGCCTGCCCAAATGCCTGATTGCAACCAGCCATAAGGCGATGGCCAGTATGAAGGCCCCCGCCAGCCAGGACATGGCAAGGCTGAGTGAGCCGAAAAGGGTGATTAAAATCTGCTGAAAAAACGAGCTGCCTGACTTGCCAACACGGCTAACCACTAACTCAATAGCCGCCTTTCCCTTGTATTTTCGCTCGGCATCAAGAGGAACAAAGGTAATCTCCTTGGTTGCATCAAACAGCGTATATTTTGCCGACTTGCCAAGAGCGTGACAGTACATCCCTATCTGCAAAGCGATCATGGGCAGATCAACACAACCCAGGCCGAAAAGGCTGATCTGTGATTTCTGAAACATGGCCAGCAGAAAAAAAGGAAGAGCCGTTGTGGTAAGAATGATCGGGGTAGCGAAAGCAGCAGCCCACCAGCTGATGTTTAACAGGGTCGGTGTTAACAGGCCGCATACAAGACTGCCTATGCCATTGATCAAGGCAACCTTGCCCATAAACATCGAATAGTCCGCTTCATTTGGGTACTGCTGAACCAGCTGGCTTTTCCATGCCAGTTCAACCATATTGATGGCGACACAATAAGCCAGCATAACCAGTGCAATGCTGGCCAGGTATGGGCAGCGTAACAGGTATCGTGCACTGGCCATCAAAGGCAGATGGGTTGTGGTGGCTGGCTGGCTGGCAGGATCGGCAGGTTTTTCCGGAGTTAATCGGTAGCAGTATTCATTGAGCAGCAGAATCAACAGTCCGGAAAGCATGAACAGAAATGATAAGGTCTTCAAACTCTCCTGCCAGCCCGAGCCAGGCGTCAGGACTTCTCTGGAAACGCAGTAATAAAGCAGAGGGCCTGAAATAATGGATGCACTGCTTCCGACCATCGTGATCAGGGGATATTGTCGGGTAGCGCTCTGTGTATTGTGTAAATCATTGACAGCTGTCCAGAAAAGGATACAGATGACCGCAGATCCCCAGAGTTCCGCCAGCGCAAAGAACAGCGTCAGGGGCCAGTAATAGATGATGCCGACAATAAATTGAAGGTGTTCAGGGATGAGTGGGGAAAGCAGGTCAAGCGCTGCCATGGGGGCGAAAGACTCCAGATTTGGATAAATCACCACTGAAAACAAAGGCATCCAGACCAGAAAAGGGATCAGTGCAACGACAAAGAGTGTGCGCTTGCAGAGCCGGTTGGCCAGGAAACTGTAGGTTATTAAAAAAATGCAAGCGATGGGCATGACGACACCCAGCTTGATAAAGGGAATGGCTTCTGCGCCCAGCCGGGTGATTAACAAAGACTCTTTCAGATTCCAGAGTATGTCAAAGTTGAAGATGCAACAGAACATCATGGCAATTTGCAGATAAAGCATTAAGTTTGAATTGCCAGCAGCGTCCCCGGATAAAATGTTAGCCATAGGCAGCGTACTTTCCTACCTCCCGCTGTTGCCTACAAATCCTGTGTTCGACAGGTTGCTTTGATTTGGGTGCAGTTTGGGTGCAGTTTGGGTGCAGTTTGGGTGCAAAGAGTGCTACATAAAGAGTGCTACATAAATATAGTGCAGGGATTTGATCTCTTATGTCTATTGATTGTATATAAAAATATTTTGATGTAGATTTTGGCCCTTGCTAAAATGACCGACTGGGATATCCGGTAAATGAGTCAATGATTTACGGTTAAGTGATTGGAAAGGATGACGTGTGTTGACGGACGCTTTTGGGCAGCTGGCCGTGGTGAGCAAAGCCAGTGGCGATGTTCTGAGATTACAGATCCTCAGGGTCTTGAGCACAGATTCTCTGGGTGTGCTGGAACTGAGTAGTGTGTTCGATATGCGCCAGCCAGCCATGAGTCATCATTTGAAGGTTTTGTCCCAGGCAGGGTTAGTCTCAACCCGCAAGGAGGGGAACACGGTATTCTACCGTCGTGCCCTGCCCTCATCTGCAGGGCATCTCGAAGGAGTAGTGTGCTCTTTGTTTCAGGCCATTGATGGCATAACGCTGCCCGATAATCTTGCCAGGCGGTTTCAGGCTATTCGCCAACAGCGGTCGGAGCTGTCTCTGGCATTCTTTGCCCGAAATACCGAAGAATTTCGTCAGCACCAGGAGCTTATTGCTGAGCACCAGCTCTATGCTGAAACGGTGGCTGACCTTATTGCGGCTACAGATTTTCCTGAACGGAGCCTTGCCCTTGAGCTGGGTCCCGGTGAGGGAAACTTTCTGCCAACCCTCGCTGGTGGGTTCAAGCTGGTCTACGCGCTGGATAACTCGGAAAAAATGTTGGGTTACTCCCGGCAGCTGGCTAAACAGCAAAGCATTGGCAATGTCACCTTTGTTCATGGGGAGATCCAGTCACTGAGCAACATGACCGGCGCATTTGACTGTATCGTCATCAATATGGTGCTGCACCATGTCCCCAGTCCGGCTGATATTTTTAACTGGTCATCCCGACTATTGAAGTCCGGTGGCAGCCTTTTTATCAGTGAACTCAGCCATCATGATCAGGCCTGGGTAAGAGAGTCCTGCGGAGACCTGTGGCTTGGTTTCAGTGCAGAAGAGTTGGCTCAATGGGCGGATAAAGCAGGATTGATCAGCGGTGAATCCCAGTATCTGGGGTTACGCAATGGTTTTCAGATCCAGGTCCGACGTTTCTTTCTATCCGAATAAACGATGACCTGGGCAACGCCTCGGTTGGTAAGTTTATTGTATGAAAAGACGGTTTCATGGAATAAAGAGGCGTACTCAATTTTTTCAAGAGGATAAAACGGCTATGTCTGAGTATTCGCTATTCACATCGGAGTCGGTATCTGAAGGGCATCCAGACAAAATTGCTGACCAGATTTCTGATGCCATTCTGGATGCCATCATCAAGGATGACCCGGAAGCACGGGTTGCTGTAGAAACCATGGTGAAAACCGGCATGGTGATTGTTGCCGGTGAAGTACGAACTACAACGTATGTTGACATTGAAGAACTGGTTCGAAACGTAGTCACCAGCATTGGTTATAACCATGGTGATCTGGGCTTTGATGGTGAATGCGTTGCGGTTCTGAATGCCATTGGCAAACAGTCACCGGATATCGCGGTTGGTGTGGATGAAACCAATGAACGCGAACAGGGTGCTGGTGATCAGGGCCTGATGTTTGGTTACGCAACCAATGAAACACCTGTACTGATGCCTGCCCCCATTTACTATGCCCATGAGTTGGTTAAGCGCCAGGCTCAGTTACGCAAAAATGGAGTGTTACCCTGGTTGCGTCCTGATGCGAAGAGTCAGGTGACGATGCGTTATGACCAGAATGGCAGGGTTCAGAGTGTTGATGCCGTTGTGCTGTCTACCCAGCATTCCCCGGATGTCTCTTTGGATGACATTCGCCGTGAAGTGCTGGAGCAGATTATCAAGCCTGTATTCCCGGAAGGCTGGCTCCATGAACATACCAAATATCATATCAACCCGACTGGTATTTTTGTGATTGGTGGTCCTGTCGGTGACTGCGGACTGACCGGACGCAAGATCATTGTAGACACCTATGGTGGCATGGCCCGTCATGGTGGTGGTGCGTTTTCCGGTAAGGATCCGTCCAAGGTTGATCGTTCTGCTGCCTACGCTGGCCGTTATGTCGCCAAGAACATTGTTGCAGCCGGTCTGGCTGATCGTTGTGAAATTCAGGTGTCCTACGCCATTGGTGTTTCTGAGCCTACCTCTATTTCCATTAATACATTTGGAACCGGTAGGGTGTCTGATGAGCGAATCGTCGAACTGGTTCGTGAATATTTTGATTTGCGCGCCGGTGGACTGGTGAGGATGCTGGACCTTAAGCGTCCCATTTATCAGGCTACTGCAGCCTATGGCCACTTTGGCCGTGAAGAGGCAGAGTTTACCTGGGAGCGAACCGATAAAGCGGAACAGCTCCGCAAGGCGGCAGGCCTTTAATCATGACGGACTCAGGGTAGTGGCAATGCTGTTGCCGATATCTTGGTACGCCCGGCATGGGCATGAACTGATGGGGTGAAAGTCCCCTGTGGGAGAACCTACATCTGACTGGCGGTAAAGACGCCTGCTGATGACAACCACTAGCTTAAGGCAAGTGCAGTCCCGCGAGGGGCTGTGCGGAGGCAGTCTGAGTGCAAAGGTGCGAGCCGACGTACAGAAATCGCATATAAGGCTGAGTCTCTGGGCGAGTGAGCCAAGGATCACAAAGCCCTATGGTTCGTGAGACACGGTAAATGCGGCGGTTGTGCACTGAAAGTTCATGTCCTTATCCGGGGAGATCTGTTCAACATGCGATTGGTAATTCCCAGTTCTCAGCCACTGGTTACAACAGGCTCGGCGAACAGGTCTCATCATCCTGTTCGAGCAAACCCGATGGCAACCAATAGCGCCAGCAGAGGTAACTCCGCGTGGTGATTGGACAGAAGTCAGCAGAGGCCATAGTAGCTGTACGACAGAAGCCATTAACGGATGGGAAGTCGTTAGCGAAGGGCCGAACATCGACGACAAAGAGGAGACTGATTCCCTCAAGGCGATGCAGCCGTCCGGCGACTCACCGTACTTGGCGACAGAATCTTTAACCAGCTTTGAACCATGATCTACTAAATTGCGTACTTGAACCGGCTAATCTGGCAAGTGCATGGAAACAGGTCAAAAGCAACAAGGGTGCTCCGGGTATTGATGGAGTCACTATTGAAGCTTATCCAGACTTTGCCAAACAGCATTGGCCTTCAGTGCGTCAAGCCTTATTGGACGGAACCTACCAGCCATCACCCGTGCGCCGACATGTTATAGAAAAGCCGGACGGCGGTGAGCGTTTGCTGGGAATCCCTACCGTGATGGATAGGGTCATACAGCAGGCCATTGTGCAGGTGCTGACCCCTGTCTTTGATCCGGGTTTCTCTCCAAACAGCTTCGGCTACCGACCGGGACGGTCAGCACACGACGGAGTCCGTCAGGTTAAGCAGTTGATCAACCGGGGGCTTCATTACGCTGTTGACGTTGATCTGAGTAAATTCTTTGATACGGTTAATCACGACGTTTTGATGTCGAGGGTCTCCCGTAAGGTCCGCGACAAACGCCTTCTGAAACTGATTGGTAGCTACCTGCGCTCCGGTGTCATGATTGAGGGCAATGTCTACCCGACCAGGGTTGGCATGCCACAGGGTGGGCCTTTATCACCCTTGCTGTCTAATGTGGTCCTCGACGAACTCGACAAGGAGCTTGAATATCGGGGTCATTGCTTTGCAAGATACTGTGATGATTTTGTGATTCTCGTCAAAAGTCAGCGTGCAGGGGATCGGGTGATGCACAGCATTACCCAATTCATTGAACGCAAATTGAAACTGAAGATTAACTCCCGGAAAAGTAAAGTTGTGAAAGCAACAGAAAGCGAATTCCTGAGTTTCACCTTCACAGGGAAGAAAGTTCGCTGGGCCCAGAAGTGTCTGGACCGATTCAAATACCGGATACTCAAGTTGACCAGTCGTCGCTGGGGTGTCTCAATGCAACATCGGTTACGCAAATTGGCACAATATATCCGGGGTTGGATGGGGTATTTCCGGTTATCGGAATATCACCGACCAATTCCCCTGCTGGATCAATGGATACGTCGGCGAATCCGTTGCTGCTTTCTGAAGCAATGGCGCAAGCCGAAAACCCGTTTTAAGAATCTGGTCAGGTTAGGCGTTGATAAAATTAACGCCGCCAAGATCGCAGCCAGCAGCAAAGGGTATTACCGTCTGAGTAAAACCTATGCGGTACAACAGGCACTGAATAACAGTTACCTCGCGAAAATTGGGCTTGTTTCATTGAAAGACTTATGGATCAGGTTTCACCATCATCGTTGAACCGCCCGGTGCGGACCCGCATGCCGGGTGCTGTGGGGAGGGCTGGAGAAAGACCGGCCCTTACCCGATTTATCTGTCTGAGGGGTTAATCATCGGTAAAGGCAGGGTTGTCGATACCGATTTTCCTTGTATCGGTGAGGGCTTTTTGCAACTTTTCCATCTCTTCTGATAAGTATGCCGACTCATCAGTCGTACCGATGCTGGTGTCGTATGAGGTATTGGTACAGGGATTCTGAGTATGTCGCTGTTTTGCCAGCTCCAGATACATATTAAAAACATGGGGACCAATGGTTTTTAACTCGTCCTTAAGTATTTTACGGTTTTTACCAGGTATAGCTTTTTTGAGAGATTTATAAGTACTATCAAATTGCTCTGCAGATAGCTGTTCATTGACTTTTACTACAAAGGCCTCCAGTGCCTTTATATCGTCTTCTTCAGGAGCCTCTTTCAATAACAGCTCCATATGCTCTTTATCAACTAAATGCTGGAACCATTTTTTTTCATGGATGAAATATTTATGTTTTCCATGCATCACACCAGTGTAGCCAAATATAGCTGAGAGCACTGCTATTTCACCAGCAACAACCGCCGGTCCAGCAATGCCGGCAGTGCTAGCAGTAGCGAATATGCCGCCCGCAATAGCGGAGCAACCAAGAGCATATGTACCTGCTCTTGGTAACGCGCCCTTGATTGCCAGCTTTCTTTTGAAAGTTTGCTCTGAGCCATCAAATTTGTGTTTCAAGGCTTTACTGGCGCGATCATGAAGTGAACCATATTGCTCAATTTGTCGTGTATTTGTTGTATTTATCAAACAACTCCGGTCATGTGAAACAGGTTCATATTTGTCAACGCTATACCCGCTAAAATTTCCACCTGTCTGTTCTGCGGAGTGATCGAAGGCATTATTTCCAGAATTAGCAATGTTATTTACGCTAATTGGCGGATTATATGAATGAGTGTTTGAAGTCTGCATGGGGAGTTATCGATCGATTAGTAAATTTATTGTCAAAACTTTATCAGAGGTATTAGGACTTGAGAGTGCTGGTAGTAGTTCAATTGACTAGCCTATATCAAAATTTATTGATATAGATTGTTGTCGCTGCTAGACTCTAAAACAATTCGGATAATACGCAGGGCGGGGTGTTGTTTATGAGTGCTAATCCTGATTTAACTGCTGGTTTTCACAGTGCTGCTCAGGCTCAGGACTTTCGGGTAGCTGATATTTCTCTTGCGGACTGGGGAAGACGTGAGATTCAGATTGCCGAAGGTGAAATGCCTGCTTTGATGGCAATCAGAGCCAAATACCGTGATCATCAGCCACTGAAAGGTGCCCGGATCATGGGTTGCATTCATATGACTATTCAGACAGCGGTACTTATCGAAACCCTGGTGGCGCTCGGCGCTGAAGTCCGCTGGTCTTCCTGTAACATCTTCTCTACCCAGGATCATGCTGCAGCGGCTATCGCTGCAGCGGGCATACCGGTATTTGCCTGGAAAGGTGAGACAGAAGAAGAGTTCTGGTGGTGTATCGAGCAGACAGTTCTCGATGGCGCTGGTAAGCCCTGGAATGCCAATATGGTATTGGATGATGGTGGTGACCTGACACTGCTGTTACACGACAAGTACCCTGAGCTGCTGGATGATATTCATGGCATTTCCGAAGAGACCACCACCGGAGTTCATCGCCTTCTGGATATGCTGGAAAAAGGGACTTTGAAAGTACCGGCAATCAACGTTAATGATGCGGTCACCAAAAGTAAAAATGACAATAAGTATGGCTGCCGTCACTCTCTTAATGATGCCATCAAGCGGGCTACAGACCACCTGTTGGCCGGCAAAAAGGCACTGGTGGTTGGTTATGGTGACGTAGGTAAAGGTTCTGCAGCCTCCCTTCGCCAGGAAGGTATGATTGTGAAAGTGACGGAAGTTGACCCGATCTGTGCCATGCAGGCCTGTATGGATGGCTTTGAAGTGGTTTCACCCTATATCAATGGTGCTAACGATGGCACCGAAACTGCTATCAACCGGGAGCTGCTGGCCACCACCGACTTGCTGGTGACAACCACGGGTAATGTCCATGTCTGTGACCGCCACATGCTGAAAGCCCTGAAAAATGGCTGTGTCGTTTGTAATATCGGGCATTTTGACACCGAGATAGACACTCAGTTCATGCGGGACAACTGGATCTGGGAAGAAGTTAAGCCCCAGGTACACAAGATCATCCGTGATGGCGCTTCCAATGATCACCTGATACTGCTTTCTGAAGGGCGACTGGTGAACCTGGGCAATGCTACCGGACACCCGTCGCGTATCATGGATGGCTCTTTTGCCAATCAGGTTCTGGCCCAGATTCATCTTTACGAAGCAGGGTTTGCTGACCTGTCTGCAGATCAAAAGTCAGAAAAGCTGGCGGTCACGGTATTGCCGAAGAAACTGGATGAAGAGGTGGCGGCCTATATGGTGGAAGGTTTTGGTGGCGTTATTACCCGGCTGACCCGGGATCAGGCTGACTACATCAATGTACCTGTTGATGGACCTTTCAAGAGCGACGATTACAAATACTAACCGTCTATTTAGCTGGCTGATGTCCCATCACCAGCCAGCTATCTTTGCTGGTGAATGCCATGGCAAATACAATAACCAATAATACTCCTGTCAGCTTTGAGTTCTTTCCCACTAAAACCGAAGAGGGAGCCCGGAAACTGGAGCAGAATGCGCTCAGTCTGGCCAGATACCGTCCGGAATTTTTCTCGGTGACCTACGGAGCCGGTGGCTCAACACGGGACAGAACCCTTGAAACCGTGCTTGCTACTCAGAACCAAACTCGAATAGCAACGGCTCCGCATCTTTCCTGTGTCGGCGACTCCCGTGAGCAGATTAAAGAGCTGCTGAATGTTTACCGCCACCAGGGTGTTGAACGTATCGTTGCCCTGAGAGGTGATCTTCCTTCCGGTATGGGGCGTGATAGTGGCGAATTGCGTTATGCCAATGAGCTTGTGGAGTTTATTCGTAACGAAACGGGCAATCACTTCCATATTGAGGTTGCAGCTTATCCTGAAGTTCATCCTCAGGCACCGAATATGGAAAAGGATCTGGAAAACTTCAAACGTAAGGTTGATGCTGGTGCAAACTCGACGATTACCCAATATTTCTTTAGGCTCTTGTAGGATTTCAGACTGCTACTGGGTTGAACATTGCTGAAGCCCTTTATCTACAAAGGTTGTCAGCATATTGTCCGGTAATGTTGCTCAATCCTTGTTTTTCGTGACCTACAGTCAGTTTTCACTGTAGAGCAGTTCGTAATCAAAATAGAGCCTTTCTTTAATGCAGATAGCTATTTCTATTTTCTGGAACGCATCCACTCGCTGGGTATCGATGTGCCTGTGATTCCCGGAATCATGCCGATTAACAACTATACCCGTCTTGCCCGGTTTTCTGATGCCTGTGGTGCCGAGATTCCAAGGTGGATTCGCAAGCAACTGGAAGCCTATGGCGATGACATCACCAGTATTAAACAGTTTGGTGAAGAGGTGGTGACCCGGCTCTGTGAGACATTGTTGGCCAGAGGGGCTCCGGGGTTGCACTTTTATACGCTGAATCAGGCAGCCCCCTGCCAGAGTATTTGCGATAACCTGGGCATTTTGGTTGATTGATGTTGGTGAGTTGTGGGTTATGAGTTGTGAGGGAATTGTGAATGGTATTATTATCCCTGTTAACTATTCCCTCATAACCCATAACCCATAACCCATAAGCCTCAACTCCAGTGCCTCCCCATGAGAAATCCCCGCATTTATTCAGAGCAGCCGCTTCAGGCTGACAGTGCCATCGAACTTGCAGAAAGTGCAGCCAATCATGTCGGCCGCGTTTTGCGAATGAAACCCACAGAGTCCCTGGTGCTGTTTAATGGTCAAGGGGGAGCCTGGCAGGGAACGGTAGAGAGTGTTAGCAAAAAGTCGGTTACGGTTTATCTCGAATCGTTTATCGATGGTGATGCCCAATCTCCCTTGACTATCGAGCTTGGCCAGGTCCTCAGCCGTGGTGAACGTATGGATTATGCCATTCAGAAAGCAACGGAAGCCGGCGTAACCGCCATTACCCCATTATGGAGCGAACGTTGTGAGGTAAAGCTGAATGCAGAGCGCCTGGACAAACGGGTCAAACACTGGCAGCAGGTGGCTATCAGTGCCTGTGAGCAGTGTGGCCGTAATATCGTACCGACCATACATACGCCCGTTAAGTTGGAAGATTGGCTCACCACTCGAGCTACAGAGTTGAACTTTGTTCTGCATCATCGAACCAGAGAGAAATTAAGTGGTTATCAACCACCCGGGTCGGTATCGTTGTTGATTGGCCCAGAGGGTGGTTTAACCGCTCAGGAAATTGAGTTGGCTGAAGGTCATCGTTTTAATCCACTGGCGTTAGGCCCCCGTGTTCTCAGAACAGAAACGGCACCAGTAGTGGCTATTACGCTGATGCAATACCTCTGGGGAGATTATTAGTACTTATATGGTCCGTATAAGTAGCATCAGCAAATAGCTGGTTAGCAGAAGTAAAAGTCCTATAATTCACCGTCTTTTTTTTAAGAGCCCTTGAATATGAAAAGGTCGCTTTTCAGGCTCTTTGCTTATTTAGTCCGTGGCAAGCGGCATCTTTAGCTGTGGACAGTTTTGGAGTCAATAATTCATCCGTCATTCAGCACTCAATCTGAGAATTTCCCTACACCGGCTAAAATGTAAAAAATTCTCAGAATGAACATGTCCAATGCATCCTCATCAGTTCCACATTCAACGTATCGATCATATGGGTTTGGTTGCCGGTATGTGCAAAGAACTCGGTATCTCTAATCATCTGGATTCCCTGGTTCCTAACCAATCTGAACACCGGAATATTTCCTTTGGCGAAACCGTAGTATCAATGCTGCTTAACGGCCTTGGGTTCACTGCCCGCACGCTTCATATGTTCCCGGAGTTTCATGCTGATAAACCGCTGGATAAACTCATCAGGCCCGGTATTAAACCCGAACACATTAACGACAGTGTACTCGGCAGAGCCCTGGATCAGCTTTTTGAACTGGATGTAAGTGAGGTCTATTTATCGCTGGCTGTCAAGGCAGTGAATGTCTTAAAACTGCCGTGCAAGGCTCTGAACCTTGACTCAACAAGCTTGCATGTGGACGGCGTTTATAACAGCGAATCTGACGTCGACGAAGAAGATATGCACTGTATCAAACTCTGTCGTGGATACAGCAGGGATCATCGACCCGAGCTCAACCAGGCAATACTGCTGATGATGACGGAAAATCAGGCCGGTATTCCCGTTTTTATGAAAGCGTCCAGTGGCAACGTAAACGACAATAAAAACTTTAAAAAAGTCATCAGCAGCCATTTGAAATCCTACCGGGAAGCCCTGAATAATCGCTACCTGATTGGTGATGCAGCACTTTATACAACAGATAACGTACAGATACTTCATCAGCAGGGCCAGCAATTTATCACCCGGGTTCCGTCAAAAATCAAAGAAGCCAGAGAACTGATTGACAGTGTCGCTTCTTGTGAAATGACACCAGTGGAGGGTGCTGAGGGCTATGAGAGTCATGAAATGCTGTCAGATCATGCGGGTGTCTCCCAGCGCTGGATTCTGGTCCGCAGCGAGCAGGCTCGAAAGAGCGAACAAAAAACACTGCTGAAAAAAAATGCTAAAGAAGTCTGAGAAAGAAGCAGAAGCGCTGACCAGTAAACTGGCCAAAAAAGCCTTCAAGTGTGAAACCGACGCATTGCGTGCGTTCGATGAATGGCAGTCAAAAACTATTTATTGTCAGGCGGAACCTGTCATTACTGAGAAACCCTGCTATACCAAGGTAGGTCGTCCGGAGAAAGGCTCTAAACCGGACAGTATTGAATATTATGTGAGCGGATATCCTTGGGTATCCGTTGACTGTCGCAAAGATGCAGAGTGTTCTCTGGGTTGCTTTGTGCTGGCGACGAATGATCTGGACGACAGTCGGCTGAGTACAGCAGAAGTGCTAAGTACTTACAAATCACAACAGTCAGTAGAGCGTGGCTTTCGGTTTTTGAAGAGCCCGGAGTTTCTGGTTTCTTCGCTGTTTTTAAAGAAACCGGAACGAATAGAAGCCTTGCTGATGGTGATGACGCTGTGTCTGTTAGTGTATGCGGCGATTCAGCATCGAATTAGGCATGAGCTAAAACGACAGAGTCGGTTTTTCCCGGACATGAAGCGGAAACCCTGCCAAAACCCGACAGCGCGTTGGGTGTTTTTCTGCTTTCAGGGTATCAACGTGCTATTGGTCGATGGACATGAAAAGCATGTGGTTGGATTACAAGAAAGGCAGTTGACTATTATTTCAATTCTTGGGCGACCGTATCAGGAAATTTATTCCTGATACGGGTGCTGAATGACGGATTCATGAAAAAGGTGGCGATTAAAGCACTGGCTGTTGCTGTTTTTGCGACATCAATGACTGGCTGTATGGGGCAGATGGGTACCTCGGCGATGGTGACCAAGGCTAACCTGTCAGTTGTCGACAACCGTTATGGCCGTGCCGGACTGTTCATGCTGCTCAGTCCGGTTTACGGTATTGCAGCCACTGCAGACTTTTTCATCTTCAATACCATCGAGTTCTGGACCGGAACCAACCCAATTACCGGTAAATCTCCAGCGATTGTTGATACGCCTGTAGAAGCCATCTTCAAGGTCAACAATAAGCTGGATAAGTCCATGACCGAAGTACCTCTGGAAGGTGTTTCTACTACTTCTTTCCAGCAGGTTGATGAGAATACTATTGAAATGCAAGTGACTTACACTGATGGCAAGCAGGCCACTATGCGAGGTGAAAAGTCCGGTGAGGAAGTTAATTTCTTCATGGATGGCGAGTTTGTTGCTACCGCTCAGGTTGCAGAACTGACTGATTATGTTGCTTCCAGGCAGTCTTAATTAAGTCCGGGTTAGGTTATCCGAGAATAAATCACTGGTTTTATCATCTTGCATGACGGGAGAAATAAGTGCTTATTCACTCATTTCTCCCGTCTCCTGAACGACTTCATGTTTATAGCCTGAAATCACCTCGTTTATTTTTTGTTCCAGAAGATATAGGTCCGGAATTGAAGCAGGCACTTCTCTCAGAAGCACCCGGTACTTCTCCATTGGTCCTGTTTCATCTGTCGCACTCCGGACTTCTTCACGTACCAGTGTTAATGGTTGCGGAACCCCCTGCACCACCATGGCATAGAATGGCAGGCGGTTATTTTTGCTGGTGCGATGCATGACGGCTATGCGGTTGGTGGCAGAGAACTCTGCAAATCGCCCCCGGTTCAGTCTCTCAAAGGAAACAACCGGGATCTTTGCTCCTCGCCAATTAAGGTCTCCCAGCAGCCATTCGGCTTCCGGGTAGTTTGGTTCCGGGCGACTGTAATTTTCAATATCGGCGATGCAGGCTGAGGGTATCAGCAGGGGACGCTGCTGCATAGGCATTAGCACGGGGGAGATAGGCTGGTGGCTTCCGGACATGGTTTCCTCTTGATTCTGGTACTGGATCGCTGTGGTGGCATTTGTTAAGAGCAGAGCTTCCCGGGAAGCTCTGTTATCAGACTGTCTCAACCGCAATCAGCTTTTCAATGGCTGCGAGTAATGGACCTTCCTGGAAAGGCTTACCGATGTATTCATTCACACCAAGGCTGAAGGCTCGGTTCCGGTGTTTCTCGCCGGTTCTGGAGGTGATCATGATAATCGGCAGATCCTGAAGCTCCGGGTCATTCCTGACTGCACTGGCCACCTCAAAACCATCCATACGCGGCATTTCGATATCCAGCAGCATGATGTCCGGCTTGCGCTCCGAGAGATATGTCATGGCCTCCACGCCATCCCGTGCAGATATGACCTCATACCCTTGACGGGTGAGCAGGCGACTGGTGACTTTTCTTACGGTAACCGAGTCGTCGACCACCAGTACTCTGGTAGCCTGATCGCTGTTATCAAGGTCATGTCTTTCCATGGCGTCAGGTTTGGCTTCTTGAAGGAAACGCTGATGTTTGCGGTAAAGTGCCGCTGGATCAAGAATAACCACTACCCGACCATCACCAAGAATGGTTGCACCGTTTACCCCGGCAAGACCAGAGAACTGAATTCCCAGGCTCTTGGTAATGATTTCCCGGCTACCCACGATAGCATCAACTTGAACCGCAATATTCTCACTACCTCTTTGCACCATCACGACCGGACATTGACTGTCGCTTATTTTGGGGGTGGCACTGCCGATAAGAGCGCCCATGTAGATCAGCTGGTGCTCTGTGCCATTGCCATAGACGAGCGGAGTCCTGTTTCTGTAGCAATCGGCCAGTATGGATGCTGGCACCATAGAGATACCGTCAATAGCATGCATTGGCAGAGCGTACAGACTGCTCCCTACTTGCACCATCAATGCACGGTTACTGGACAGTGTAAATGGCAGCCTGAAGGAAAATTGTGTGCCCAGCCCGGCCTCAGACTTAACCTGTATGCTGCCACCGAGTTGGCGAATCGAGTTATTCACGACATCCAGCCCGACACCACGGCCAGAAAGATGAGTCACATGGGTTGCAGTACTGAATCCGGACTTCATGATCAGTTCGATGGCTTCCTGATCCGTTATCGGCTCGTCAGGACTGATCAGCTTTTGTTTAATCGCTTTAACTTTCACGGCCTTGATATCAATTCCGCGACCGTCGTCAGACAACTCAACCACAACATCAGCACCATCCCGGCGGATAGATAAAAAAATCTGTCCTGCTTCCGGCTTTCCTGACTGCTGTCTTTCTTCTAATGAATCTTCAATGCCGTGACCAATGGCATTTCGCAGTAAATGGCCAAGGGGGGCAAGCATCCGCTCAAGCATGGCTCTGTCCATCTCACCTTCGGCATTACTGACCAGAAGCTCGACGGGTTTGTTCAGGTCATCAGACACCTGACGGACAATCTTGCGCAGCCTGGGAACCAGTCGACTGAAAGATACCATCCGGGTTTTCATCAGCTGTTCCTGTAACTCCATCTGGGTTCTGGACTGCTGCTGGAGCAAGCTGTCGGTATCCCGGTTTTTTTCCTGCAGAGCCTCGCGCAGATCCATAAGGTCAGATGCGGATTCAACCAGCGAGTGAGAGAGTTGTGACAGTTCTGAGTACTGGTCCATCTCCAGGGGATCAAAATCAGGATTATTACCAAGATCACCCTGGTGCCGGGAGATAATCTGGCTCTGTGTCTCAATATCAAGGCGCCGCAACTGTTCCCTGACCCTGAGAATGGTTCGATTCATCTCTTCAAGTGTTCTGGTCGCATCTGCTGCCTGCTGCTCAATGCGGGAGCGGTTGATGCTGATTTCCCCGGCAAGGTTGATCAGGCTTTCCAGCAGTTCTGGGGGAATCCGGACCGTTTCACTGAATGAGGGCTGAAGCGTTGCCTCTTCGACATCGGCTGTGGGCTTAGTGACTACCCGGATGGTAGAAACAGGTTCCGGTACCGGTCCAGTTAACTGACCCGGTAGATCAGGTACTGACAGTGCTGAAGGGTTTTTTACCCATTGGTCGTCATCCAACCCATGAGTGAGCAGTTTGCTGCGCGATGAATGCCCCAGGTAGTCCGGAAGCGCATCAGGATCTTTAGTTGGTGCATGACTGGCGTTAAGTCTACTCTTCCACAGCCTGAGTTCTTCCAGCATGCGCTGCGCATCAGGGGATGGCTTCTCATGGCCAAGCGCCTTCAGTGTTGTCTCTATGGTATCGTGAGTTTTCTGAATCAGCGCAAGAGGGGCTCTTTCAGGCTCACAGCTGCCATTGGCAATGGATTCATAGACATCTTCCAGCGCATGGCTTAGCTCTCCAAGTTCATTAAGCTCAGCCATCAATGCTCCCCCTTTCAGGGTGTGCAGGCATCGTTGAAGCTCATGAACCGGTTGTAAATCGCTGGTATTGCTTAGCCAGGTTTCCAGAGACTGGGCTGAGTCTTCAAGCAGCTCATAAGCCTCTTCAATGAACAGCTTGAGTAGTGCCTGATCGGACTCTGACTCATCGATGAGAGGAGCAAAAGGTGTACTTTCTGAAGCAACAGGATCACTGCCGGGCTGCCGGGTAATGGATTCGAAAGGATTATCTTCCGTTATTGATAAGTCTGTTTCTGGCTCTGCCTCAAAATCAAGAAATACCTCAACGTCATGATTCTCCGGATGCTCTTCAAACGTTTCGTCTGGCTCAGCAGAGGCCCCGGTTTCACTCAATACTGTCTGTTCAAACAGCAAAGACTCGAGTGCTTCACGCAGAGCACTGAACACCGCGTGTGGCGGTTCAGGCGTTTGCTGTGAAGCCACCTGATTCATCATTTCAACCAGGGCTTCAAAGCCGTCAGTAAATGGTGACAGTAACGGCTCGGGAAGCCCGGTTTCATGAGCTTCCAGGTAAATGCAGACATCATGTAACACATCACAGAGTTCTGCAATCACTGACAGTCCAGCTGCAAAGGCATTCTCGGCCAGCACTTTCAGTTCAAACTTGAACCGATCAAGCTCCTCGTGGGGAGTACTGTGAACCCATTTTTCCAGGTAGCTGCTGGCATTAAGTAACAGGTCAAGATCGCCCGCCAGGAAAAGTGCTGCCTGCTGGCCTGTAGGCTGTTTTTCTGAAAGGCGTTCCGGGGCGAACTCATCTTCCAGGCTGTTGCTGAGCAGTTGATTATGAAGCGCGTTAAGCCAGTTCAGGAAGTTATCAACTTTCAGCTCCAGAGCGTTCGGGGCTGCCTGAAGCTGTTGCAGTGCATCTTCAATCAGCTCTACCCCCTGTTCCAGCATGCTGATGACCTGGCTATCAGCTGGCACCAGATGCGCCCGGAACTCCTTGATGGTCTTTTCGATCGCGGCAATCAGCTCAGCAAGCGGCGTAATGTCTGCCATAAACGCACTGCCTTTGAGGGTGTGCAGTGCTCGCTGGACAGTATCAGTGATCTGGATGTCACCACCCAATTGATGGCCGCTATCAATAAACTCTTTTACAACACTGAGATGACTTCTGGCTTCATGGTCAAAAATTTCCAGTAGCTGTTGATCATATTCAGTATCCGGCTCAACGGTTTGCTCTGCAGTGACGGGATTACTTATTTCCTCTGTTTGTGAGAGTTCTATCAGTTCATCAAAGTTGCTATCCAGAGCCGCTTTGGCACTTTCCTCCGCACTGTCTTCCACGTCCTCCAGGTCTTCCACGTCCTCCACAATGTTGCCAAACATCATTGCGGGTTCTTGCGGGTCAGGTTCTGCCAGTTCCTCATAATCAACAACAAAGTTGACCCCTTTGCCCAGTGCGTCTGCTTTCTCCATGCAAAGCAGAACTTCCGGGGTCAGTTGCTGACTGTCGATGGCAAAATCATTCACCAGTTCAGGCAGCATGGCGATGATTTCATTGAGTAGCTCAGCCATTGGCTCAGACGCGGGAACAGAACCTTCGATCACGCTGCTCAGCATGTTTTCCACTGACCATGCCAGCTCACCAATAACCTCAGCACCAATCATACGACCACTGCCTTTCAGAGTATGAAAGGCTCTTCTTATCTCATTGGTCGTGGCTGTATCGTTGAGATTACCAAGCCATGCTGGAATCAGGGCTTTTAGCTGCTGTTGAACATCTGTCGCCTCTTCGACGAAGATTTCATGGAGATCGTCGTCTTCATCATCTTCACCCAGAGAAAAATCAACCGTCAGTATCGGGTCCTCACTGACTTGCTCCAGGCTTTCAATCGGTACGGCTTCTGGAATCAGGTTCCCCATATCGACTATACCGATAGAAGGAGAGCAGGGAGTGCTCTGTTCCCCGGTAATTTCTTGAGCAGGACTCAAACTATCGGTTGTGAACTCTATCGTTGGACCATAGGATGGTTCTTTTTCACCGGAAGCAATGGTACCGGTAGCTGATGATAGAGGTTCTTCGTAGTGGAATTCGATTACGTCATGGTCAGCCGCTTCTTGCGGCAGAGCAGCGATCTCCTGGTCCGACAGCAGTTGCACAGCGAAAGGGTTGGCTTTAGCCTTTGGCTGTGGGGTGGAAGAGACGACCGGAGCTTGAGGTGCTGCTATTGCTGCCTCAACCGATGATTCAAGTTTATCAAGGCTTTCCTGAATAATATCCAGGGTCTTTTCACCGTGGGAGGAAGCTCCGCCACTCAATTGTTCCAGATAGTATTCAAGACTGGACAATGTGTCTGCCAACGCTTCCATCTCGTCCAGGCTGGGCTTTAGGTTTTTATCCAGCCACTGATGCTGAATATGCCCGGAACAGCGACTGATTAACTCAGCAACACGGCTCAGGGGAATAATGGCAAGCCCCCCCCGGATGCTTTTTATCAGGGATAGCAACTTGGCCAGGAACTCTTGATTATGATCACTGCCAAGGTAGTCCACCACGGCACTTTTGGCCTGCTCCAGATTTTGTCGAGCCTCATGAATCACCGTTTGGTGAATATCATTTATCTGCGCTGGTACAGAGTGCTGATCGGTTATCGAACGGTTGACGCCCATGAACTGGTTCAGTCCGGACTCCACCTCAAGCAGCTGTGCAGCCGAATGGATCAGCGTATCGTTAATTATCCCGGGCGAGTGGTCACCGCTAAGAATCAATTGCAGATTTTGATGCGCTTTCTGCATGATTTTCTGCAACGGGTCGAGGCCAAGCATGGATAATGTGTCAGAGATTTGTTGGCTGGTAGCCAGCTGCTCCTGAAGTCTGGATTTATTGTCTTCGGGGTTCAGCTGGTAAAGATCCAGTGCGTCTTTTATGTATGCCAGCTGCTCCTTGATGGCCTTCACCACGGGCGTGGCTGCATCAAGACTGATCAGGTTGTTATCCTCAGGCTTTGACTCCAGCGCTTGGTCCAAAGAGTACCGTTGCTGCAGAGAGAGGATAAGCGCATTTCGACTGTTCGCTTTAGCAATTCGATAAAGAATCTCTCTCAGTATCTCTTCCGATGGAGGGGTGTTCAGCCGTTTGGCCTCCTCATTGGACAAGCACTTGAGCTCTTTGTCCATCTCTCGAAGGATGGTGATGGCATGATTGTCTATCGCAATAGAGCCTTCCTTGAGGCCCTCTGAAAATGCGGTGCAGGCATCCCATAGTGGCGATATTGGTGAGTCCCAGCAAAGATTCTGCAGTTTGGCAAATATTTTGCCTATGATCGTCAGTTGCTGCTCCCGCTGACTGTTTCTGAGAACGCCGGCAAGACATAGCTGATATTTTTGACGTATTTTACGAACCAGAACAGTAAAGCCGCTAGCCTGTAGCTTGTTCAGCTGTGCTTCCGGGATCGGTGTAATTGTGTGAACGATGGCCGGCGCGAAAAAATCAATGTCGGATAAAGACTGCTGCCCGCGCAGTTGGCGCATTTCACTGAGCAGATTCTTCAGCAGGCCGGGGGTATCCTTGCCAGACCTGGAGGTATGGGCAAGATAGCCTGGCAGCTGAAGCATCGCTTGAATCAGCACGACCAGTTGTTCCTGATCATTAGCAACTGAAGTTGTCTTCAGGCTGTCTATTAACAGAAGAATTTCCCGGGTAAGTAGCCGGGCTCCATTCTGTTTCAATATCTTCAGCGTGCTGTGAATTTGCTGGATTTTTGCACGACAACTCTCCAGAAACTCAACTTTGTCTGTTGAATCAGCATACTGTTCAAGATCCTGACGGGCTTCAGTGAGAGTGCTCTCAATCTCTCCGATAACCCAGTCCAGACCTATGTATTCACGCTGTTCGACCATGCCTGGCTCCCGTTCAAGCTACCATTTCCGCTTCTGTTAGTGCTTTTGTTAACACTCTATTTAACACTCCATTTAACAACGGCACCTGTTTTAACAAGAGCGCTTGAGCGGTGGGTATTGTGCTTGTTCTCATGCTCTCGTCTCTTGCGGAGTCAGTTTTCCGGTGTCAGGACTCTGTGACTTCAGGCAGTTTGAAGCCAGTAACCGACTGACGCATTTCCATTGCCATACCGGCCAAATCCCCGATAGATTGGGCGGTTGCCTCGGTACCTGAGGAAGTTTGAATAGAAATATCCCGGATGGCCACCATGCGATTGGAGATCTGTGAGGCAAACTGTGACTGAACTCTTGCGGTTTCCGAAATGTTCCGGATCAGGCCTGACAGGCTATTGGATACCTGCTCAATCTCTTCCAGTGCAACGCCGGCATCCTGCGCCAGACGAGCGCCATGTACCACTTCAGAAGTGGTTTGCTCCATGGAAATGACCGCTTCGTTGGTGTCCGTCTGGATGGTCGATACCAGGGCTTCTACCTGTTTGGTTGCCGCCGAGACACGTTCTGCCAGGCGTTGAATCTCATCGGCAACGACGGCAAAGCCTCGACCTGATTCACCCGCCATGGAGGCCTGGATAGCGGCGTTCAGGGATAGAATATTGGTCTGGTCTGCAATTTCGTTAATCAGTGAGATGATATCGCCGATCTCCTGGGAGGATTCGCCCAGTCGCTTAAGACGCTTGGAGGTATCCTGAATCTGTTCACGGATAGTGGTCATGCCATTGATGGTATTTCGTACGACCAATCCACCGTTAGCCGCGATCTGTACCGAGCGCTCGGCCACATCAGCAGAGTCAGATGCTTCGCTGGAGACCTTGTCAATGGACTCTGCCATCTGGTTCACGGACTGGGTCGTAGCCCCGATCTCCTGAGCCTGGTGGTCGGAAGCTTCGGCCAGCAGTCGGGCGGTGGCCTGTGTTTCCTGGGCGGCTGCATCTACCTTAACGGCAGTCTGGTTGATGGTGTTTACCAGGGCTCGCAGTTGTTCAATGGAGAAGTTAATGGAGTCGGCAATAGCACCGGTAAAGTCTTCGGTGACACTGGCTTTAACTGTCAGGTCACCATCTGCCAGGTCGGCCATTTCATCAAGAAGTCGCAGGATAGCCTTCTGGTTAGCGTCGTTCTGAGCCTCGGTTGCTGTGTTTTGAGCCTCGATCGCCTGATTCTGATGTTCCGTTTCCTTCAAGCGACGGCGGGTATCCATAATGATGGACATTGCCGTCAGAAAGATAAACAGGAGGGAAAGTACACCGGAGGCCATGATGGTCAGCTCAAGTGTCTTCTGCTCAACGGTGGATGCGGACAGGGTGTCTGCCAGTACCGATGTTTGCTGCAGCAGTTGTTGTGAATCGGTGAAGATGGTGTTGGATGCCGTGCGTACCTGGAACAGTTCAGGAGAGGTTTCCAGAATCTTATCAATGCTGCCATCAATGAATTCAAAAAGGTCAGTAATCTCCCTAAGACGGTCAATGGCCTCATCATCCGACACCTGACTGATGCGCATGGCAATATTACCTGCCAACATACCATCCAGTACCCGCCCGAACAGCTTGGCATCGCGACCAAAGCTGTCAGCGGCCATGATGGCGTCTTCATCACCTTCCAGAACCTTGGCGACACTGCGGATAATTCGTTCTGCCAGCCAGGGTTGGCGCTGAGCCATGGCAATCTGGTTAGCGGGCGCATTATTTTCCAAAAGGATTTCTACGACCTCGTCGTATTCAATTTGCAGCTGGGGAATGGTTTCACTCAGTGTGTTGGCAACATCATGCATAGACAGTACGTTATCCTGTGCAGAGAGAATACTGTCAGCTTCAACCTTCATTTCAGTCCATGCAGCATTCAGCGCTTCAATCTGCAGGGCTGCAGCGCTATTGGTAGTGTCAGTAAAGGGGATAACGGAAAGCCTGGCGCGATTCAATTCACCAATATATTGGTCAAACATCGACGTTGCTTCTTTCAACAGGGGAAAGGCCTCTTCTTTACCAGAGGCTGCTTCTGAGGCGTTTTTGGCAATCTGCTGGGAAAGAACCCTGAGCTCACCTGCATTGGTTGCATGGGTGTGAAGTAGCCGGGATTGCTGGTCATTATAGATAAATGCACCAGTCATCACTAACAGGGACAGCACCAGCATTGTGATCGAAGCGATCGTTGCTTTGTGCGCCTTGCTTCCCTGTCCCCTCTTCGCTTGATAGCCTTTCATGGTTTATTCCCCGATTTCTGATTTGAAATCAAAATCCTGTTTATTCGCTGGCGGCTTGTAAAAAACGCTCGTTGGTGACGAGTCCTTCAACACTGAATACGACATAGTGTTGATCTTTGAAATATGAGCCCCGAGTAAATGGATGAACACTTTCCGGAACTGATGTCGGTATCTCATCGGAGTGGCTGCTGGCGGTAAACTGCTGCATACCTTTTACTTCATCAACGACGAGGCCAACTGAAATATCTTTCTTCTCGATGACAAGCATCCGGTTGTTGGGGTTGGGTTTACTGGAAACAGAACGGCTATGGTTACTGTTCAGGAAGTCTCCCAGGCTGATAACGGGTATCAGACGTCCCCGGACGTTTGCTAATCCCCTGACCCACCGTTGAACACCCGGTAACGGGGTCGTCTGGGGAACCGGAAGGATTTCGGATATTGAACCAACCTGTACCATGTAATGCTGACTATCCAGCAAAAAGCTGACACCCTGCCAATAGTTCAGATCAGTTTGCTCTACAGGGATTTGAGCGCTGTACAGGGAAGCACTTTGCTCAAGTGTTTCCAAATAGTCGAATGGATGAGTGGAGCTGGTCATTATACTCCTTTCCTTAACGGTTCCCTTAACAATTCAAAGTGACGAATGTGAGACAGACCTGGTGGGATAGTTTTCCGGGATCGCTATCTGGCGCAGGTAAGCCTGATTCAGGCGGCAACATCACTCAAGACTTCGTTCAGGGTCTCCAGCAACAGGTTTTCCTTGATAGGTTTAATCAGATAATTTTTGGCACCCTGACGCATGCCCCAGACCCGGTCGGTTTCCTGATCCTTGGTGGTTACGATAATTACCGGGATATGGTCGGTGGTTCCATCTTTAGAGAGCTGGCGGGTAGCTTGAAAGCCATTCAAGCCCGGCATGACAATATCCATCAGGACGGCGTCAGGCTGCTCTGCCCGGCATAGGGCAACACCATCGGCACCATTGTCAGCAGTCAATACGGTATACCCATGTTTCTCAAGCATTGCACTCAGCTGGTACAGCTCAGTTGGTGAATCGTCAACAATTAATACCTTAGCCATAAATTCCCCCGGTTCTTTTGGCCCAGTAGTGTTCACTGGACCGCACCAAACTTGGTTACTTGCTTTAAATTTTTGCTGA
Source organism: Endozoicomonas sp. SCSIO W0465 (assembly GCF_023716865.1). Lineage (NCBI taxonomy): Bacteria > Pseudomonadati > Pseudomonadota > Gammaproteobacteria > Oceanospirillales > Endozoicomonadaceae > Endozoicomonas > Endozoicomonas sp. SCSIO W0465. Next base: position 114,538 of record NZ_CP092417.1, read on the forward strand.
AAGTCTTCTTGGTCTCATCGGTAGAGACCCAGTCAAGGGCTTTTCATGCACATTTGTTTAAACGGCCAGAGCATAATCAGGACAGTGTTCCCGAATAGTTCCGAAGAGCTCATCACGGCTGAATGGTTTGGTCAGGTAGTAATCTGAACCGGCAATTCGTCCTCTGGCACGGTCGAAGAGGCCATCCTTACTCGATAGCATGATGACAGGAATCTTTTTAAATGCGCTGTTATTTTTAATCAGCGCACAGGTTTGATAGCCGTCAAGACGAGGCATCATGATATCGACAAAGATGATGTCTGGTTCGGACTCGGCGATTTTTGCCAATGAGTCAAAGCCATCGGTGGCGGTAACCACCTGGCAACCTGCTTTTGCCAGCAGTGTTTCAGCAGTACGACGAATCGTCTTGCTGTCATCAATAATCATGACCTTGAGGTCTTTTCCGACGATTTTTTCGCCATCGTGCATGTTATTTCCCCGGCAATCCTCAAATGAGGCGAAAATGGTTCACTGTCATTCGTTCTTGTCGATCCGTTCCCAATGGCCTAATTCTGATTCAACCGGATATCTGGACCGCTTATTATGCTGTTTTTATCATAAGTTGGTCATTGCTGACCAGAAGTGCGATGGTTACAAGTCACGATTTTTCAAACCAGCTATAAAGTCCCGGCTATTCATGGCGATCTATCAAGATAATAAATCTCAGTACGGAAGAAACAGGTATCTTCATGGACCGTTTTCAATTTCTGCTTATCAGCATGTTCTCAGGCCTGTTTGCATGGAATACTGACGTTTCCGCTGAATCCCTGGATGAGGCTCTGGGCCAGGCTCTGCGTTCAAATCCTCAGGCAAAAGTTGCCCTTAGCCGTCTGAAGGCTGAGCAGGTGAATATTGATGTTGTGGCTGCTGATTTCTGGCCAACGCTGGATATTGCAGCAGGTATTGGTGGACAGAAAAAGGACACCAGTGCGGATACGGATGGGGAAAGGTTCACCCGCAAAGAAGCTTCATTATCTCTGAAACAGAACCTTTTTGCCGGTTTTAATACCTGGTACAACGTTAAGGGTGCCCGAAAAGGTGCTGAGGCTGAGCATTGGCGGCTCTACTCTACCCTGGAAGATCTGGCTTTACAGGTTATCAATGTTTATCTCAAAGTGCTTGAGCATCGTGATTTGGTTGAGCTGGCAGAAGAAAACCTGGAGATTCATCACGAAATTTTTGATCAGATTGAACGTCGTGCCAGTCAAGGGGTTGCCCGAAGCTCTGATTTGATTCAGGTGGAGGGGCGCCGAGCACGAGCCAATGCGAACCTTATTAGTGCCAGAAATAATCTGATGGATGCTGAAAGTGAGTATCGTGCATTAGTAGGGCATAATCCCGGCGATTTGGAGTTTCCCGGTTTTGAACATCTTGATTTGCCAGAAAATTTGCAGAATGCGATTAAAAAAGGCAGGCAGGATCATCCCAGTGTAAAAGCAGCTGAACTGGATGTTGAATCATCAGAATATGCATATTCTTCCCGTAAAAGCAGTTATCTTCCGTCCCTGGATGCTGAGTTAGACCAAAGCTGGAAACGCAATGCTGATGGTCAACTGGGAGATTATGATGATACGGTCGCCATGGTAAGGCTTCGCTATAATTTGTTCCGGGGTGGCGGTGACAGGGCCCGTTTGATGGAGAGTGCTCATCAGGCAGAAGAGCGGCGCTCCCAGAAAGCCAGGGTCATGAGAGATGTAGAAGAAAGAATGCGTATCGCCTGGGCGGCTTTTCAGTTTATAGGCGCACAACGTGGGTATTTATTACTTCATGAAGCTTCCAGCCGGGAGACGGTTGCAGCATACAAAGAGCAATTTAATATTGGTAAGCGTACGCTGCTGGACTTGCTGGACAGCGAGAATGAATTATTTCAGTCCAGCAATAGTTTAACCTCGGCCATCTATCAGGAAACCTATGCGCGATACCGTGTTCTGGCGTCAGTGGGCAGGTTGCTTGAAAATGTCGAATTTACAGTTCCGAAGAGCTGGCAGTTAGGTGGTTAAAAAACGTCAGCTCTGCAAATTGGTCATCATTTGCGGTACCAGCACCCGATCCCCAGCACCCGATCCAAAGGTGCCAGCTCCTTCTCTCTAGTAGATTAAAACCACTGGCTTAATAATGTCAGAAGACTGACTTCGATAGCGTCGTTCAATTTCTGCTTCCAGGCTATTGCATACATCATCTTCTACATTTTCAATCTCCTTTTCACGGTGTTCAGGGGCATTTATAAGATCTAATAACTCCGGGTCGGTCATCAACTTATCTGCCCCTGTCCCCTGAAGGATCAAAAAGCCTGCTGCATCGGGTCTTGGCGGTAATTTAGAAATTGCACATTGTTGTTTGGCGTTTTTTACTTCCTCGTCGTTGGCGTCAGTCTTTCCGGATAGTTCACAGGCTAGCTGAGTTGCGATTCCTGTATTGGTATTGTCCACTTGTAACTCTACAACCTGGGTTGAGTTATGTTGGGCATAAAGTACTCTTAAATCCCTAACGTGTTTCTGATTTATCAGCCATTTATTTTCATTAATGTCGATGACCATGGCAAAGTCTCTTGGTATAACCGGGTTTATTTCTGCCTGTGAAAAGGTGTTATATAAGATGTTGAAAACCTCAGTATCAGAAATGTCCGCCAGTGAATCTTTACTATTCTGATCAATATATCCCTTGAATTCTTCAGTTAAGCGTTCTTTAAACAGTCTTGCATATTCTGTAGTACCTTCCTGACCCTCAAAGAACATGTATATCTTCGGTAGATCCTCGTTATCAGCACCATTAATAACCTCCAGATAATGATCATGAGAATAAATGTCATCGCCAACGGGTTCTGAGTGCGTATAGGTTGACCTCCCTTGCTTATGTTCTTTCTGGGCTGCCAAAATTCGTTGTACAGCACCCTCATTAAATGATCTCCGTTCATATACAACTGCCGTATCTTCCCCGGACATTGAAAGAGAATCTGACGTCGAAGATGATAAAGGGCTATGAAAGTCAGTAGGCAGTGTAACTGGTGTTACCGGTGGGCTTGATGATGGGATACCCGGATTTTCATGAGAGAGGCCTGCAGAGCCAGCTTTCGGAATTTCTTCTTCGCTGATCTGAGTCCCAAAGGCTTTAGAAGAAGTACTCCCTTCAGAGGACTTAAGCAAGTCTGCCAGTCTCTGTTTATTTGCTTCTTCTTGCTGTTGAGCGGCGTGGTTAGAAATCGTTCCCGGAGTAGCCTTTGGTCTTTCGTGATGATCGTTCTCAGAGTGGCTATCGGGAGACTTGACTTCGAATACAAAGCGGTCATTTTTTTTGGCTTCTGAAGGTGAAGGTGAAGGTGAAGGTGAAGGTGAAGGTGAAGGTGAAGGTGAAGGTGAAGGTGAAGGTGAAGGTGAAGGTGGCCAGCTTGGTAAATCAGCAGTGAGTTCAAATTGTCTGCTATTTAAGGTTTCAGAATACAGATCACGGGAATCAATACCCTTAAGCTCTAACTTTTCACGTAACTCTTTAACAGTAACTTCTGTTGTTTCAATCGCTTCGTTAAGCACTTGCTCTCTTCCATTATTAACAAATGCTTCCTTGAATTCGTCAATTCTGGTTGATAACGCATTTAGTAATTCTTTCTGCCGGCTTTCGATCATATCTATCTGAGGAGGAAGCAAGGTTATTACTTCCCCGGAATTAGATACATATTTAATTTCAAATCCACACTTGGCTGTGTATCTGTTTGGGTTAGCTATGAATGCTTCAATTTTGTCCAAACTGGAGGCTATTTTTCTCTTCCCCCGTAAGTCTGTCAGTTGGTGACAGCTACTTATGTACTGATCTTTCAGGCTGTCAATTTCCATTTTTTTTGTGTTGACGTGAGAGGCTGCTTCAGCACTTTCAGTGCTTCTTTTATTGAGAGGCAAACCATTGTTCAGAGAGTCAGTCCCTGTAGCGGTTTGCGGTTTGGCTGGATCAGTTACCGTGGATTCCCCTACTTTCTGAGGGGATGTGAGATGGGATGGTATGGAAGTTGTTTTATGAATGCCTGGCCCTTTTTGCATGTCCTTTTCCCAGTCAAGATAGCATCTTTTGAGTATAGCCAAACAGCGATTTAGCTTGAGAAGCTATAAACACGGCGAAGTGTTTTTCTTTGAATCGTAATATAATGCGCTATTTTCAATATTATGTTTCTTTGTAAATCAATGGTTTGCTTGTATTTAGTCGGTACTTTTCTACTGTCGTCTGTTTACTGATAAGCCCGGAACGGAATGTTGCTCATGAGCAGAACTGATAACGCTGTACAACGTTTTATCTTTGAAAATACCGATATTCGCGGTGAGATCGTTTCCCTTAACAACAGCTATGTTGATGCTTTGGCCGCTCACGACTACCCAGAGATTGTCAGACGACTTCTGGGAGAGCTGGTGGCTTCTGTGGTCTTGTTGAGCACTACATTGAAGTTTGAGGGTTTACTTACACTTCAGGCCAGGGGGGATGGGCCTTTAACCCTGCTAATGGTGGAATGTACAGATCAGAAGTCTTTCAGAGCGGTAGCGCAGTTCAGGGATGATATTTCTGAAGGTGATCTGCAGGAACTTCTGGGCAAAGCCAGCCTGTTGATTACCGTCGATCCGGTCAAAGGGAAACGTTACCAGGGCATTGTTCCCCTGGAAAAGGAGACACTGGCTGCAAGTCTTGAAGATTATTTTGCCCAGTCCGTGCAATTACAGACCCGTCTGTGGTTAGCTTGTGATGGTCAAACTTGTGGCGGTTTACTGCTGCAGGCTTTGCCTGCCAGTGTTGAGCTCTGTGAAGACATTCGCACCGAATCCTGGAATCGCATGACGGCGCTTGCGGAAACCGTTCAGAACGCTGAGCTGTTGGATCTGAACCATGAAACGCTGCTGCTCAGACTGTTTCATGAAGAAACGGTTCGAATTTTTGCAAAAGAACCGGTTCGTTTCGTCTGTACCTGTTCGCATGAGCGAAGTGCAAAGATCATCAGTACTCTGGATCGTAAAGAGATTGAGTCAATTGTTAAAGAAGAAGGGCAGGTTGCCATGGACTGTCAGTTCTGTAATCACCAATATGTTTTTGGGAAAGAGGATATCGATTCAATCTTTAGCGAAAAAACGCCAATACACTGAGGCTCTCTGGTTTCCTTCCTTTTTAACTGGTCAGGAATTTATTCAAATTTCTGGCTAGATAGCCAAATATTGTCTTATGTTGTTTTTTCTGCCTGCCTTTGTTGTGTGGTGCCAGGTTTTGCTAACTCGTCGTGAGTTCATTGGCGAGAGAGAACGATGAAAGTGTGCACTTGTGTTTTCTTCCAGTGACTGATGATAAATTTGACACGGGGCAACACTTTTAAACCGATAAAGGTTTAACGTCTTTTACCAGACTCAGTTAACACTCAGGCGTGAATAGAGGGCTCTATAACCGGTAATGTCAGGGTTATATTTAAATAGTTAGTTCGATACCCTATCATAGCGCGCCACAAGAATTATCATAATCTAACAACACAAAACGTTAAGTTGAGCATATTGCCTTAGGAGAACTTTGCATGGCCCATGTAAACGTAAAGGAAGCTCTGGCTGCCGTCGGAATCAAGGATGTCCTTGATGTGGTTTACAACCCTTCTTATGACACGCTGTTTGAGGAGGAAACCCGTCCGGAACTGGAAGGCTATGAAAAAGGGGTGGTTACTGAAATGGGGGCAGTGTCGGTGGATACCGGTATCTTCACTGGCCGTTCGCCGAAGGATAAATATATCGTCAAGGACGATACGACCCGGGATACTATCTGGTGGTCGGATCAGGGGAAAAATGATAACAAGGCCATTACAGAAGAAACCTGGGCAGATCTTAAATCACTGGTCACCAATCAACTTTCCGGCAAGCGCCTGTTTATTATTGACGGCTTCTGCGGAGCCAACCCTGAAACACGCCTGAGTGTCCGCTTTGTTACCGAAGTGGCGTGGCAGGCACACTTCGTGAAGAACATGTTTATCCGGCCCGGCGACGATGAACTGGTGGGTTTTGACCCTGACTTTATTGTGATGAATGGCGCAAAATGCACCAATCCTAAATGGCAGGAGCATGGCCTGAACTCTGAAAACTTTGTGGCATTCAACTTAACGGAACGCATTCAGGTGATTGGTGGCACCTGGTATGGCGGTGAAATGAAGAAAGGCATGTTCTCTATGATGAACTACCTTCTGCCGCTCAGGGGCATAGCGTCCATGCACTGTTCTGCCAATGTTGGTGAGCAGGGTGATACGGCCATTTTCTTTGGCCTGTCCGGAACCGGTAAAACCACACTCTCTGCAGATCCAAAACGGGCATTGATCGGTGATGATGAACACGGTTGGGATGATGATGGTGTCTTCAATTTTGAAGGCGGGTGTTATGCGAAGACCATTAACCTGAGAGAAGAGAATGAGCCTGAGATTTTTCACGCCATTCGTCGTGATGCTCTGTTGGAAAACGTAACGGTTGATGCTCAGGGCAAAATAGACTTTGATGACGGCTCTAAAACCGAGAATACCCGGGTTTCTTACCCCCTGTACCATATCGACAATATTGTTAAGCCGGTATCCAAGGCCGGCCACGCCAGGAAAGTGATCTTCCTGACCGCTGATGCTTTTGGTGTCTTGCCACCGGTATCCCGACTGACGCCTGAGCAGACCAAGTACCACTTCCTGTCTGGTTTTACCGCTAAGCTGGCAGGCACTGAGCGTGGTATCACTGAGCCAACACCCACTTTCTCCTCCTGTTTTGGGGCTGCATTCCTGACACTGCATCCGACCAAGTACGCAGAAGAACTGGTTAAAAAAATGGAAGCTCATGGTGCTACCGCTTATCTGGTGAATACCGGATGGAATGGTACTGGTAAACGTATCTCCATTAAGGCAACCCGGGCAATCATTGATGCCATTCTGGATGGCTCTATCGATAAGGCAGAAACCAGCACTCTGCCTTTCTTCGGGTTACATGTACCACAGCGTGTTGCCGGTGTTGACGACAGTATTTTGAACCCTCAGGATACCTATGAAGACCCTGCAGAGTGGGAGCGTAAGGCCCGTGACCTGGCGGACCGCTTTATTACCAACTTTGTCAAGTTTACCGATAACGAAGAGGGTAAGGCTCTGCTGGTTGCAGGTCCATCACTGGGGTGATTGGTGCCGGGCTGATTCGGGCTGATTGCTGATTAAAGTACTGCCAAAATAGCCATGTTATAAAGGGAAGCGCTGTCTTCCCTTTTTTATTATCCGGCTTCAGTATTTCTGTCCTGGATCAGGCATTATTCGATAGCCTGAAGGATTGTGTGCATACAAACGGGTCAATTTCGTTATAATTCCCGTCTACTTTTGTAAAGAGTTTGTAATTGGTTTTTTTTGTCTTTTTCTGGTTTTAAATCAGTTATTTATATTTATTAGTATGTTCGTACTGGTACGTATGTGTCTTTCTTGGATGGGGTTGGTGTGTTGTAAAGTGTTGTGAAATCGTTGTAAAAAAAATACTGTTTTGAGGAAAAAGAAAATTTTACAACACTCGAAAAATAACAACGGTAGTCATCAATGAAAAACGCTCAACAGGTCAAGGCATTATTAAAAAAGCCAGGTATGCACAGTTGCGGTAAGAACTTGCTTCTTTCTGTGGGGAAAAAAAGAAGCACTTGGTATGGAAGGGTCTTTATTGATGGTAAGCGTAAGGATGTAAAGGTTGGGGACTATAAGTTTTTAACGCTGTCGGAAGCCAGGGCACGGTTGTCAGCTATACAGGACAGTCTGGCCGTTTCTGGTACTTTTGAGGTGATTGAAACATTCGGCGAAGCCTATGAGCTTCTTAAAGAAAAAGGGGTGAGTGAAAGCTATGACTCGGCTTATAGAACTTATCTTGAAACTGATTTCGGTCCCATGAAGTTAGATGCCATACAACCTATTGTTATTGAGAGAAAGCTTAACCAAATACGCAAGGCTGGAATAAAAACCACGGGCAAGAAGGTGCTGAGTGTGATCCAGCGGGTCTATAAATTGGCAAACCGGTTGAGACTGACAGAGAAAAATCCGAGTTTTGGCTTTGAAAGCAAGGATGCCAGTACTCATATCTCTAAAAACACTCGTACACTGTCGATGGATGAACTAGAAGCCGTCTTTGAACATTTCAGAAATCAACGTCTTTATAACCGTAGGAACTATTTGATGCTGGCGGTAAAAACGGCATTAACCTTACGGGTTAGAGAGTTGGTTGCCATGAAAATGAGTGATGTTGATTTGAATAAGGGGTGTTGGAGAACTCCTGATTTTTTAAGGAATACAAAAAAATGGATTCATGAGCTAATCCCACTAGAACCAGAGGTAGTTGGATGGATAAAAGAAGCCAATGAATTTTATCCAGACAGTGACTATGTATTTGCAGTGGATGATGGTGGGGTATGCCCCAATACCTTGCGTAATTGGGTTGAGTATCAGTACAAAAAGGGGAAGTTAAATCATATCAAGGTATGGGCTCCACACTCCCTGCGGCGTACAGGAAGGACGTTTATGTCCAAGAACAAAATATCCTATGAAGTGGCAGAAGCGTGTCTTGGGCACAGGAAAAAGGGAGTGGATGATGTTTACAATACGGATGATCATTTTGAGGAAAGAAGGGCGGCGCAACGTATTTACCTGGATACTATTGCGCCGTTTATAAATGCATGAATGGGCATGCCTGTCAGCAGCCAAAAAATGCTTCAACATCACTGCGGCGGTATAATTTTTGAATGCCTTTACCCAATGATACCGGCTCAGGAAACTCACCATTACGGATGATTTTGTAAAAGGTCGAGGCTCTATTTGATTTCCGAACTGCTCTGCAGTGAAAATTGGATGTGGACCACGCAATGTAAGGCTTGAGGGCAAATTGCCGAGCAAAGCTCTGAGAGCCTTTAATGATAAGTGCTTCAGCCAGGTTCAATCTGGGAACAGTCTGTAATCCAATAAGAGCCAAGGTCGATTTCGAGAGATGGTATTCCCGAAGTATATCAGTCACCCGCATTAGCTTTTTCTGTTCCATATCCCTACCCCTACATAAAAAACTTCAAAATGTCGTAGCCAAAGACAGGCTGGCATTGGGTGGTCATCACCCGCTTACCCTTCTCACGGAACTGCTTTGTTGACGGGTCATACATTTTTCCGTAGTGCCAGCCAGTGTCGGTCAGGACGAATTTGCCGCTGTGCTTCATGGGCTTCCATTTAATGATGCGGTGCTTTTTCAGTACGTCCTCTATGTAGCCTTTTTGCAGCTCCAGCTCGTCGGCTAGTTCATAGATGGAGAAGTGATCCGGCAGGCCGTAGCGGCCCCGCATTCGGTCACTGCTTCGGCGACTTTTATGCTGTCGGGTGATGACGGGTTTCCCGGTGTCAGGTTGATCCTCTGCAACGGTTGGCGGTGTGGGCTTTGGTTCTGGCGCTGGTGTCTTTTCTGCCGGTTTTGGCGTGATGTAGCGCCGCCATGGTTTGGTGAGCGTTGGCAGTACAGAGGCGTACCACTTCAGTTGCTTGACGGGTGTGCCGTCACCGTGATGCTTGCCCACGTCGAGCATTTCACAGAACGGCTTGCCCTTGTCGGTAGGCGTCCACTGATCGCCCACCCTGACCTGCAATCCGTGGTCGTGAAGGTGCAGGTTCATATTGACGGCTGAGAAGACCGGATCGGACAGTTTGCCCAGCTCGGTAACTGTGTAAAGCGGGGCTTTGACCGGGGCGATCAGGGCGGGGTGACCCATTTCTTCCAGTGGGGAAAAGTCGAGGCGTTTCTTGACCATGCGATCTGCCGCCAGCATGGCCTGGTTACCGTTAAGGCCGAACTCTCTGGCAAAGGTGATGGCTTTGAGGCTGGCGTCCATGTGGAGCTCCAGCAGTTGGTGCGGGGAGGGTTGATTCTCCTGCTGAATCATGGGCTGTGATTGGCCGGATTCCAGAGCGTACCATCGTTGAATGACGGCGGCTCGACGTTGAACATCGTAGCCTGTGATCAGCACTTCACTTTCAAACCGGGGAAGCCTGTATTCGGTTTGTTTCCTGTTTTGTGCGTCAATATAGATGCCTCCAAACTTGGAGACATCCCATTCCATCTGGATGCACATATTTTCAATGTCACGTTTTACATGGGCGTGCTGCTTGCCTGTGAGGTCTGCAATTTCGCAACTGGACATTGTTTCAACGTCTGAATTGATATTAAGAAAACCCAGTGCAGTATTTTGTTGTTCCATAACATTTACCTTTTTTATTGTTGGTTTTGTTACTGGGGACTGGCCGTCTCGATGATGGGCTTGAAGTCGGTCAGTATCAGGTCACGGTATTTTTCCCATTGCTCTGTTGAGTCAAACATGGAGAAGCCAGGGGCATTGCCGATGCCCAGTCCCGCAATGAAAGCTCGTTCGATGGCTCTGGCCAGAGCCAGCTCCCGGCCGGTGAAGGCGTTGGTGACCTGGCTCAGCTCCAGAAAGAGCCTGTCTATGGTTTCCGTCTGGTTAAGCTGTGGCATCCCTACCTCCGGTTCAGGCGACGGGCGACTTTCTGGGCCTTGAACTTTGCCCGGCGCTGGGTCAGCTTCAGACGCTTCTTCCGTGGATGGCGATCCAGTGGGGTGTTTTCAGTAATCATGTCTCGTCCTTGATCAGTGAGTGGTGTGCCGGGTATCCGTGGAGTGGGCAAAATTGCTCGCATCTTTGGATTGGTGATTTTCAAAGGCTTCCTGAATGAGATAGGCGACGATCAGTTGCTGTTGGTGCTGTCTCTCCTGTTCCGAGGCATCATATGGCGTCGTCAGTGTGGTGAGCGCATCAAGTGCTGCACCCATCATGCAGCCCTTACAGATTTGTTGTCCTGACCATGAGGCCGCCATTTCAGTGGCAAGGTTGTGTGCCCGAACACTGTCCCGTTTTAGACGAAGCAGTGTGGCCTTGTCGTCAGGTTCGGATTTGGCCGTGTAATCGGCAGTCAGTGCGATGCGCAGATCATTGATGGATAGTTTTGGCATCCTTGCCTCCTGATTCAGAAAGGAATGTTCTGGTCATATTCGTCATAACCCTGCTGGGTGGCAGGCTGCTGACCGTTACGGGCTTGCTGGTACTGGTTGTTCTGCGGTGCCTGTTGTGCCGGGTGGTTGGCCGGACGCTGCTGAGGTTGCTGTGGTGCCTGCTGGTTCTGGGCAGGCTGCGGGTTCTGACCGTCCAGCATCTGGAACTGGGTATTGATGCCATTGACCACCACTTCGGTGGTGTAGCGATCCTGACCGCTGTTGTCCTGCCACTTACGGGTCTGTAGCTTGCCTTCGATAAAGACTTTGCTGCCCTTGTGCAGGTACTGCTGGGCAAGCTCGGCAGATTTGCCGAAAAAGACGACACGGTGCCACTCGGTCTTTTCCTGCTTCTGGCCGGTCTGTTTGTCGTTCCATACTTCACTGGTGGCGATGGACAGGTTGGCCACCGCAGCCCCTGCCGGGGTGTAGCGGACATCCGGGTCATTGCCCAGGTTACCGATCAGGATGACTTTATTAACGCCTCTGGCCATGGTGGCTCTCCTTTGGTTCAGATTTAGTTCATATAGCTGAGAAGCTGGGGCAGGAATTTTCGGAAGGTGCCGGTCATCAGGGCAAAGTCGGCGTCCAGTGCTTCCAGCTTGGTGTCGGTTTCTGTCTCGTCCCGTTCCGCCTGCAAGGCATCGGTCATGGTCATGCCGGTGAGGCGCAGGTTTTCGTTCAGGGTAAAGGTGAGGGAGTCCTGCCAGGTGAGCAGCAGTGAACAGACCAGCATCCCGTCCTTCAGATGGGGTTCGATGGAGCCGTTGATCAGGTCAAACTGTTTGGCCTTCAGGTGCGCACCTTCATCACCGGGTTCCCGCAGTTCGCACTGGTCACCGAGCAGCAGGGGGCTGGGGAGTTCCTGGGTTTTCAGCCAGTCGCTCATGCAGGTGGCGGGGAAGGTTTTTGTCTGAGGGGGGAGCACTGGCAGGCTGCCGAGGGCTTCCCGCAGTTTGCTGGTCAGTTCTTCAGCCTGTTTGGCCGAGCCATTGACGATGAGCAGGTTACGGACCAGATCAATGTAGGCATGGGTGTATTTATTGCGGGTGAATGCCTGGGGCAACAGCTCCATAACGATGTCTTCTTTGATGCACTTCTTTTCCTTGGCGAATACCTGCCGGTCTTCGTTCTGCTCAATCTGCTCGACCTTTTCTGCCAGCTTTTCGTTGATGACCTCATTGGGCAGAATCTTTTCTTCTTTACGGGCGCGGATCAGCATACAGGCGTTGTTCTGGTGAACCAGGGCCTCAGTGCGATGGCCGAGGGCAGAGACAAAGCCATAGCGGCTCATGTCCTGTGGACCGCAGGGGATGAATGCGCCGTTCTGTCGGAGCGCTTCTTCCAGTCCATCGCCGGTCAGGGTGAAGTCTTCGGTGAACTGGTAGACGTTGAGGTTTTTGAACCACATGGCGGGTTACCTTTTTGTTGTTATGGTGTCTAGAAACAATGGGTGGCCATTTTCGGAGGACAGGTGGCCAGCCTGTGACTGATGGTCATGCTTCTTTCAGGGTGAGTTGGTCGGTGGAACTGATGATGCCGGTACGGCGGATCACCAGCTCAACACCGTATTCGTTGCCGTTCTTATCGAAGCGGTACCGGTCCAGTGAACTCTTGCCGATCAATTGCTCCAGGACATGAGGGCAATCGGAGAAAACTTCTTCCCTGACCTCGCCATGGGCATACAGCAGGTCCTGCTGGTCTTCCGTGATGTCCGGTTTTGCCGTGGGGACCGGTGCTGCCGGTTCATTGGCTGGCTGGTTCTGACGGGCTTCCTGATTCAGGCGCATGTCAATGATGGCCATCAGGTCCATCGGGTCCTTGTGCAGCAGGGTGTCCAGATCGGGAAAGAGGTAGTCCTTGTCGGCAGCCATTTTCTGGTACACGGCCAGATTGTTTCTCACCGCTTTGGCCTGCTGCTTCTGCTCGATACGGGCCTGAGCCAGCCGGTCATTGACGGCTGATTGCATACTGGAGATATTCCGTTTGCCCTTGATCACCTCCTGGAACTCGGCGGGGATGATAACGGAAGCGATCCAGCCGGGCGTCAGCTCGACATTCAGGGCCTGACGTTCCTTTTCCAGTGAGGTGACGGCTTGCAGGACGATGCTGTCCTTGATGTGCCTGTCCTGATCCTTAATTTGATCGGCCAGCAGCTTGTATTTGTTTTTTACGTCCTTCGTCAGGCGATCAATGGCCGCAAAGAGCCGGAATATGTCCGGTACTTGTGCCAGTGCTGCCTCCTTCCCATCCTTCAGCTTCTGTTCCGTGGTCTTCAGGAATTTCACAGCGGCTTTGGCATTAACAAAGTCCTGATCCGTGACCAGTGCGGATTTTATGGAATTAAGGCAGTGGTGTACCTGTTCTTCCAACAGGTGCAGATTGGAGCTAGACACGCTTCCGTTGATCTGCACCGCCAGAGCCGTGGTGTCCTGAATGACCTCGCCCACCAGTGGCTGTGCCGGTGCTGGCTGGGGCTGGTAGTTGTCGAGGTCTTCCTTGAACTGGTGCCAACCGGCGATCAAGGCCTGACGACGATCATCACGGGTCTGGTAATAAACCCAGCGCAGTTTGTCACGGGTGCCATCGGAGCAGACAAAGATGACGCGAACATTATCCTGTCCAGTCACCAGGAGCTGATGTTCCAGTTGCCAGTAATAGGCAGGTTCTAAGCAATTTCCCTCGATCTGTGCCGCAACTTTCTTGTTCCATAGCTTGTGCTCGAAGATTAGGGTGCGATCCAGATCAAGGCCGTCAAAACTGGCCAGCAGTGGCAGGCCGTCAACATCACGGGTGCCAGTGACCGGGAACAGTTGTTTCATTTCCTGTTCTTCAATGAGTGGACGGGCCAGTGCTTCAGCGGCGTGTCCATCATCAAAACGCTGTTGCTGCTGTGGGGTTACTTCCTCGGTGCTACCAGTGGCTTTTTCATGGAGAAGCCGGTCACGGGTTTTGAAGGGGCTATCCCCCATCATGGCCACCGCTTCACTGGCGGTGAAGTGTTCCCGGCGCAGGGCCAGCCACTCAGGGCTACCCTGTCGAACGTTGATCAGTTGCATTGGATTATCCTTTGTATTGGATGGACTGGAGGCGTTGGACTTGTTCAGGGGTCGCGGGGGCCTTGCTGTTGATGCTGGTCAGAATTTCGTCCGCGGAGTTGCGACCGGATTCTATTCGGGTGGTCCAGTCTGGCAGGTTGCGCTGAAAGTCATCCTCCGGGTAAGCGGATGCCTTCTGTTGTGGTATGTCCGGTGAATAGCCGTCCAAGTCTTCGTCGGTGCAGGCCACGCCGAGGATACCCACCAGTGCGATCCGCTTCAGGTAGGTGATGGTAGAGGATACCTGTTGGATGCCGTTTTTATTGCCGCTGGTATCAATAGGACCTGTCACGACGTTGTTGATGCTGTGGCCTGATACGTGGCTGACGGTGCAGGTTACCGATATGGAGGGGCCTTCCTGCTGTTGTTCAAACCAGTAGCTGAGCCCGAATTTGTGCAGTACGGGTTTCACTGCTTCCACCACATCATCCAGTGAGGCGTAGCTGTAGGACATCGTGCTACCGTTACGGGTCGGGAAGTTGGCCTGTTTGCTGCGCCTAACCTTGGGCATTTCGCTCTGGAAGGCAGCAAAAGCATGGTGGAACTGTTGCTTGGCCAGTATGTGCTGGCCCTGTTCGTACAGTTTTATTACCCGTTCCAGGGTTTCGATGTTGGCGTTCTGTTCCATTGCCCGGTTGAGAAGCAGGCCGATTTCGCTGACCGACTGGGTGTCTGGCGCGGTCATGGGCATGGCTCTCTGGGGCATCATCGGTTGCTGTTCTTTCTTTTTTAGTTGGCATTACGCAAGCTCCTGTCACGTAAAACCTGAGAGCGCCGACTAAGAGCCCTATCGCAGATATCAGCGGTTAAGGTGGTCACTATATTGCTGGCAATTTTTTCGTTCAGCTCATACCAGTCATCTACAGGGATAAAGAGAACATCCTCTATTTTCTGGCGCTTGAACCATGACCCCATGGTTTCTCTGATGACGGTGTGAATTTGTTCGCTGGTCATGGATACGGAAATGCTATTAGCGATTTCATCCACCAGATTGAGGAACACCGTCAGGTCGTACATCACCCTTAACTCTTTTAGCCAGTCGCTAACACTGTGAAGCACGGATGCGTGTAATTGGTTGGTGTTATCCATGGCAATAACCTCTTTCTATTGCGTAGTTACGGATATCCCGACCGGTCAGACGGGCTTCTTCGTTGTGGTCGCAGGCATAAGCCAGGTGGTGTACAGCCAGCAACCTGAAACCCTGTTGAGGGTTAAATTCTTCAGTGATGAGGAAGTTGAGGAAGCGGTAAAGGTTGATGGTGCCGATGCCGTTTACGGTGCAGGCCGACTGGCTGTCGAGTTGATCTTTCAGGTTGGTTTCGATAGCTTCCAGCTCGGACTCAATAAACCGGGCCAGTGCCTCTTTGTGGTCAGCGGCATTCTGAATGCCATAGGGGTCTAGACGTACTGCGTCCATTGAGTTGCCTTTATGTTTAATTAAATTGTTATCTTTGTTTACATAAAAGATAGCAAAGCTAATATAGCTAACCTTATCGTATTTAGTAATTAAAAATTATATTGCGATTATTAAAAACTATTGGCGCTGGTGTGCAAGGCTTAGGGGCGGGGATGAAGCTGAAGAAATGGCTGGAAAGGCTGCCGGAGGACTTACAATTGGTAGTCGCTGAAAAAAGCAGAGACAGTTTGTTAACACTGGTTAACGACCTCCCCATGGGAAAGGGAAGGTCAAGATTTACCCGTACGGTCGTTGCTATAACCAATGGATTTCAAGTTGCTACGTGGTGGTAAATGAGCGAAGCCATGGGACATAGAAATACTATGTGACAATAGTGAGCGAATGCAGCCAACAACGTAGCAACTTGAAAGGCGACGGGTAAATACACCGGAAGTGACCAGGCAGGCCGAGCAGGTGACCAATATGGCCGCCATAGGGCAGTCCAGACTTACTGGCTGGTTAACTTGGGGAGCTGGTGCTGGCGGTGTTTCCAATTACGAAAAGCTGGTCAAAGAAAAAAAAATCGGTGAAGCCGGATTTTGATAATGTTGCCAAGCTCTACTGCGATGCCCTGAATGGGCTGATGCGGGAGGATGACAAGCAGGTTGTCGATGGCCGCTGCATGAAGGTATATGGGCAGCAGCCGGGGGTATTGGGGCTGGACTAAAGGGTGGTGAAGATGGACACCGCTTTGCCGCGATAGATTTTTTCCAGTGGCCCTTCGTAATCAATGGCCAGCATATTCTGGTAAAACGGGTTGATAACCAGCAGGCGGTGGTACTGCCCTTCGGCAGGACGCCAGACCCGTAACCGCAGCTCGCCTTCGTACTCGATCAGGATAATGTCACCGGGTTGAGGAGCAACGGTGGTGTCGATGCGAACGGTACTGCCCACTGGAATATTTCGGTGTTCGCCATCATGGGGATTGAGCATGGCATCACTGGTCATGCGGAGCAGATACCCCTGACTGTCCTTTTTCAGGATTGTGATACCGGTGTTTTCGGATGTGGTTTGTTCCCTGGCTTCCAGGTCCGCCATTGCCTGAATGAACTTGCCAACATCAACTCCGGGAATTTTTTCAGGTGCTTCCTCGCCGGTTTCCAGCCAGTGTGCCGTGACCCCTAGAATGTCGGCAATGATGTAGCGATGCATTGGCTTAGGGGAGCGCTTCCCACTCATCCAGTTACTGAACGATGCCCTAGAACAGGGCACCCGCCTTGCGATGTCGGCATCGGAAAGTTTGAGTTCAGACGCCCGTTGTCTTACCCGTTCTGCCCAGGTTGTCACGTTCTTATCCTTACTTGTCTGATAACCGGTTTTATCCATTGTTTACTGATTGTAAACCAGCCAAGAAAAGAAAAAAGCAGCAGGTACGATGGCAGATAGGCTCTGGCCATTAGGTTGTTTCGCATAGTTCGTTATCAAAATATTCAAGGTGTTAGCAAGTTGAGTTGTTTGTTTACAAAATTAGCTTTTGAATTTACCGTGAATGGGTAAATCAAAAAAAGCCGTAACTGTTCAGCACCCCCACATAAATCTGGAATTTTCTGATTTTTATACCATCCTCTTAAGCACCATTTTTCCACAATATTCGCCAGCATGATTCCAGAACTACCCGCAACTATGTCGGCTGAGATTCTCTTGAAAGAGAATGCAGAGCTGCGGATGAGAGTTGCCTGTCTGGAAGAGCGATGTCGAGAATTGGAAGAAAAGGTTGGCAAGAACAGTCAAAACAGCAGCAAGCCGCCATCGTCTGATGGTTATCAAAAACCTTGTAAAAACAGTAATTCTCCAGATCATTCTGACGACCTTTCCGCAGATAAAGGTACCGATCCATCGGATGAAAAACCCAATCCTAGAAAGTCTGAGACAGTCTTCTGGTAATAAAGCCGGTGGAAAGAAAGGGCATCAGGGCACTTGTCTTAAACAGGTCGATATCCCTGACTATATTGATAGGACTTACGCATTGACAACAGGCTCTAAAATTTGATAATGCCAAAAAACAGATGTCTTCAGGGATGAAAGTGAGAACTACCACTCGACCGACCACTGCACGATGCACTCTTGCAAAATACATTGGCTTTTTGATTAGTGAGCCAAAATCATCAACATGCACAAGACTGGCCGAGGTTACCGACTTTTCTCACGATAGCGCAAACCGCTTTCTTAAGCGTGAAAACTATCAGCCCAAAGATATGTACGATGAAGCAGTCAAAAGTTTAAACCCTATTGGCGGCACCCTGAGCGTTGATGACAGCGTGCTCGACAAACCTTATAGCTACTCCGTGGCACTGGTTGGCCACTTTTGGTCGGGTAAACATCACCGAGTGGTTAAGGGAGTTAACCTCATCACCCTTTATTACACCGACGTATCCGGGCGCCATATGCCGGTGAATTACAGGATATACGACAAATCGGAAGACAAGACAAAAAACGACTACTTCCGTGAAATGTTGATTGAAGTGCTGGTATGGGGGCTGAAGCCAGCGTTCGTTACCGGTGACTCCTGGTACAGCTGCACGACTAACCTGAAGACGATTAAAAACCATCAGACTGGGTTTATGTTTGCCGTTGAGAAAAACAGGACAGTATCACTGGAAAAAGGTAAATGGCAGCAGGTTCAACACCTCGACATCCCCGACAATGGTCTGGATGTATGGCTCAAAGACTTCGGTAAGATCCGGTTGTTCAGGACGATGCTAAAAGACCAGCGTCGCCACTACGTGGTTTACTTGCCAGAGGAAGTCCCTTTTGAACGCAATGACTTCAAGCAGATCCATGACCAGCACTGGCAGATCGAACAGTTTCACAGGGCGATCAAGCAGGTTTGCCATATTGAGCACTTTCAGGTTCGCAGCGAACGACCCGTCAGAAACCATATATTTGCTGCAATTTTAGCTTTTGTTTATCTCCAGAAAATGCAGATAGAGCAGGAGTTTACGAATATTTATCAGCACCAACGGGGGCTGTTTAAAGAGACAATAGGCGCTTTCATTGAGAGTTTTGCAAAGGGGAAGGATCACCTCCTACCAAAATTTATCGGTGTCATCAATGCGTAAGTCCTAATTGAGTACCTTCCGGTTAAAGAATGCAATAAATGTCAGGCGTCTCTTCTTGATAGTGAGCCGGTCAAATATATTGAACGACAGGTGTTTGAACCAGGGAGACCGGGTGAATTTGAAGTAACGGCCCATAGAGCTGAAGTAAAAATCTGCACTTGTGGTTGTCGGAATCAGGCTGAATTCCCGGAAGGTGTTACCGCTGCCGCACAATATGGCTCAGCCACACAGGCTATGGCCGTCTATCTTAACCAATACCATTTCCTGCCTTTTAAGCGCGTGTCAGAGTATTTTAATACTCTCTATAAAATGAGTGTAAGTGCAGGCACTGTCGCCAATTTTGTGGCCAGAACCTATGAAAATCTGGCTTCTACTGAAGAGGTTATTCGTGACGCCTTGCGGGAATCGTCTGTTGCCGGAGCCGATGAAACGGGTATGCGGGCCGAGGGCTCTTTGCACTGGCTACACGTTATGCGGGATGAACAATGGACGCTCTACTACTTGTCTGAAAAGCGAGGTCGTGAGGCCATGGACACGATGGGCATACTGCTAACATTTGCAGGCGTTCTGGTTCATGATCATTGGAAATCCTATTTTGCATATGCGGCAACTCACGTACTTTGCAATGCCCATCACCTGAGGGAGCTTTTGGGTGTTGTTGATAGGGACAGCAATCAACTGGCGTTGCGATTGATGAAGCTACTGAGGCTTTCCTGGCATTACTGCAAGGGCTTTAAGACCATAGGTATGCTACAGATGCCAAGTGTTGTCTGTGAACGAATCGAGAAGATTTATGACCGGTTGCTTCAGCGGGCTCTAATGAAAGAAGTCGTCTATATGGAGAAGCAACGAGAGGAGCTTAAGCGCAAGAAAGTCAAGAATACTAAAGCTTACAATCTCTTCAAACGACTCACTGAGTTCAAGGCTGAGACACTGCGCTTCATGTCAGATTTTACCATTCCCTTCGATAACAATGGCAGTGAGCGGGATGTTCGAATGGCCAAGTTAAAGCAGAAAATCTCAGGCTGCTTCAGGAGTGCAGACGGTGGTTCTATGTTTGCACGGATTCGCAGCTATTTGTCGTCTGCCAGAAAACAGGGAATGGACATATATCAATCACTTCATAGAGCTGTTCGGAATTACTGTAATATGCCTTTGCTCAGTGCTGAATAGTTACAAAAAGCCTAAAGGAATAAACAGTGACCATCCCATTGCAGCCCCACCATAACCTCCAGACCACCCGTGAAGCCTCCGGTGTCACCCTGAACGGAATGGAAGCCATGATCGGCATATCGGCGTCCAACTGCGCAAGGGGGAATAACGGCCAAGTGACCGGTGTGACATGTTCCACGGAGACGGGCCGTCTGCCGGAAAAAGAGTATAGCGAAAAGGTTCCGCCCCGTGCAGTGGCGACCCTGATAAGGGATGGGGTTGAGTTCACCATCGAACAGGACGAGTGCCACCTGATCGGCATCGCATTGCAGGCCAAAGGAGGTGGCGCGTGATAGACCCGGTAGCTGAAGGAGTAAATCCGAACCCGTTGGCATGGAATGAGATTTCATGGCCGGTTAAGGACAACCCACCACTGAAGACCAATATTGAGTTTGTTGAGTATCTCAAAGACCAGTTCCCACTGATCGCAGATCACATTGAAGACCACATGATCAATGCGTTCCATTACATGATTGACCGCTGGGATCAGCCGGGCTCACGGGGCAATGTGTTCAACTTTATCGAAAAGTGGATGTCCCGTAACCAGGAGCAGGTCCGCAAGATTAACCGTTTCTTTCCGGTGGCGAATCAATGAAAGACTTTGGCAAGGTGTCCTGCCGGTTTTGGGAAAGTGAGGACATTAACTATTGTTCCAGTGAAGCTAAATTGCTGGCCGTGTACCTGCTGACCTGCAAGCACTCGAACATGGTGGGCATTTATCGCCTGCCCCTGAACTACATTGCCGCCGACCTTGACTGGGACGTGGCGAAGGTTTCCCGAACACTTTCCGAACTGACGGCGAACAACTTCCTAACGTATGCCGAACGGCAAAAGTACGTCTGCATCCATAAGTTTATGGAGCACAATCCGGCAGACAATATTGCCCAGATGGATGCCCGGTTAAGGGTGCTGCGCAGTCTTCCTGCTGCTGTGGTTTCTGCCCTGCCTGCCGTGGTGGATGTGATGCAGGTGACGTGCGTCAAAGCCAGCAGTATCAAGCCCTCGAAGGACACAGGGGGATTAATTGAAGACGTTCGGAGATTGTTCGGGAGTTGTTCGGAAGAAGTTCGTCCAGAGAATAAGAGAAATAGAGAACTAGAGAATAGATTAAAAGAATACGTGCAGTCTGACGACCGCACGACCCCCAGGACGGGGGAAGTGCCATCAAGTGCCGGGAGCACGACTGGTGCGCCTCCCAGGACGGGGGAAGTGCCATCAAGTGCCGGGAGCACGACTGGTGCGCCCCCCAGGACGGTGGAAGTGCCATCAAGTGTCGGGAGCACGACTGGTACACCTGAATCGCCCACGGCAGTCCCTGAGAATAAACCGGAAAAAATCGCAGTGCCCTATGCCGGGGAATTTGAGCAGTGGTGGAAGACCTTTCCCAAGCGGGAGGGCAAGAAGGGCTACAAGCAGAAAACCTTCAGCAAGTACCAGAAGCTGATCCGGCAGAAGTTGTTCACCCCGGAGCAGCTACTGGCCAACCTGCAAGCCTATGCCCGGTACTGTGACGAAACGCAGCAGACCGGAACCCAGTATGTGATGACCACGGAACCCTACCTGAACAACCCGGACAACCTGACAAATCCATGGACGGTGAATCATGCAGCAAGGCAAAGAGCTGGCGGCCAGCGCAGTGCGCTCGATCAAGTCATCGAAGCCAACCGGGAATACCTCCAGCCGGAACCGGAGTTCGCAGAAGCCGCAGGTTACGACCCCCAGGACGGGGGAAGTGCCACCAAGCGCCAGGAGCGCGACGGGTATAACCCCGAAGCTGATCGCGGAGCTGTTTTCGACCATGACGGGTCTGTACGGTACGAAGTGGACGAAGGAGCACGGCCTGGCGGATCGCACGGGGGCATGGCTGAACACCCTGAAGGATTTAGACCCGAAACTGCTGGCTCTGGGCATCAAGCGGTGTCAGCAGGAGAAGGACTGGCCGCCGTCAGTCCCGGAGTTTCTGAGGCTGTGTCAGCCGAAACCGGAGGACATCGGACTACCCCCGATGGCGAAGGCATGGCTGGAGGCCAACGACGGCGCAGGTTCGCCCAGTCATCACCCCTGGAGCCATCGGGCGGTGTATCTGGCGGGGAGGGAGACGGGCTGGCATGAACTGCGTTCTGCCCTGACCGCTCAGGAGCAGCGGGACGCGAAGGTGCGGTTTGCCAATGCCTATCAGGCGCTGATCATCAAGGCGGTGAACGGTGAGTCTCTGGAGCCGCAGAAGGCCATCGAACGGCAGTTTGACCCGACCATTTACTCCGAGCAGTTGCAGCGGAAAACCATGAAGGAGCAGGGCATTGACCCGCTGGACGGGGCCGGTGCCAGGGCAAAACTGAAAGGGATGTCGTTCGATGGGTAACTCACCAAGCGATGCAGTGATGCTGGCCATGGTCTGGGTGGCTCTGGTGAAGCTGGTCTTCTGGTCCTTTCTGGAGGCGATCCAGTGAGTGCCACGCTGGAACTGGTCAGGGGAAATGACCCTCAACCGATCCTGCGACCGGTATCGGCCGTTGACGAGCAGTATATCTACCGCCTCAGGCCTGGCGAGATGATTTCTGCCGAGGTGCGCCGGGCAAGGAATGCACTGTTTCACCGGAAGTTCATGAAGCTGTGCAGCATTGCGTTCAACGTGTTTGAGAGGTTGCCCCAGCCGCCGGTCAGAATGGCTCGAACCGGCCAGTGGGTAACACCCCGGTGGGACTTCAATGAGTTCCGCTACTGGGCCATGGTGCAGGCCGGGTTCTATGAGGTGATTGGGTATCCCGATGGTGGGGTGCGTGCCAGGGCGAAAAGTGTGGCGTTCAAAAGCATGGAGCAGGTGGAGTTTGAACAGGTCTATTCGGCGGTGCTGGACGTGTTCTTACAGCTTGTACTGAACAGGGACCGAAACCACGTCTGGAGCCGGGAAGAAGTCGAGTCACTGGTTGAACAGTTCATTCACTTTGACAGGGGGCAAGGATGACCCGGAAAGAGAAAGACTACCTGCGGGACGTAGCCCAGTTGAGCTGCATTGCCTGCCGGATCAATAACCAGACCACAACCCCGGTGGAAGTGCATCACCAGCGCAGTGGTACCGGCCTGGGCAGGAAAGCCAGTCACTTTGACACCCTGCCGCTGTGTCCTCTGCATCACCGGTTCAGTACCTACGACTCTGTCCATCTGGCCCCGGAAACGTTCAGGAAACTCTACGGACGGGAAAGCGATCTGGTGAAGCAGACCCAAACAGATGTGGAGAACTACCGCAAAACCTTTGTCGGCTATGTGGGGGAGGGCTGACCATGTACCGGGCACTGGAACAGGCACTGCACCGGATATTCGGCGTACCGGAACCGATGATGAACAACGCACGCTGGCAGAGAGATATTAATACCGGGTATCGCCGGACATCGGTAAACCCAGTGGCAAGCACCCGTGACGAACGGCTGGGCGAGGATGGTATATATCAGGGCTATCTGCGGCAACGGATGACCCCGGAGCTGCACGACATTCTGACCATTCGTTATGATGACGACCACAGCAAGCGGGTCATGGCCTTTCAACGGCTACAGCACCACTTTCGCACCGATGAGAGACTGCCCAAACCGTTTCGCAGTAATCCGGTCCTGCTGCGCCTCTGGCTGATGCACGAACTGCAACACCCGCAGTTACGTCAGCAAAAGGGCAGGGTGACCATCAAGGATAAGGGCGAGAGTACCGTCTACCGCTGGCAGCAGAAGTGCCGGGCGGTGTGCCGTGAGTGGGTGCGACTGGCGGAAGATGAGGCGCAAGCCCTGCTGGAGCAGGCAGGCGTGATTCAATACGGAGAGTAAGTATGGAAGACAGATTGGCATACGGTGATTTCAGGTTTAGCAAAAGGGACATCAGGACCGTGGATGTCATTGTGGTTAACCGTTATCGCGACCCGAAACGCGCTTACCTGCCCATCGACGAGGAACAACTGCAAGGGATCATCAGCAGCAGTAAGGAGGTTGTGGATAAGGCTATTGAAGAGGCTATTTTTCAAGCCCGTTTTGCACAAAAGGCTGAACGGTGGAATCGGCAAATAAGGTGCTTGGGTGATTTACCTGATGAATTTCTTTCGGATACTCACCAGACTCCAGAAGACAAGATCCGCGCCCTAATGAGCAATCCGAAACTGGTTAAGAAATTAGTGATAGAACCGGACGATACCAGCGACATTGAAACGCTGTTGCTGGATAAGGTAGCCAGAGCGTTCAGGGAGCACCCTCAGTTAAAAGCCAGCACCCTGATTGCCCAGTGGTATGGATCTCCGGAGGGGGAGTTGTTGCAGGGGATTGTGAGTCAATAGTGTACTACAATGTAATACACTCATAACCGGAGGACGATAAATGAGTGTATCCAGTGTTCGCCTGAATCAGGACATTGAAGAGCCACTAAACCGTTTGGCCAAAGTGATGAGTCGCAGTCGCAATTATCTGATCAACGAGGCGGTTCGTGAGTACATCAGGAAACATGCCCGTGAAATGCAGGAATGGGACGAGACACTGGAAGCCCTTGATCAGGTTCGCAGAGGGGATACTGTGGACGGTGATGCGGTCATGGCTTGGCTGGATAGCTGGGGCAGTGACAATGAACTGGAGGCACCTGAATGAAACTCAGGTTCTCCAGAAGTGCCGTTGATGATCTGAAACGACTACGGGCGTTTATTGCTGAAAAGAATCCGGCAGCAGCCAAACGCATGGCCTCTATTTTGACTGGAAAAATCAGACACCTGTGTGAACAGCCAAGGATGGGGGTTCTGGTGGGGCAGGAATTGAACCCCTGCTTGCGTGATCTGATTGTCGGTCACTACACGGTGCGTTATCTGGCCAACGATAACGAAGTGGTGATTTTGAAGGTATGGCATCACAAGGAAGATACTTCCACCCTTGACATAAAGTGAGAGTAAACATACCGTAAATATACATGCTGGGAAATTACCCGGTCACTCAACCATTCCCAGCTTGAATCCTTCTCAAAGAACCTGCTTAACAGCGGGTTTTTTTGTGCCTGCGGGATCATAAATCGCCTCCCAAGCTACACCACTAAAAAAAAGGGACACCATGTACCGCTTTTCCGCTTCGTCCAAACGGCATCTGGCCAGTTGCGATGAACGGCTTCAGCGTGTCTTCAACAAAGTGATTCAGCATTACGACTGCACCATCATCTGTGGCCATCGGGGCAAGGCAGCCCAGACTCTGGCCTTTGAGGGCGGCAAGTCCCAAGTGCAGTGGCCGAACAGCAAGCACAACAGTCTGCCCAGCAGGGCGGTGGACGTGATGCCCTTTCCGCTGGACTGGTTCGACTACCAGCGAGCTGCCCACTTTGCCGGGTATGTGCTCGGCATTGCCCAGGGCATGGGCATCCGGCTGCGCTGGGGTGGTGACTGGGACAGGGACGGCGCAATGACCGACCACCAATTCATTGATTACCCACACTTCGAGCTGATGGATGATTAACCTCAACCCCATGGCAGGGATCGCCAAGGCGTTGATGGGGGGACTCGACAGCCTGTTTACCTCCGATGAGGAACGGGCAAAGGCGGAGCTCTCGCTCAATCAACAATTACAACAGCCTCACATATTGCAGGTACTGGCCAACATCGAGGAAGCAAAACACCCAAGCCGGTTTGTCTCCGGCTGGCGGCCTGCCCTTGGCTGGTTGTGTGTTTTCATTTTGGCGTGGACGTGGATTGTCCGTGACCTGATCATCATCGGACTGAATCTGTCGGATCGTGCCGACATTGCCAGCCAGTTACCTGCGGCTGACACCAGTACGGTGATTACCCTGTTGCTCTGCCTGCTGGGACTGGGGGGCGCGCGAACGGTGGAGAAACTGAAGGGCGTTGCCCGGAGGTAACCATGGCCGACGAAGACCGCTTCAACCGGATTGAAGAAAAGCTTGATGGGATCACCCAGATACTCCAGACGCTGGCCAAGCACGATGAACGGATGGTCAACCTGGCATTGCGGGAACAACGCAGTGAAGAACGGCTGGACACCATCGAGAAGGCCGTGCAGAAAAACTCCGTGATCAGCAGTGTTGTGCAATGGGTGGCGATGACCGTCACCGCTGCTCTGATCGCCTACGCATTCAGGCACCTCATTTAGTTATGGCATTCCCCAGTAAATACAAACCCGCGATGTGTCAGCAGGTGAAAGACCTGATGGCCGAAGGCATGAGTCGTAAGGCGACTGCCGTAGAGCTCGGCATCAGCTACAAGACGTTTCTGTCCTACATCGATAGGCATGAAGACTTTGCCGCTGCCGTGGAGCAGGGGGATGTGCTGGCTGAAGCCTGGTGGGAAGACAAGTACATCAGGGGCGCACTGGCTCAGGCCGAGGTGCAGCCTGCCATGATGATCATGTACATGAAGAACCGGTTCAAATGGCGGGACAAGCTTGAGCAGACCGTCATCAAGGACGAACTGGAAACGGTGGACGAATGGCTGGCAGCAAGGGACAGCGAAGCCGACAGCGAAGACGAGGACTGACTGGCAGAGAGAAGCTGCTGTTTGATTTCCGTTACTTTGCCAGCCTCTGCCTGAAAATCAGAACCAAGTCGGCCAAAGTGGTGCCCCTGAAGCTGAACGCAGCCCAGAAGTACCTGCACAAGCGGATCAACCAGCAGCTCAAGCGCACCGGCAAGGTTCGGATCGTGGTGCTGAAAGGTCGGCAGCAGGGATGCAGCACGTACACCGAAGCCCGGTTTTACTGGAAGGTCAGCAACAATCGTGGTTTGAGAGCTTACATCCTGACCCACGAAGCGGACGCCACGGCCAACCTGTTCGATATGGTGCTGCGCTACCACGAAAACCTGCCTGCCTTTGCCCAGAAGACACTCAGTAACAAGAGTGCCAAGCAGATGGACTTTACCCATGACTCCGGTTATCGGGTGGGTACCGCAGGCAACCGGGGAGCAGGGCGATCCAGTACTGCCCAACTATTCCACGGCTCAGAAGTCGCCTTCTGGCCAAACGCAGATGAACACCTGGCCGGTGTGTTACAGGCGGTCCCCAATGAAGCAGACACTGAAGTCATCCTTGAAAGCACTGCAAACGGGGTCGGTGGTGTTTTTTATGATTACGTTATGGACGCTGCTGCTGGCCGTGGCGATTTTGAACTGGTGTTTATCCCGTGGTTTTGGCAGGAGGAATATCAGGCGGCAGCTCCGGCAGGCTTCACGCTCGATGATGATGAAAGATTTCTGAAGCAGACCTACCACCTGAGCGATGAACAGCTCCAGTGGCGGCGGCAGAAAATCTATGAGCTGAAGTCAGAAGACAAGTTCAAACAGGAATACCCCTGCAATGTGGAGGAAGCGTTCCTGTTCTCCGGCAGGCCGGTGTTTGATCCCAAGCACACCGAGTCGGCCAAGGTCGAATGCTACGCCCCGAAACAGTCCATCGAGCTGACCATCAACGGCGTGAACCGTAATAAGTCAGGGCTGCTGCAAGTCTGGGAGTTCCCGAAGACCGGCACTCAGTACGTGATCGGCTGCGATGTGGCGGAGGGGCTGGCCCCGGTCAATGACAAGCACAAGCACGGGGATTACAGCTCCATTGATGTGTGTGACCGTGACGGCTATCAGTTAGCCCACTGGCATGGCCATGTGGCACCGGACGATCTGGGCAAGATGCTGGACAAGCTGGGCCGGTTCTACAACGGCGCGTTGGTCGGCGTGGAGCGCAATAACCACGGTCTGACCACGGTCACCAAGCTGAAAGACCTGAAGTACCCCAATCTGTACATGGAAACCACGGTGGACCAGAGAACCCAGAAGCGCACCAAACGCCTCGGCTGGCAAACCACCACGAAATCCAAGCCCCTGATGATCGACCACCTGGCGGCACTGCTGCGGGATGGCGAGTCGGGTATCTGCAACAAGGACACTATTGCTGAGTGCCAGACCTACGTCATTGAGGACAACGGCAGCAGCAACGCGCAGGAAGGTTGCTTTGATGATCGGGTGATCAGTTACGCCATTGCCCAGCAGATGGTGCTAAAGCTGCCACGGCAGAAGATCAATATTAACGAGCTGAAGTATCGGGCTCCGGGCAAGTCGGCTTACTGATGGAACACAGAATCATACGTTTCACCCAGCGGGTGGTGGGGAACTACCCCGCCATCATGGCTGGCCACCGGCTTGAGTGGATCAGGCGCAGAGGGAAGAAGAACCGGAGGCGTTAGGCGGCATCCGGTTGAAAAGGGGTGACGATGGGCGCGTTTTGCCTGACTTGCCAGAGGTCGTAATCATTTTGCATCCCCAGCCAGACACTGGCAGAAGGGTTGCCAAAGACCTTTTCAAGCCGAAAGGCCATTTCCGGCGTGATGGCACCACGGCCATGAATGATCTTGGACAGGGTTTTGCGGGTAATGCCCAGATGACTGGCAGCATCCACGATACTGATATCCAGTGGCTTCAGGATTTCTTCGCTCAGTATTTCGCCCGGATGGGGCGGATTAAACATTTCCATCAGTGGTAGTCCTCATAGTTAATGATTTCGGCATCGTTGCCATTGAACCGGAACGTGACCCGCCAGTTACCACTGACGGTTACTGACCAGATGCCTTTGCGTTCCCCTTTCAGTGGATGAAGACGGAAGCCGGGAATGTCCAGATCACCGATCTGTTTTGCCCGATTAAGCAACAACAGAATGCGTTTCAATTTTTTAGCGTGTTGCGCTTGTATACCGGAGGTTTTACCCGTTCGGTAGAACCGTTCCAGTCCTTTGTGCAGGAAACTGATAATCATACATTGAAAGTAACCTAAGCGGTTACTTTGTCAAGGAAGCCCACAGGATGGACTACGGACTGGTACAGGTCGCCACACCGGACGAGGTGACACAGGCGGAGATGCAGCAGGCAGAGGATGCCGACCGTCAGGAGCAGGCGGTGCGTGACGCCTTTGCCGCTGACCTGCAAAGCCGCTGGCAGGGATACCGGGAAGCTCGCCGGGAAGTGGAAGACGAGTGGCTGGAAG
Organism: Endozoicomonas sp. SCSIO W0465; assembly: GCF_023716865.1. NCBI lineage: Bacteria > Pseudomonadati > Pseudomonadota > Gammaproteobacteria > Oceanospirillales > Endozoicomonadaceae > Endozoicomonas > Endozoicomonas sp. SCSIO W0465. The sequence continues at coordinate 143,420 of NZ_CP092417.1, forward strand.
CGCTCCGTGCGGTAAAGGGTGAATACGGTTCCGAGCAGGAAAAGGTGATGGAAGAGCAGCAGGCGTTAAGCCGGGTGTTTATCAAGATCACCGCCACCAAGGTCAATGCCGCTTATTCTCGACTGGTGGATCTGCTGTTTCAAAACGTGGACAGTTTCTGGGATATTGTGCCCAGCCCAATGGCCGACATTCCGGCGTCGATTAAACGACAGATCCGCATGATGGCCATTCAGGAACTGCTCCCCTATCGACTTGATCCCCATACCCGTAACCAACTCATCCAGGAACGAAACGATGAGATGGAGCGGGCGCTGATGGCCGAAGCACTGGAACGTGCCAACGAAGCCGCTATGAAAATGAAGCGGTTGATCAAGGACTACCTGATCAATGCCAACGCGCTCACCGAAATCAAAAAGATGGTGAAGGAGCAAGTCACCCTTGGCACTGGCTGTATCAAGGTGGCCACGTTGAATATCCGCAACCATGAGAAGTGGGAGAGTGAGGGGGATGAGTGGAAACTGATCGAGCGCCAGAGCATTGAGCCGGATATTGAATGGGCCAGTGTCTTTGATCTGTTTCCCGATCCCTATTCCCACGATCCCGGTAAGCCCAACGATCTGTTCCGCCGCCATGTGCTGACCAAACATGAGCTACGGGAACTGGCAGGCAGTCACGGTTTCGAGACCGAGACCATTCACGCCATTCTGATGGAGTCTCCCCAGGGGAACCATATCCCTGAAGATTACGAACGGGAACTGCGTAATATCAACGACAACGATGAGCAGTATGTGACACCCAACCGTTTTGATGTCCTCGAGTACTGGGGGCCGGTGGATGGCCAGCAGCTGAAGGAGTATGGGGTTGATGATATTGATGAGCAGGCCGAGTACCAGGCCAATATCTGGATCTGCGATGGCCGGATGATTATGGCAAGGCTCAACCCGTTGAAACCAGAAGCGATCCCTTACAAGTTTGTTCCCTACGAAAGTGTGTTGCACCGGTTCTGGGGGATCGGCATCCCCTACATGATGAACGACAGCCAGGATGTGATGAACTCCACTGGCCGGGCGCTGCTGGACAATGCCGCCCTCACCGCTGGTCCCATGTTCCAGATGGATGTGAGCAAATTTCCGGAAGGGATGAGCCTGGAAGATGCCAAGAAGATCTATCCCTACCGACTCTGGTTTTATGACGGGGAAGCCGGTGAGGGGCCAATGATTCAGGCCATCAATATCCAGAGCAACCAAAAGGACCTGTCTGGCATCTTTGAACTGTTCCGACGATTTGCGGATGAAGAGACCTCACTGCCCAGCTATACCCACGGCGAACAGACCCAGAGCCTGAACAAGACCGCCAGCGGCATGAGCATGTTGATGACCGCCGCCAATGTGGCCCTGAAAAGCGTGGTGAAAAATATTGACGACTACGCCACGGTGCCTCTGATCGACAGCCTGTTCAATTTCGCCATGCGCCGGAGCGATATCGAAGATGCCAAGCGGGGCGATCTGGATGTGGTGGCCATGGGCAGTGCCGCGTTGGTGGCCAAAGAGCTTCAGTCAGAGCGGATGATGAATGCCCTGAATGTCAGTATGAACCCGGTACTGGGGCCGATGACCGACCACCGCTATCTCTATAACGAATACCTGAAGTCTCTGGATATCGATCCGGATAAAGCCCTGCGCCCTGAGGAAGAACTCTATGCCCAATCCCCTGCACCTGACCAGCCAGGAGGCGGACGCGATCCTGAGGCTGGAAGGCAACCCGGATTACCAGACGCTGGTCGAGCACCTGCAACGTCGACGGGCGGAACTGCTGGAGAAAATGTCTCACGCCCGGGATTCAACCGAATTGCGCATCCTGCAGGGTAAGACTCAGGAGCTCAGTGATCTGATGCAACTGGCGCAGCGATCACGCACTTACCTACAACAATGATTTTTCATCGCCTCCCGCTTTCCGCTCCCCGCTTCCCGAAAAAGCACATCTACTGTCTTTTACGGGTGGCGGGCAGCGGAAAGCGGGCGGCGAACAATGCCTGAAAGAACATGGACAAGCCCAGAGCCCCACGGACTTTCACAGGCGCAACCAAGTGGACAAGCCAACGAGCCCCACAGGGAGAGTGAAATGGCCATTGATGCCGAAAAACTGGATCAGGAAACCGATGCCGAACTGGCAGCCCTTATGGGTCTGACTACGGACGCCCCTGCCGCTTTTGCAGAGCAAGAGGACGAGCAGGACAAGCAAACCGATCAGAACCCACCCGCTGATGAGCTACCCCCGCCACCCGAACCGGAGTCGGACGCTGATGACGAACCGTCAGAGCCGCCTGCTCCAGCATCCAATGACGATAACGGTGAAGACTGGCAGGACAAGTACACCAAGGCGGAAGAGTCCCGCAAGAATGCCCATGCCCTGATGACCCAGGCTACGCAGAAAGCCGCTGACCTGGAGCGCAGCAATACCGAGCTTCAGCAGCAGATGGCGCTGCTGAAGGCCAAGGTGGATCTGCTCAGTCAGCAGGGTACTGCTCAGCCAAACAGTGAGCCAGAGCCGTCCGACCAGTTCCAGGAACTCCGCAAGGACTACCAGGAGCTGGACCCGGTGTTCAACAAGCTGGATGAGTCGGAACAGCTCAACCGCAAACTGGAACAGCGGCTGGCCGCTATTGAGAAGGCCCGGCAGGAGCAGGAGGCGGAGCGGGCACAACAGGCATTCTGGAACAAGTTGCGCAGTCTGCATCCCGATGTAGAGCAGATCTCCGCCAGTGAGGATTTTAAAGGCTGGTTTGCACGACAAACGGCTGATGTTCAGGAGTTGAGTCGTGTCAGCCCACTGGGTGCAGCGCAGGTCATGAGTCTCTATAAAGAGGCCGCAGGTTTCAACAAGCCTGCACCGAAACCGGCACCTGATCCAGTACAGAAAATGCAGCAGGCAAAGCAGCTGAGTGAACCGCCGGTGCGGACCCACTCAGTCCCTAAAACCCGGGGGCACCAACCGACCCTGACGCTGGAACAGATTGCGGCCATGCCGCAGAAAGAGTTTAACGATAATGAAGAAAAACTCGACAAGATTCTGGCCCAGTGGATCAAGCAGGGAGGTCGCCTCTGAGGGGAGCGTTTAATCATCGTCGTTTAACCGCTTCCCGTGATTCAAAGGACTTGAATCATGGCAAATACCACATTTCCAACGGGGGCTATGGCCAATGCCCTGTCCGTTATTTACTCCAAGAAACTCAACGCGAAGTTCTATAAACGAACCGTGTTGGCGGCCATCTGTAACACGAAGTGGGAAGGCGAGATCCAGTCGGAAGGCTCCAAGGTGGTGATCCGTACCCGGCCTGATATTACGGTCGCGGATTATGATCGTGCCGTGGGGGTTGAGTATCAGGATCTGGAACCACCCAAGGTGGAAATGCCCATCGACAAGACCAAGTACTACGCCTTTGTGGATGACTACATCCAGAGTGTCCAGTCCAATATCGAGCTGATCAACGAATCTTCTGCGGATGCAGCGGAAAATGTGAAGATCGCAGTAGACGGCGATGTACTGGGGAATATCTACACCGATGTGCATCCGGACAACAAGATCGACGGCGGTGGTACTGGCGTGGTTGTGGATAAGACCAACGTGCTGGATTACATCGTCGATATGGGCACGCTGCTGGACGAGAAGAACATTCCCGAGTCCGACCGCTGGCTGGTACTGCCACCCTGGGTGTGCGGGATGATCAAGAAGTCTGAGCTGAAAGATGCGTCGCTGGCTGGTGATGGTACCTCCATCGTGCGTAACGGACGACTCGGTATCATCGACCGGTTCACGCTGTATTGCAGCAACAACCTGGCCACTGCGTCGGGAGTGACTCAGTGCCTGGCGGGTGTGAAAGATTTCGCCGGGTTTGCGTCGCAGTTTATCAAGCATGAGAGCCTGACGCTGGAGAAGCACTTCGGCATGGGGCACCGTGGCCTGCAGGTGTATGGGTACAAGGTGCTGAAGCCGGATGCGGGTGTTTTGCTGGCAGCGAAGCGTTCTTAATTTTTTCGCTGCCCGCTTCCCGCTGCCTGCTTCCCGTACAAGACTCCATTCGTGGTGCTTTTGCGGGGAGCGGTTAGCGGGTGGCGGGATGCGTTTTTCAGAGGAGCTGAAAAAATGGCATTTAACCTGGAAACCTGCCGCAGCAAAGATGAACTGGAATCCTTTGCCCGGCAGATGTTTAACGTGGAGCTGGACAAGCGCAAGAAGCTGGATGAGTTAAAAAACGAAATACGTCAGCTGATGAACGGTGGTGAACCACTGGAGCAACCGGACGAGCTGGAAGAGCCGGATGTGACTGAGGTGCCCACTGCGTTGGAGCAGCCAGTACCAACACCGCAACCACGCCACCGTAAGCCGCTGCAATTTGTGCTGAACAAGAACAACCACAGCGTCTTTATCTATAACCCGAGGCTGAAGAAACGAATAGGCGTGGATCTGGAGTTCTGTGATCAACAGGGTAACCGGCTGTAGGTGATGAAGGTTACCGAGATCATCCAGCGGGTGCGTGACCTGCTTCAGGACAACACGGCCGTTCCCCGCTGGACCAATGCCAACCTGCTGGATGCCTATAACGAGGCACTTCTGGCGGTGGTGCAGAACCGGCCTGATGTGAACTCGCAGCTACTGCCCTTTACCTGTCAGGCGCAGGCGGTACAGTCACTGCCGCCTGGCACTTACCGGTTGCTGGATATTGTGGATAACCCATCCACTGGCAGAACGGTGATTGCCACCACCCGCAGCAGCCTCGACAACCTGTTGCCCAACTGGACGACAGCCAATGGGGAAAACGTCGAACAGTACGTCTACGACCAGAAAAGCCCATCAGTGTTTTATGTGTACCCTGTGCCCCCGGCAGAACACCCGCTTAACCTACTGGTCAGCCAGGCACCCGCACGAATAGCCATTACCGATTTTGACATCGACACTCAGTTATTCAGTTTGGATGGGCTGTGGATCAACCCGGTGATCAACTACATGCTGTTCCGGGCATTCAGCATGGATATGGAAACGGAAGCCAATATGCAGCAGGCGCAGAGCTATCTGGCCATGTTTGCCAATGACCTGGGGCTGAAGTGGAACGTGGATCAACTGTTCCGGCAGATGCTACAGGGCAAGGTGGAGGGATAGATGAAACTGGACGCCTACCTTTCCCGCATACGCCCGTATGCCAAGGGCTGCCCGGATCAGGTGATTCGTAATTACCTGATCATTACCCTGCGGGATATCTGCCATCGGGCCAATATCTGGCGGCACAGTGACAAGCTGTTTATGGTGAAGGACATTAAGGACTACACCATGACTGCACCCGCTGGCAGTGAGATTGCCACGGTGCAGAACCTCCTGCGGGAAGACGGCACCCGACTGGAAAGCCGCGATCTGCTGCCGCCTTATATATCTGCCGGCACCCCCTACTACTACCGCCATTTTGAAGCAGCTGCCCTGAGCGTTGCTCCGATCCCGGACAAGAATGTCATGCACGAAATTGAGCTGACATTGATGCCTTCGTTTGCTGCCACAGAAGTACCGGACGAGGTGGGCAACCTGACCCTTGAGTTTGCCTGCTGGGGTGTACTGGCAGATCTGCAAATGATGCCCGATGAGCCCTGGACCAACCCGCAGCTTGCAGAGGTCAACCGGCAGAAGTACGAACGGGAGCTGAATAAAAAACGCATCCGTGGACTGGTGGGCGTCAGTGGTGGTGAGCAGTCGGTGACCCGCAGGCGGTTTGTCTGATGGCCATTCCTGCTTCCACCACCCTGCCTGCCTTTATCCGGGGTGACAGCTATTCCGTGCCGGTGTCGTTCAGTGGTGAGGATGGCACGTCGCTGGACCTGACCGGGTGGACGCTGATCTTCACCCTTAAGTTTCACCGGATGCAGCCGGATGACGAAGCCGTGCTGCAAAAACGGATGACGGTATCCGGCACGACGGCGGTGATGTACCTGGCACCGGAAGAGACCAATGAGCTGACCCCCTACCGTTATGAGTTTGATGTCCAGGTCACCACGCCGGATGGTCAGGCGGTATCCACGGTGGCCATCGGAACGGTTGTTGTTCAGGCAGGCGTCACCCACGCATTGAGATAGGAGCCCGCGATGGCCAACGAGACGACGGTGGTCGCCACCCTTGGTAACGGCGTGGCCGTGGTGGCTGCCCAGCAGCAGAGCATTGCCGAAGACCGGCAGGCGATCGAGGAAGCCCTGGCCACGGGGTTGCCACAGATCGAAGAGGCTGTCGGGCGTGCCGATGCCCTGTCCAGCTCGCTGTGGGCGATGACCACGGAAAACCGGCAGCTCAACAGCAACATCACCCAGCACCATGGCGATGTCCAACGCTGGCACGATGCCCATGAGGCCGACAAGTTGCAACTGACCGCCATGAAAAACGAGATGGAGGTATTGCATGACTCGGTGGCAGACCTGGTGAACCAGAGCCCTGCTGCCAATGTTAATGGCGGTTATTTCTGACCGCTTTTTTCCCCTGAACCGTCATAGATAGACAGGAGCGTCAACCATGGCGAACACCATTCAGATTAAACGCAGTGCCATTACCAACACCCCGGCCAGCCTGGCGGAAGGGGAGCTGGCCTACTCGGAAGCCTCCGGGTATCTGTTTATCGGTGAAACCGATGGCTCCGTGACCGCCGTTGGCGGTGAAACGGTGGTTACCAAACTGGCCGGGATCGACGACAACGCCAATAACTACAGCCTGCCCACGGCCTCGGGAGCCACCCTGGGTGGTATCAAGGTGGGTACTGGCCTGGCCATTGATGGCAGTGGTGTACTGACCGCTACCGGTTCCGGCGGATTGAATGAGGCGCAGGTGGATGCCCGGGTTCAGCTGGGTGTGGATGCCGTTGTGGCCGGAGCGCCGGCAGCGCTGGATACCCTCAACGAACTGGCGGCGGCACTGGGGGATGACCCCGACACCATCAGCAACCTGACCACCCAGATCGGCACCAAACTGGCCAAATCCTCCAACCTGGCGGATCTGACCAACGCCGCCACTGCCCGGAGTAACCTGGGGCTCGACAGCATGGCGCTTCAGTCAGCGGCCAGTGTCACCATCACCGGTGGTTCGGTGAACGGTGTCGTTCTGGATGGCGGCACCTTCTGATCCGGCAGCAACCAGAGGAATGGGCCTGTATCCAACACCATCAAACTGAAAAGCTCGGCGACACCCGGCAAGGTTCCGCTGTCGTCTGACCTGGCCTCAGGGGAGGTGGCGATCAATACCGCCGATGGCAAGTTGTTCGCACTGGTGGGTGGGGTGGTGACCTCATTAACCGCGCCACCGGATCATATTCACACCATTGCTTCGGTAGAGAGCCTTCAGGACATTATTACCGATCTGACCGCACGGATAGAGGCATTGGAGAGCCAGGGCAATAATGCAGAGGAAGACGATATGAAGCTGCTCAGTACAGTATCCCAGTCGGGTGTTTCAGAAATGGTGCTGGACATCGGTTTTGATGATGCCCTTTATGGCGGGTATCAGCTGGTCATTAATAACCTCGGGATTGATGACAACGGTGACTACCGGGAGAAAAAACTGGGCATGGCCTTTAAGCAGTCCGATGGCTCCTGGGTAACGGGGTACGGCTGGGCCAATACCTCGGTGATCAAGAGTGACGGGTATACGCTGTCGGGTGGCCAATACTCCGGCTATGCCCTGGTGAATGGTGAGATGGAGTCGGTCTTTCTGTCCGGGACGATGACGGTGTGCGTGAACCCCAATGGTAAAGGCTCCTTCACCGCGCATCTGGACAGTGGTAACGGTGACCAGTACATCACGGCAACCCTGTCGGCACCGGTGAATGGTTCGATCACGGGCATCAAGTTCTACGCGGAAGCCATGAACCAGAACAAACTGGTGGGCACGGTTTCGGTGTACGGCCTGAAAAAATAACCGATCATGAAACTCGATATCACCTCCTTTACCGGCGAAGTCCCCTGGCTGGACAGCCACCTGCTGGAAGACACCCAGGCGGAGGCGGCCATTGACTGTCGTTTAACCAATGGCAGCCTGAGAGCCTACTATCAACCCGCCGATGAGCAGGTACTGAACGCAACGCCGCAGTCCATCTACCTCTATCGCAACGAAGGGCAACGGTACTGGTTTGACTGGACCACAGACGTGGACGTGATCCGTTCGCCCGTGGCGGACGATCCCAACAACCGGGTCTATTACACCGGCACCGTGAAAGGTCCCCGCTACACCGATAATGGCCTTGCCCTGAGTGGTGGCAGTGACTACCCGGTCAATGACCATCAGCTCGGTATGCCGGAGCCGGACATGGCACCTGTGGTAACTCTCAGTGGTACGCCGCTGGAAGATGCTCAGGCAGTGGACGCCGAAACCCGCTTCTATACCTACACCTGGGTGGATGAGAACGGACGGGAAGGTCCGCCGTCATTGCCCTCTGGTGAGATAAGCGTCCTGCCCGGTGAAACGGTCAACCTGACATTGGCTTCAGGGCCGGGTGTGGTTGACATGAACATTACCCACTTTAGGGTCTACACCAGTACGCAGGTGGGCGTGTACCAGCTCTGCACCCAGATTAACTCTTTACAAGGGAATAGCGGCACCGTAGCCACCGATACCCCGGTGGGCGTCACCAGCGTGGTGGATCAAACCCCCTGGGATCAGCGGGGCGGCATCCTGAAAACTATTGGCTGGATCGCGCCTCCCAATGACCTGCAAGGCATGGTGGTGCTGCCCGGTGGTGTTGCCGTTGGATTCTCTGGCAAGGAGCTGATGTTCAGCGAACCCTATCACTTGTACGCTTGGCCAGCGGCCTATCGGCTGGCGGGGGAGTATGACATCCAGTCACTGGCGGTAGCGGCCAACAGTGTGATCATTGTCACTGACGGTTATCCCTATGTGGCCTTTGGTACGGAACCGTCTGCCATGACACTGGAACGGCTCGATACGGCCCATGCCTGCATCAGCAAGCGAAGCATGGTGGATATGGGGGATATGGCACTTTACGCCTCGCCAGATGGGTTGGTGCGTATCGCTGGCGGTCGGGCTGACCTGATGACCCGTAACATCATCAACCCGGAAGACTGGCGGGAACGGTTCCAGCCGGAGACTATCCACGGCTGCTTCCACGATGGCCGGTACTTTGGTTTTTACGGTGATGCCAACAACTCTCCAGATAAGAAGGGCGGCTTTATCTTCAGCCCCGACAGCGGCACCTTTACCGAGATCGGCACTTACGCTGATGCCTGTTACCGTGATCTTCAGGATGACACGCTCTATCTGGCCATCGGTGACACCATCAAAGCATGGGACAAAGGTTCTGACCTTATGCCCTATCGGTGGCGAAGCAAGGTTTTTCAAGGTAAGCCTGCCCTGTTCAGTTTGGCACGGATCATGGCGGACAGCTACACCGATCTGGTGTTTCGGGTATTCCGTGATGAGCAGCAGATACTGGAACTGCCGGTCATGTCTGACAGGGGCTTCCGACTCCCCGCAGGCCGTGGCAGCCGCTGGCAGTTTGAGCTGGAAGGCACCGACACCGTGACTGCCGTGATTGTCGCCAGTTCCATGGCCGAACTTTAAGGCAGCCAATAAATAAACCTGAATCACAGATGCTACCCATGCAAATCGTCAAGCAGAGAGAAGAAACTGCCTTTGATAAAGTTACGGCTGTCTTTCACCACACCAATTGATATTTTCCTGAAACCTGTTGTCAAAGGACTGATCAGATATTCAGGGATATTGTTTTGCCACCTTTTCAATACCATCTCAAAAGCCTGAACCACCTTGGCTTAGTTGCCGCGATGTGCCGGGAACTGAAGATAGCCGAATATATTGATGCGCGCATAACCAATGACTCCGATGTACGTAATGTCACGATTGGACAGGCTGTGGTCGCAATGATCATCAATGGGCTGGGCTTTACAGGACAGACTCTGTATATGTTTCCTGATTTTTATGAGGACAAGCCGATCGATCGGCTCATTGGCGAAGGCATCCAGGCTGAACATTTGAACGACAAGGTACTGGGTCGAGCCCTCGACAGCCTTTATGACGCTGGCGTCAGTGACTTGTATCTGCACCTTGCTGTTAAGGTCGTTAATCTTCTGAAGCTGCCCTGCAAGGCATTAAATCTGGACGGCACCAGCTTTCATGTGGATGGTGACTACAACAGTAATAACGACCCTGATGACTTGAAGTGCATCCATATCTGCCGCGGTTACAGCCGCGACCACCGGCCTGATCTGAACCAGGTGGTCTTGCAGTTAATGACCGAGAATGAGGCCGGTATTCCTGTGTTCATGGCGCCTGCCAGCGGTAATGTGAACGATAAAACCTGCTTTCAGGAGATTATCAAAAACCATCTGTCGTGTTTCAGGGCTGCTTTGAATAGCCGCTACCTGGTCGCTGATGCCGCCCTGTACGTTGCTGAAACCCTTCAGTTACTTGATGATCAAAAACAGCGGTTTATCTCCCGGGTGCCTTTGAATATCAAGGATGCAAAGCAACTGGTCGGCAAAGCGTCTGCTGTATCGCTGAAGCCTGTTGAAGGCTATGAAGATTATTACTTTGCACAAGTGCCTTCCACCTATGGAGATGTTCAACAACGATGGTTCTTTTTTCTCAATAAAAAGCGTCGACTGAGCGAGCAGAAAACGCTGATAAGAAAGATGGAGAAACAGTCACTGAAAGAGGCTCGTGACCTGGAAAAGCTGCGTAAAAAGGCTTTTCTTTGCGAAGACGATGCATTGCAGGCTTTTGCCTTATGGCAGAAACAGTCGAAGCTCTGCCAGAGTGGATCGGAACCGGAGGTTATCCGCAAACCCTGCTATTCAGGCAAGGGGCGTCCACCATCAGACAGTAAGCCTGATCACTTCGAATATTTTGTCCATGGCGTATGTTTTGTTGCCTGCGAGAAAAAGGAGCATGCACAGGCCTCATTGGGCTACTTTATCCTGAGCACCAATGAGCTGGATCAGAACCGTCAGCATGCTGGCGAGCTGTTATCTACCTAGTTCTCGTCCAAAAACGCATCAGGCAATCATAATTAGATTGTACGTGCGTTTTGATATTTCCTGAAATTCCAGAGAGCCGCAAAAACTCTTCCCTTTTTTTCTCTAATCTGGGACGGATATTGGAGAAAAACGCGAAAAGCAGGCAGAAAACATCCTCCCACCATGCTGGAAAGGTACTTTCATGTAGCGTGGAGGTGGCTATCAGGATGGTGCCGGGTGTCTGGCCAGAATCACCAGGTTGTAACAGACCACCGATAACCAGCAATGAGAATCAAAACGCTCAGAACCCTTGCAGTGGCAACGTGATAGCCCAAAACATCTCTTTAGCCACGAAATTCCCGCTTCAATACCTGCCCGGAAGCGAAAGAGCGTTTTATACACATACTGACTTTTAGTCATCTCTTCGACTTCAAGTCCGCGCTTCTTATTAAAAGCTACATCGCTGATTCCCATGGCCTTGGCTTTTTCCAAATTAGCGCGACACGCGTATCCGCCGTCACCGCTTGTCTGGCGAGGTACACGACCATAAATTTCTTTTTGTCTTTCCATCATCGGAATGAATTGGTCCGAATCCGCTGGGTTACCTTCCTCAATAACCAGGTCCAGGATCAATCGACTTTTTCCCTGAACCAGGTTCAGTTTATGGCCATACTGTACTTGCCGCCTGTCTTTTACGATGATATCCGTATGGGGTTCATACAGGCTAACCACTTTTTCCTGGGCTGGCACCTTTTCACCCTTAAAGACCCTGCGCTCTGTCTGGGAGACTATTGCATCCACCAGGGGTAACAGGTGATCCACATCGGCCTGCCACTTGTCGGCATCATCAGCCAGGAGACACTGCCCCTGCTGACGGGCGTTTGCTAGCGTGACAGTAGCTTCGATAAGTACCTTCCGGGATTTTCGGGTCAACTGCAGCAGTTTTTTATAATGCTGATGCCGCTCTTCTTTGCCAGCGTAGATGCATTTTCTGGCCGCATCTTTTACGGCTCGGTTGTGATGGGTATATTCATAAAGCGGTGTCGCTGTCAGTGTTTGTCCCCGTTCCAGCAGCCGACAAATTTCTTTAACGGAACTGGCTAAAAGATCACTGTCGCAAGGAGGTTTGATATCCGATTCGGTGACTGTGCTGTCAATAGCCACAGTGCGCCCTTTTTCAATACCCTGATCTTTAGCGGTCATTAGCTGACAGTTATTAATCCGTTCCCATGTAGATGCAGTAAGAAGGCTGATGAGCCCATGCAAACTGGAGCGACTGGGGCGCTGGTTTGGTTCGAGGCGACAAAAGTCTCGAAAGAGCATGGAGTCCATCAAAACAAACGACAAGTAGTCATAATCACAATTCAAATACTGTTTCAGGAGTGCCGCACGAAGAACGGATTCTGCTGATAGTCCGTTCCGCCCAGTGTTCTGTTTATCACCAGAACTTAAGTCCTCATAAATCCAGTCATTGAACTGTGGATGGGCGTCAAGCCATTGCGAGATACCGGAAAGCTGGGAGCAGATTTCATGAGGTACGTAATGGAGTTCCATACTACACTGCGGGTTGCGTTTTTTGCGCATTTGGAGTCCTCTGTTTTTGGCAATCCCTTATGTTTCTTGCTCTTGGGAAGTTTAGTCGCCAGATAGCAGTAGGGCTCCACTTAATTTTTCAGGATAAAATCTACAGTTTTCAATTGGTTGTGTTTTTGGACGAGAACTACCTACAAGTCGCAACAACAGGTAGAAGGCGGCTTTCGTTTCCTGAAAAGCCCGGACTTTCTGGTCTCTTCACTCTATCTGAAGAAACCGGAGCGCATTGAAGCGCTGTTGATGGTGATGACACTCTGCCTGATGGTCTATGCTGCTATCCAGCACAGAATAAGGCACGAACTGAAAAAGCAGAGTCGTGTTTTTCCAAACCAGAAAAAGAAGCCCTGCCAGAATCCAACAGCAAGATGGGTCTTCTTCTGCTTTCAGGGAATTAATGTATTAACGGTCAATAATCAGGAACAGCATGTGGTCGGTTTGAAGGAAAAGCAGTGGATGATTATCCAAATTTTAGGCATTTCTTACGAATCGGTTTATTCCTGATAGGGGTGGTGAAAGACAGTTACGGGGCTAAGTTACCGTTAATGGTTGGAAGCACCAATGTTCAGTAATTCTGCTGATCAACCGGCCAACAGTTAATTTTTTTGCTGCCGTCAGTTCTCGCCTCCAGGCCAGATAATGGGGAAGGTAACGAGTTGCAACCCCTTGGAATACGCCACCAATCCAGCGTTTTAAATGACTGTGATAAGAATTTACAGTCTGGATGTGGTAGATGCCTTCAACAACATGTTGACCTGCTGATGTCACCAGCTCCTTGAAGACAAATCCAAGCTTGTCAGCAAGTTTTTCGTGAGCGAGGTGTGCATCCGCACAGACCGTGGCCTGTATCGATATGCGGCCATTTAAATGCCTGCACAATTCATTAGCACTTTCGTTTTCTAATACACCGTCAACGGTATTTCGATTACGGTCCCGAGCCACCATTACCGGGACTTTTCGGGCTTTGTTGGGATCATTACCCCGCTTTCGGGTTGGCCGTGGAAGGCCTTCTCTTTGCCCTTTGAAGGATTCACGGAAAAATGTTTCATCAAGCTCAGTAATGCCACAAAGCTCTTCTGCTTGATCATTATTAATCACTTCAAGAAAGCGGTGACGCCAGCGGAACGCAGTTTTCAAGTCAATGGCATTCTCAGCAGCAGCTGGTCGCAAGACCATAGAGTGAGTCATACCTGCGAGGTACTTGTTCCATTTTTCAGGGTGCCTGAGCCTTGCCAAAGGCGTTCCACTAAAGGCGTTAAACGTTGAGTCGCAAGTCTTGCAGTGGTAGCGCTGTCGGCCATTTCGTATGCCCCAGCGACCAACGCTATGGCTTTTGCATTTGGGGCACCTGGGGTTTTCGGCAAATTGGGCAAGTATGCTCTTTTCTACGTCAGGTGTTGCATTATCGTTATTGGGTATAGATTCACTGTAAACAGGTTCAGAGTCAGTGGTTTCTACTACCTCGGTAACCTCTATTTGAGTACTAAGGAGCGAGTTGTTAAGAATGTCTCGCTGTTCACTGGTTAATGTTGAAATGGAATCAATAAAATTCTGGAAGAGTTCAGATTGCATATCACTCCCCTACAACGTAGATTTTATGGGAGTTTAGCTGATTCAACCATTAACGGTAACTTAGCCCAGTTACGGGATCATGAATGCCATTTTATATTTCGCAAAGGACCGGATTGTCTGTTAATGATGATGCCCACTTCCATGATGCTCGTGATCGATATCGCCTGCTTTCAATGTTTCTGGAAGACGCTTAACTCCAAGACCATGACGATAGACATTTTCTGCACCCAGGTAGCCTGTTACTCCTAAGCTGATTGAAGATATGACCATTAACAAGACAAACCAGCTTTGAATTTTTTTTCTCTGTGTACGGTAGTAAAGGCCTGATGCCAGTAAAAATAATGACAATGTGATAATTGCAGAATTTCTATGAACAGACATTGCAGCATGGCCTTGAGAATCATGGGTAACACTGCCATAAGCATGCCATCCGGTAGCTACTGCCAGGATGGAAAAAACAACGCCTATAAATAAGTTCCATTTTGCTGCTATCAGTAGTTCGCTACGCTTACTTGCAAAAGCAGGAATATAGACAGACAAAAAAAGCAAAGTAGCAATAAATAGTGGTGCAATTGCAAAATGGACGACGAAGGGATGCCAATTCGGAATGATTTCAATCATATATTTATTACCCCAGGTTCCTTTAAAAACTCGTAACTATTCAGCACTGAGCAAAGGCATATTACAGTAATTCCGAACAGCTCTATGAAGTGATTGATATATGTCCATTCCCTGTTTTCTGGCAGACGACAAATAGCTGCGAATCCGTGCAAACATAGAACCACCGTCTGCACTCCTGAAGCAGCCTGAGATTTTCTGCTTTAACTTGGCCATTCGAACATCCCGCTCACTGCCATTGTTATCGAAGGGAATGGTAAAATCTGACATGAAGCGCAGTGTCTCAGCCTTGAACTCAGTGAGTCGTTTGAAGAGATTGTAAGCTTTAGTATTCTTGACTTTCTTGCGCTTAAGCTCCTCTCGTTGCTTCTCCATATAGACGACTTCTTTCATTAGAGCCCGCTGAAGCAACCGGTCATAAATCTTCTCGATTCGTTCACAGACAACACTTGGCATCTGTAGCATACCTATGGTCTTAAAGCCCTTGCAGTAATGCCAGGAAAGCCTCAGTAGCTTCATCAATCGCAACGCCAGTTGATTGCTGTCCCTATCAACAACACCCAAAAGCTCCCTCAGGTGATGGGCATTGCAAAGTACGTGAGTTGCCGCATATGCAAAATAGGATTTCCAATGATCATGAACCAGAACGCCTGCAAATGTTAGCAGTATGCCCATCGTGTCCATGGCCTCACGACCTCGCTTTTCAGACAAGTAGTAGAGCGTCCATTGTTCATCCCGCATAACGTGTAGCCAGTGCAAAGAGCCCTCGGCCCGCATACCCGTTTCATCGGCTCCGGCAGCAGACGATTCCCGCAAGGCGTCACGAATAACCTCTTCAGTAGAAGCCAGATTTTCATAGGTTCTGGCCACAAAATTGGCGACAGTGCCTGCACTTACACTCATAGGACTTACGCATTGATGACACCGATAAATTTTGGTAGGAGGTGATCCTTCCCCTTTGCAAAACTCTCAATGAAAGCGCCTATTGTCTCTTTAAACAGCCCCCGTTGGTGCTGATAAATATTCGTAAACTCCTGCTCTATCTGCATTTTCTGGAGATAAACAAAAGCTAAAATTGCAGCAAATATATGGTTTCTGACGGGTCGTTCGCTGCGAACCTGAAAGTGCTCAATATGGCAAACCTGCTTGATCGCCCTGTGAAACTGTTCGATCTGCCAGTGCTGGTCATGGATCTGCTTGAAGTCATTGCGTTCAAAAGGGACTTCCTCTGGCAAGTAAACCACGTAGTGGCGACGCTGGTCTTTTAGCATCGTCCTGAACAACCGGATCTTACCGAAGTCTTTGAGCCATACATCCAGACCATTGTCGGGGATGTCGAGGTGTTGAACCTGCTGCCATTTACCTTTTTCCAGTGATACTGTCCTGTTTTTCTCAACGGCAAACATAAACCCAGTCTGATGGTTTTTAATCGTCTTCAGGTTAGTCGTGCAGCTGTACCAGGAGTCACCGGTAACGAACGCTGGCTTCAGCCCCCATACCAGCACTTCAATCAACATTTCACGGAAGTAGTCGTTTTTTGTCTTGTCTTCCGATTTGTCGTATATCCTGTAATTCACCGGCATATGGCGCCCGGATACGTCGGTGTAATAAAGGGTGATGAGGTTAACTCCCTTAACCACTCGGTGATGTTTACCCGACCAAAAGTGGCCAACCAGTGCCACGGAGTAGCTATAAGGTTTGTCGAGCACGCTGTCATCAACGCTCAGGGTGCCGCCAATAGGGTTTAAACTTTTGACTGCTTCATCGTACATATCTTTGGGCTGATAGTTTTCACGCTTAAGAAAGCGGTTTGCGCTATCGTGAGAAAAGTCGGTAACCTCGGCCAGTCTTGTGCATGTTGATGATTTTGGCTCACTAATCAAAAAGCCAATGTATTTTGCAAGAGTGCATCGTGCAGTGGTCGGTCGAGTGGTAGTTCTCACTTTCATCCCTGAAGACATCTGTTTTTTGGCATTATCAAATTTTAGAGCCTGTTGTCAATGCGTAAGTCCTAACTCATTTTATAGAGAGTATTAAAATACTCTGACACGCGCTTAAAAGGCAGGAAATGGTATTGGTTAAGATAGACGGCCATAGCCTGTGTGGCTGAGCCATATTGTGCGGCAGCGGTAACACCTTCCGGGAATTCAGCCTGATTCCGACAACCACAAGTGCAGATTTTTACTTCAGCTCTATGGGCCGTTACTTCAAATTCACCCGGTCTCCCTGGTTCAAACACCTGTCGCTCAATATATTTGACCGGCTCACTATCAAGAAGAGACGCCTGACATTTATTGCATTCTTTAACCGGAAGGTACTCAATATAGTCAGGGATATCGACCTGTTTAAGACAAGTGCCCTGATGCCCTTTCTTTCCACCGGCTTTATTACCAGAAGACTGTCTCAGACTTTTAGGATTGGGTTTTTCATCCGATGGATCGGTACCTTTATCTGCGGAAAGGTCGTCAGAATGATCTGGAGAATTACTGTTTTTACAAGGTTTTTGATAACCATCAGACGATGGCGGCTTGCTGCTGTTTTGACTGTTCTTGCCAACCTTTTCTTCCAATTCTCGACATCGCTCTTCCAGACAGGCAACTCTCATCCGCAGCTCTGCATTCTCTTTCAAGAGAATCTCAGCCGACATAGTTGCGGGTAGTTCTGGAATCATGCTGGCGAATATTGTGGAAAAATGGTGCTTAAGAGGATGGTATAAAAATCAGAAAATTCCAGATTTATGTGGGGGTGCTGAACAGTTACAAAAACTCTATTTATCCTTAGTCCTATTGTTTTTTTATAACAAATCCCGTTATTGGTGCATATGGAAATGCTGGTTTTGATAAATCACCTGCTCATCATGCGAGTGGTGAGCTTTGCTCTTTGTGATTTTTTTAACCTTTCAGGGTAATCATTTAAATCACCATGGCTAAATTCCCTGCACTGCCAGCAACGGTAGACCGTTACGTGCGCGAGTTTCTGAACCGCCTCGCCGGTCGCAGCGGCAATGCCGGGGACAGGGCAGTGCTGCACAGCGAGCTGGCAGAGCTGGGTCTGGCGAAGGAGAAAGGTCAGCGATTGAGCCTGCCTGCCTCTGCCGTGGGTTCTATCACCGATACTCTGGAGCCGGTGCAGTCAATCGTAACAGTGACGGGTGATGGTGGAGGAACTACCGCACCGGACGCGCCAACTCCGGCTGCTGGTCTGTCCTCCAACGGCATCTTTGGTGCCGTGATCCTGGAATGGGATGCCCCTGCCTATAACGGCCATAACCACACGGAAGTATGGCGAGCACAGGTGGATGACCGTGCGCAGGCGTCACTGGTCCACGAAACCAACGGCAGCCGCTATACCGATGTCACCGGCAACACCACGCTGCACTATTACTGGGTGCGCCACGTCAACAGTGCCGGACAGGTGGGTGGCTTTAATGCACTGGCCGGAACGGCGGGTCAGGGAACGGCCATTATCAGTCTGGCCGACCTGATGCTGGAAAGCCCGGAGCTGTCGGAGCAGCCGTTTTCGGTGCGCAATATCGGCACGGAAGGGTCACCGGACTATGTGCTGGTTTTTAACGGCTATCTGGCGGTGAACGGACCGGTGAATATCAGCCAGCTTCAGTCCGGTGAACTGCAAAACGGCACGGCACTGACCGTGGGGCAGGGCTCCATCGAGCTGAGTACCGGTAGCGATGGATTTGGCCAGATGGTGATTACCGGCAGCGGTGGTATCGCTACTAACGATTACCTGGTGCTGAAAGAGGGACGGATTGAGTCCTATATCTACACCGCCAGCTCCGGCCACGTCCGTTACAAAGAGGTGCGTCGGACAGAAAGCGGCATCGGCAGGCATAACCAGAGCGTGGTGATTCCCGCCTATTTCAAAAGCCAGCCCACCATTAACCTCTATCCCCGCGATATTACTGTTTACAACGCCGACTACCCTGACCAGTCCCAGCGGCTGGAACTGTACCACTCTACCCCCATGCCTCACGGCGCCATTGAAGGGGCGTGGGTGTTCAAACCCTATGCCCGATTGCTTGCTGGCGGATGGCAGCAAGACGGAGGTCAGGAACGCCCTTTACCAGGGGGCCAGCAATACCACCACCTTTACCAGAGGCGGTGGATCAGGTGAAAAAGGTCACTCTGAAAGGGCGGGTTGCCAGCCAGCGTTCCACCGGCAGCGGTGGTACCTGGCAGAACCGTAAGGTGAACGTGACCCTTCGCTATCGGCAGCAATGGGGGGAGTGGATCGACGGGGAAACGGTGGCCTTGGACATCGACCAGTTCACCACCCACGACATCGAACTCAGCCAGACCATGACCCAGGGCAGCTATGAGGTGGGTCTGTATTTTTTAGCGGAAGACCGAGAAGGTACGTTCAACAGTGGCAGCGTTACTTACGACTACCGGGATGAGAACAAGATTGCCAACCCCTACCAGAAAACCCTCAGTCCCACCAATTCAGCACAGACCTTCCGACACACAATTAGCATTGGTGACCCGCAAATCGGTTCGGGGTGGGAGATCAACCGGATTTTGTATTTCGCCAAAGTGGATATACGGCTGGAGGTCAGGAACCTCTACCGCTATGACAGCAAAGCCTGGGGGCAGGACAAGGTTAAAGGACGGGCCAGAGTGCGACTCCCCAATGATCGGGGCGAATACAACACCTACGAGAAAACCACGTCCAATGACTCTTTCTCAAAAGAGTGGGAAGTCACTCGGTTTACGGATATTTCCATGCGTTGGGAGGATGTGGTTCACAAAGACGGCAATATCTACCCGGAAGTGGAAGTCTGGGCAGAACGGGCCGGATATGACGGACAGTCACAGGCTGGCAGTTTTTACGAGCCGAACTACGTTCCTACCAGTCTGGCTTATGTTCATATCCGCGACATTGCGGCCACTATCTATTATCAGCGGGCACAGCCAGTGAGTGATGCCCCCCTGAACCACTTCTACTGGGACACCACCGCTTATGACCTCGGTGCCACCGATGTCAGCGTAGCCGACGCCATTATCCACTGGACGGCTACCGGCGAATAAACGGCCACGGGCTAATAAACAGGAGACTCACCATGGGCATGACACGATCACAGGGTATGACCCGTCGGGGAATACCGGACTCTGGCATGAGCTATGGCCTTACCGGCAACAGTGCTTATCAGAAAAGTCTGGATCAGATGGGGAGCTTCAATACCTTCTCTCTGGGTTCAGGTAGCAACCACTTTTGGAGGAGAAACGAACCTCAGCCACAGATGCCGGACATCGCCCCCCGCTATGCCTACGATGACAGCGAGCAGCGTTACCAGCTCAATATCGACGCGGCCACCGATGTGGCAGACCAGCTAAAGGAGTATGGCGACAAGCTGTTTGATGTGTTTGACAACTACCAGCCCAACTTCCAGTACCTGGGCGACAACGCCACGGTATCGGATGCCCAGTTGGAGAGCCGGTTGGGGGAGGCGACCAGCGACTATCAGGCCAATGCGGACCTGCAACAGTCGGAGTACGAGCGGGATATGCGCCGGATGGGCGTGAATCCCAATTCGGCTCGGTTTGCGGGTTTTGGTACCAGCAATGCCCTGCACAAGGCGGCGGGACTCTCGGCCATCCAGAATCAGGTGCGGGACACCGCCAGAGAGGAAAGCTGGAACCGCAACCTCGATGTGGCGGAGCTGGGGCTGGATAGCGCCAAGACCGCTACTGATGGCCTGAGCAGTGCAGCCAGTGTTTATAAACTGGCAGCGGATATGTTCACCGACAACAAGATCAAGTACGACCAGCTCAATGAAGCCGCCCGTCAGTACGATCTAGGTTATGGCTTCAAGCAGGACGAGATGAAACTGCAAGCCCAGAACCAGGCGTTTAACCAGGCGGCGAACCGTTGGCAGAACGGACTGGTGCAGACCTACGATAACAACGGGCAATGGAATTACCGTGAGTCGTTTGATTACGAGTATTAATCCACAGGATCAGGGAGGATCACCATGTACATCGGACCGGACGGCAGGGTTTACCAGAACAAGTTTGATTCGATTGGCCACAGCACCAAAGTGCCCGGCTACGCCGATGAACAGTACGCCATCAACCAGCGTCTTGGTGAGCTGCGCCGACAGCAGCAGGAGTATGCCGGTCAGCAACAGCAGCAGGTAATGAACCAGCAGCAGATCGACCAGAACGACCTGAACCAGTTCTACGACCGTCAGCAGCGGTTTGCCGCCATTCATGGTCAGCCTTACGGGTTCGGGCAGATGCCCCAGAGCAGTCAGCCGGGTAATGGCATGGGCGCCAGGCAGAGTCAGCAAGGCGGTCAGGCCGGTTACGGAATGCCCATGGAGCGCAGGGAAACGGTGCAAAGCCCCCTGACGCAGGATGCCGGAAAGCTGAACCGGATGCTGCAAAAGTACCATCAGGGGCAGGACCCACGGGATGCAGAGGACGCCATCGAGTTTATCAACCAGCACCCCGGCATCAAGGCCAGTAATGTCAGCGGTATCCGCTTCAATCACAGCGACCGCAATGAAGACCCGCTTGTCAGCCTGCTCGGTGACGATGGCAACCCGGTGAAGCAGTTCTACCTCAGTTCCCTCTCCAACCTGAACAACTTTGCCGGTCAGAAGAAGCAGACCTTTGATCCGGGCAATAAGGTCAATGATCCTGGCAAGTTGATTGAAGAACTTCAGAAAGTCGCCCAGTCTCAGGGCGAAGCCGATGTATCAGGATTGAGCCCCAAAGACCAGAAAGCCCAGCTACCGGAGGCGGTTCAGGATCACTACGGGCAACTGATGAAACAGTATGGCCCCCGCAATCCGGGCTATGTCACCACCGGGGAGGAAACCCCGAACCGGACATTGGGGTTTGATCTGTTTGGTCAGCAACAGCAGCAGCAGGACCCGCTGGCGGCTTTGAAGCAGGCATTGGGGGGCGGGGAAGCAATGATACCGCCACCACCCCCTCCGGTAACGCCCAATGCCGCAGTGCCGAAGCAGGGGCAAGGTTACGGCTATCCCGGTTACAACCCATTGAACCGCACCCCCGGCACCTTCCGTCACTTCCATCCCTCTGTCGGACGATAACAGACCGCTTCCCGCTGCCCGCCTCCCGAAAAAGACACGCAAAGCACCTGCCTCGCCCCGCTTTTACGGGTAGCGGGCGGCAGGTAGCGTTTATTCAAGGACGATTCTATGAACTGGAACGATTTCAGCTCGACCCCGATGTTTCAGCAGGGGGACGATCAGGAACAGGAACGGCTGCGGGAGCAGTATTGGCGGCATTACCTCAAGCCCCAGATACCGGAAGGTTTCCACCAGGAAGCCCGTTCCCTGTTTGATCAGCATACCCGCCGCCGTGGTAACCCGGAGAGCAGCTATGCCGGTGACCTGTGGGAAGCCCTCTGGCATGGTGGTTATGCCGGTGCGGCTGACCTGGTATCCGGTGCGAGCCGACTGGTGGGCGGCGATGGTCATAATGCCGCCAGTGACTGGCTGCGGGAGAAGTCTGAAGAACAGCTCGACAATATGTCCCCGTCCAGTGTGGAGGCGATGCAGGGGTTTGGTATCGAGCGCAAAGGCGAAGGCCGGTTCGGGCTGACCGAGGGCAGTACCGCTGCCGGTTTTGGCCTCCAGTTTGCATCGGGGCTTGGCTCTCTGGCACCGTCCATGATACCCGGTGGTGTGGCCAGTAAAGGACTCGCAGCACTGGGGGCGAAAGGTCTGCAGGCAACCGGTACAGCGGCTGGTGTGAAAGGACTGGCCGATGCCCGCAGGGTTCAGGGTTATGCCAACGCCATCGACAAGGCCAGCCATGCCATTGGCTACGGGGCAACCGGTGGCCTGATGATTGGCGGGGCCGGTGCCGAGGACGCCAAAAGCCAGATCATGGCACTGGGCTATGAGCAACTGAAAGACCTGCCGAGGTTCCAGGAGCTCTACCAGCAGACCTACGAGCAGGCGGGAGGCGGCGATACCCGCCAGCCTTTTGAGCAGGCCAAAGCCCTGCTGGCCGAGGAAGCGGCACAGGCCGCCTTTGCCCCGGCTGCCGGGGTGGGGGCGCTCTCCATGGGGCTGGCGGGTCCGGCCATGGAGAACCTGATCCTGAAGAACGCCGGCACCCGTGGCCTGAATGCGGCCAAGGGGTTCCTGACCGAAGGGGCGCAGGAGTTCGGTGAAGGGGTTGGCCAGCAGATGGCGGCCAACTACGGCCAGCAGCAGGTGGGCAGGGATGTAGGACTGACTGATGGTGCGTTGGAGCAGGGACTGTCCGGTGCCATTGTTGGAGGTCCGGTGGGTGGACTGGTGGGCGCTGCCGGTCGAACCCGCAACCCGCAAGCGGCCAGTATCCTCCAGAACCAGCTCAATGACCTGATGAGCCAGCACCAGACCCTGCAAGACCAGATGCAGGAACCCTATGCTGACCAGACCATGCTGGCGGAGCAACTGCGGCAGAACTCGCTGGCCATTGCCGGACTGGAAAGCCAGCTCCATGATCTGGGGGAAACACAGCCGCCGGAACAACCGCAGGCACAGGCAGAACCGGAGCCAGTCATTGATCCCGCTTTTGAAGGGCAGGACTTCAGCCAGTATGACCAGCCAGCGTGGCAGCGTAATGGTCCGGGTAATCCGGCAGAGGCAGCACGGTTTGGCAAACGCTTTTTAGACAGTGCTGAGCCAGTTAATAACATGGAGCAGCCGAGCCAGTGGCAGGGCCGAACTGTCGGGCAAGAGGGCCAGTCCCCCCGGAACAGCCTGATGGATACCCGCAAAGTGGGTAAGCCTGAACAGAAAGCGCAACAGCCAGCACCGCAGGGTAATCATTGGAAGAACCGGTCTGTCAGCCGACCTGAAGACCGGAAACGGCAGCAGTCTGCCGAACCCCGCCAACAGGCTCTGCCCTATCACCCACCCGCCGACTTTACCGGCAACCGCTATGGCAATGTGGCTGCCGATCCTGAAATCGCACAGCAGGATAGCCAGCAGCACCGCAGCGCCCAGAACAATAAAGCCCCCAATCAGCACCCGGGCTCACCAGAGTATACCGGCAACCCCGATCAGGATCTTGCCAGCTACACCGAACGGATGAACAGCCTGAACCGGTTGTTCCGTTCCTTTAACTGGCAGAAAGGAGACGATAGCAAGAAGCGCCGGGTACGGAAGCTGATCGAGAATCAGCGAAAACTGGAAATGCAGGCGCGTAAAAGTGGCCGAGGCGTTACTCCCCGCAATATGAAAGAAGCCTTGGCCAACCTGAAGGCTATGGTAGAAAGCGGGGATGGCATCCGCTTTGAACGTGAAGTTGAAGCCATTGAAAACAGTCAACAGCAGGAAGGCTTACGGCTGACAGTACAGGAGAAATACGGCACGCCGTCTGGCGTCAAACCTGTGATGGGGCGCAGCAATGAAAAAGTATCCACAGCCGAACGTGAACTGGATACCCAATACGTCATCTATGAAGCCAGTGATCTGATCGCCAGCCACAGCGATACCGGTAAAGTAAACCCGGATTATCCGGCAGAGCTGCAACCAAGGGATCGTTCTCGCCAGGCCAGTGAAGACCAGATCAGGGGCATTGCCAGCAAACTGAACCCGAAACTGCTGGGAGCTAATCCGCTGGCCAGTGCCGGAGCACCGATTATTGGCAGTGATCGTGTGGTAGAAAGCGGCAATGGTCGTGTGGCTGCAATCCGCAAAGCCTACCGCAACCACCGGGAGCAATCGAAAGCCTACCGGGAACACCTGAAGCAAAACGCTGAATCCTTTGGCCTGAAGCCAGAGTCTGTGGATAACTTCAAACAGCCGGTACTGGTGCGCCAGCGTCAGGGCGACCTGGACACCGACCAGCGCATTGCCTTTACAAAGGAAGCCAACGCCCGTGATACCGCATCAATGTCCCCGGCAGAAAAAGCCAAGCTGGACGCCTCACGAATCACCGAAGAAGACCTGAACCTGTTCGATACCGATGACACCGGCGACCTTCTGCATCCAAACAATGACGTATTTCTTGCCCGCTTTGCTGATCGACTGGGAGTCGAAGCTGGAGAGCTGAAAACCCGTCAGGGCGACTGGAATAAACAGATGCGCGACCGTGTGGAGTCGGCGCTGTTTATGAAAGCCTACGACGACGAACGTCTGAACAGCCTGTTTGCCGAGGACGACAAGCCAGACTTGAAGAACCTGATTAAGTCCTTAGCCATGGCAGCGCCGCACTTTGCCAAGGCCAAGGGTATAGACCAGGAACTGGGCAACTATGGCGTTATTGAATCGCTGGTGGAAGCCAGTCGCATTTTGCAGGACAGCCGCAACCGTGGCCAGTCGGTGGATGAGATTCTGGATCAGCGCTCCCTGCTGGACAGCTTCAGCCCAGAAACGGAAATGTTCGCCCGTTGGCTCGATGCCAACCTGAACAAGTCGCGGCAGGTGGGGCAGGCCCTGATCGAGCTGGCGAGGCAGATTGAGCAGTACCTGCAAAAGCAATCACAAGCCGATGGGGATATGTTCGGCACCGTAGAGGCGACACTGGACGATCTGATTCAGCAGACCAACAACCAACTGGAGATAAACTATGGCGAAAAATCCACACCGATCAAAGACCCGAAGCAGCAGAAAGCCAAACCTGTTCAAACTGCTGAAGGAAGCAACCGAAGCAGTGAACCGGAAGAACGGACCGGAAGACCAACTGAATCTGCCAGAGAAGCCAAAAGGGACGAAGTAGACGACCTGCTGGATGCGGTGGACGATGGCACGCTCGATAGCGATGAGTGGACGGACGACGACTTTGCCGGGATTGAGGAAGACAAGACTCAATACGACCCCCAGGACGGGGGAAGTGCCACCAAGCGCCAGGCACCCGAAGGGCATAGAAAGCGCGACTGGTACAACAGCCGAAATGCGCCGCACTACTCGGTGCCTGGGATCAAGAGTCTGGGCGGTGCTGAACGGGCAGCCATCAAACGGTACCTTGATAACAGAGCTGATAAACCGGAAGTTATCTCAAGACTGAAGAAACTGGCTGATACACCCTGGGCAAGGAAGACCGTCCAGTCCATGCTGATCCGCCAGACCATCGATGATCTGGTGGCTGGGCGGGAGGTGGATTACCAGTCGCTGTTGTCCCAGAAAGATAACGCCTCGATCCTCAAAGCCCTGAAAGATCATGGCGAACCCGGACTCTGGCGTTACCTGCACACAGAGGATGTCATGGGGCATGCCGGAAAACCGGAGAACAGCATCAATGGCAGCTTTGTCGATTGTATGCCCAGCCGTGACTGTGCTTCCTTCTGTTATGCGACCAAAGGCAATTACCGGTTCAGTAATCCCATCATTAAATCAGAAATTGTGAACTGGGCGGTGGAGAAAGACCCGGTCAGAACCGCCCGGATTGCGGCCAACGATTACAAAGGCACTCCGGAGTTTTACCAGAACAAAGCCCTTCGCCTGTTTGATATGGGCGATGGCTCCATGGCATGGCTGCCCTTTATCCGAACCATGAACAAGGAGGGTATCCGGCTCCAGATCTTCAGCAAGAATCCGGAGTTCCTGAAGCAGGTGCCAGAGATGAACTGGCGGGCACTGTCGGTGGACAACAGCAACTTTGCACTGGCTGCTCAGCATCCTGAGCTGCCTCTGGCAGTGGTGTTTGACGGTCAGCAGAACGGCATCGACTTTGTCCGTGCCAACCTTGACCGGATACTGGTGATTCTGCCCATTAAACACGGTCAGCGAGTCCTGGGCGATAAAGCCACCCTGCGTCGTATGCTCGGGCTGGATGCCATGAAGCGGGTATGCCCTGTCGATGGTGGCTGGAAAAAGATCAAGCATCCCACAGATCCGAAGAAGAACTTTAACTGCACTTCCTGCGACCAATACGGCGGTATGGGTTGCTTCCACGGCAATGTCACCCGCCAGGTGATGAAAGCCGCCACGGAAGCCCCCCACGATAAACATCTGCAACGGCTGAAAGAGGAAATAGAGAATGACCCTGAACGATTCGGTGGCAAAGCGAGCGCGGCAGAGCTGCTTGGAAACCTGGGCAAAATCCGATCTGCGCTACGGGCATCTGCTGACACCCGAACAGAAGCAACAGATGCAGGCGGCCAGGGACAGGAAGCTGAAGGCACAATCGGCGTTCGACAAATTGATGAGGGAACCGGACGCTACCGAGTCGGAGTAGGCGAAGAAGGAGAAATAGGCGAGCGAAAACGTCGGCCCAACAAGACCGACCTGAAAGATTCCGGTCAGAAAGACCTGTTCGCCTCCCCAGACCTCTCCGTTGACGAACGGAAACAGCAGATCATCGAGAACCAGCATGTTCTGGTTAAGCACGTTGAAACGGGAACCATCAGAGCCGGCACCGACATCATTCACACCTACGACGACCTTGCCCACTTTATTGCCCCGATCCGCAAGCTGGCACAGGAGGAAATGATCGCCATTGTGCTTGATGGCAATGATAAGGTGGTCAATATCATCAAACACAGCAAGGGGCAGAAAGCCTCTGCTTCCGTATCCCCATGGACACTGGCCGGTGCTGTGGTTGCTACGCCCGATGCCAAAAGCGTCTGGTTTGCCCATAACCATCCCTCTGGTGATCCTGAGCCCAGTATGTCGGATGTGCATATTACCCACAGCCTGAATGAAGTGCTGGACGGCAGTGGCGTGGTGAATATGGGGCATGCCGTGGTGGGGACCACTGGCCATGCGAAAATCATGGATGCAGAAGGCACAGTGCTGATGGGAACCGTGGCTCCCAAACGCATGGCTCGTGATAAGGCCTTTCCCATTACCGAACGGCGGCTGCGCTATAACCGGCCGCACATCAATTTCAGCTCACCAGAAGCGGTTCGCCCTTTTCTGGACACCATCAGCCCTAATGCCGTGGTGCTGCTGGATAGCAAATACAATGTTACTGGCGTCCTGCCGTTGTCGGACAGCGATCTGAAAACCCTTCGGCACCCCACGAAAAATCCCGCAGCTGCCAGGGTTATGACGGCACTGGACAGCACCAATAGTTCGTCGGTCATCCTGAAAAGCAATGGCTCACCACTGGCCATGAAAGGCACCCGGAACCTGATCAACTTTTTCAATCGGGCCGACCGTATTCAGGTGCTGGATCACTTTACCGGCAGGGACAGCAGCTACCAGTCTGCCGCCGAAAGAGGAACCCCCGACCTGAACGAACGGGGTTCCTTCTACGCCCTGCGAAAAGACAGTAACGCCCGTGGTATCCAGTCCGGTCCGCTGCGTCTGAAGCTGAAGCCGCTGGAGCAGAAACTGGGGCAGTCCATCCACGTCCTGCAATCGGAAACCGAACTG
Source organism: Endozoicomonas sp. SCSIO W0465 (assembly GCF_023716865.1). Lineage (NCBI taxonomy): Bacteria > Pseudomonadati > Pseudomonadota > Gammaproteobacteria > Oceanospirillales > Endozoicomonadaceae > Endozoicomonas > Endozoicomonas sp. SCSIO W0465. The sequence continues at coordinate 171,518 of NZ_CP092417.1, forward strand.
CCCTCCAGCCTCTACCAGAAGGTGATCAGCGACAAGGCTCAGGGACGGGTGCGGGGTATGTTCGACCCGGAGACCGGCGAGACGTACCTGATCGCTGCCAATCTGGATACCACTGGGGAAGCGGTGCGCACTGTCCTCCATGAACTGGTGGGCCATAAAGGCGTCCGTGGCCTGCTGGGCAAGCGGCTCGATACCGTGCTGGATGAAATCCATCGGGATATGAACGACCGGCTGAAGCAGGCACTGGGCAAGCGGTACGCCCGGCAGACCGAAGGCAAGAGCGAGGCGGAAGCCAATCGGATCATTGCTGAGGAATACCTGGCGCACCTGGCGGAGAAAGACCCGAAGAACGGCCTGCTGACCAAAGTGGTCAGCATGATCCGCAATGCTTTGCGCCGGTTGTTCCCCAACATCAAATGGACGGATGCCGATACGGTGGAATTGCTGAGTGCTGCCCGTGGCAGGCTGAAACGTGATGGACAGAGGGCGACCCCCATGGATGGGGGAAGTCCCATCAAGCGCCGGGAGCGCGACTGGGGCAACCGCTACAGCGATTCAGGCATAGCCCCGACCTTCTACTCTGCTGTGGAGCGCAGTGCCGCTGCCGTGAAGTCGGACAAGCTGCCTGCCCAGAGCTGGCTCAATGCCATCAAGAAAGGCAACTTTGTGCAGGATGAGGAAATCCAGTGGCTCGGTCTTGACCTGTGGCTCGCTGACAAAAAGGGCGAGAAGCTGAGCAGGGCCGAGGTGCTGGAGTTTATCCGCCAGAATGAAGTGCGGATCGACGAAGACCTCAGTGTTGATGCGTTCGATGAACAGGAGCTGGAAGAGCGGGTCTATGAAAAGCAGCAGCACTTTATCAGCGAACGAATTGGCGATTACGAGCACGGCTATTCGCTGGATGAGCTGTCCCACCTGCTGGATGATGCGCGGGAGGTACTTCGGGAGGATGAGTACGACTTCCACTATCAGGAACTGAAACAGCGGTTTGAACAGGGCGAGCTGGATGACCATGAAGTGGACGCCCTGGTGGATGACGATGGCAATCTGGATGAATCTGCCCTGCACGAAGAAGCGCAATGGCAAGCCAATAACAGCGTCGACACTATGGACGACAAGGCGCTGGTACGGGATCACATCAGTTATTCCGATAAGGAAGATGCCGCGCAGGAGGCCTGGGAGAATGACTACGAGTCGGATGTGCGAAGTGACCTGGAAGCGGAGCTGCGGGATGAGTCCGACGTTCAGTACCGCAATTATGCCATGCAGGGCGGAGAGGAGTATTCTGAGCTGATATTGGTGCTGGCAACAGCCACGTATTCCCCGCAGATCCGAATCACAAGAACCTGAGCCCCATTACCGAAGAAGAAGCCAAGGCACTGGCGCAGGGCATGATGCCCGCCGGTATGAAGGTGGACGATGTGGGCTGGAGTCAGGCGTTCCGGGATTACACCCTCTACCGTCACAATGGTGATGACAAGACCATGATCACCACCGGCCATGCCACCGAAGCCTCCGCCATCGCCGCTGCCGTCAGCGAGCATCAATCCTTTGCCCGATGGCGACAGGATGACTATGACGAAAGCCACTAGGGCACTACGGAAAACGTACTGGCTCATGTTCGTTTCCAAACCTTTGATGAAAACGTCCATGGTCGTAATGAACGGATTCTGTTTATTGATGAGGTACAGAGTGACTGGCATCAGGCTGGCCGGGAAAGTGGTTACCGCACACCGGAATCGGTACGCACGCAAGAGCAGCGCAATGACCGGATAAACGCAGTCGATGACAGGATTCGGGCTGTCGTAAAACAGCGGGATGAGTTCGCCAAGCAGCATGCTGAAACCGGTGCCCGGCGTGATGACCTTACCCGTCAACTCAAACAGGCAGAGGAAAACCAGGATCAAACGCAGGTTGATCAGCTGAATAACGAATTGACCACGGTTGCAGAGGATGTAGAGAACCATTTCCAGCAGTGGGTGGATGCCGAAGCCCAGCTGAAAACACTGCGAGATGAACGACAATCACTGTTTGATACTGACAAGCACCGGTTCTACCGTCAGGTACCTAATGCGCCCCTGAAAGAGAGCTGGCCCAACCTGGTGATGAAACGGATGATTCGCCACGCGGCCGAAAACGGCTTTGACCGGATCGCCTGGAGCAGTGCGGCACAGCAGGTGGAACGGTATCCGAGTCTCGGGCAGGTGGTAGAGCAGATGAAGGTATCCCCCCAGTTTACCCACGAAGGCAGACTGACTCATGTCTCCTTAACGATCAAAAACCGGAACGGCAGCAACCGCAGAGAGCACATTGCGGAGGAGCGGCTGGACGCTTACGTGGGTCAGCGTCTAGGGGCAAAAATACGGGAGGACAGCCACTCCGTTTATGAATCCCTGAAAGAGGAGCGCAGCCAATGGTCCACTGAGCAGGATAACGACGATCAACAGAACCGCTGGTTTATCCGCGATACTAACGGTGAGGCATTGCATTCATCGGATGGCTCTCTGCTCTATTACGACTCACGGGATAAGGCTGATCAGGATCTTGACCGGATGGTCTTCGCCGAGCACAGCTCCGACTTTACTCTGGAGAACTTGGATGAGGTCATCGGTGATAGCGGCGCCAGGGGCATGAAAGAGTTCTACGACAAGCGCCTGGCCAACTACATGAAGAAGTACACCAAAAAGTGGGGAGCCAAACTGGAGCCCGTTGAGATTAACTTCAATGGCTCTCAATACCCTTACGACACCAAACCCGATACGGTGTGGTCGGTGACCGTTACCGACAAGATGAAAGAGTCTGTTCTGAAGGATGGCCAGCCCCTCTTTGCACTGAAAAAGGATGCCTTGAAGAACAAAAAACAGGGTAAGTCTCAGGATAAGAAACTCAAGCCAGATGATGCTCCCCGCTACGCTCTGAAAGACCTCCCCGACGATGTGCAGTCCGTGATCAACGACATCCACGGCGGCATTACCCCAAAGCTATGGCACGACCGGTTGCGGGAGTGGTGGGAGGGCAAACCGCTGAAAGAGCATATCAAGCGGGGATTGCTTCATATCAATCAGGGCGTATTCACCGATGCCGCCATTATCGAACAGCAGGAGAAGCTGCTGAACGATGGCAAGCTGATGGATGCAACGGTGTCTGCCAGCAAAGCGGTTTACCTGGCCCGCAATCTGGACAACGTGACCGATGCCACCTTTCATAAAGGCACCCCGATGCTGAAAGAGGGCAGCATTGTCATCAAGCCGGGCAGCAAAGGATTGTTTGAACTGCTGAAGCCAGTCACCGAGCGTGATGAGCTGGCCATCTGGGAGGTTTACGAAGGCAGCCACCGTGCGCAGCGAATTATGGAGGAAGACAAGGCGGCCAGGGTCAAAGGCAATCAGTTGCTGGCTCAGGGGCAGGCCATGAAAGATATGCTGGATGCCACGGCGCCGGATGAGTATCAGGGCGGTCGCTCGGCTTGGAATCGTGACCGCAGGCAGATGGAAAAAGACCTGAAGCTGGGCAAGGCACTGAGTCAGCAGAATAGGGAGAACCTGTACGATCAGCAACGGATCGACACCATTCAGAACTGGGTGCATACCCAGCCGGAACTGGCCAAGCGGTTCAAGCAGGTGATGGACGATTACCAGCAGCACAACCGTGACCTGCTGGACTTTATGGAAGACGCCGGCACCCTCGACCGGGAGCAGCGCAAGCTGTTTGATACCGGCGACTACATCCCGTTCAACCGGATACACGACCTGGAATACCAGGAAGAAAACCAGCGATTCCTACGGCCGAAAAAAGGACTCGGCGGACAAACCTCCGGTATTCAACGGTTAAAAGGTGGGGTGGAAAAGATCGCGCCACTGGAAGCGATGGTGCGCAATACCCGTTCCATGCTCGATGCGGCCCTGAAGAATATCGCCCAGCAACGGGTCATCGATAACGCCCTGCAACTGGGAGCCGTGGAGAAAATTGAGAGTGCAATTACCTTTACCGACGACGATGTAAAGGCAGCTCTTCAGGGGATCGACGTCAGTACCGACCTCACACCAGCGCAATTAAGAGGCTGGAAGTCGCTGATGGCGAAGTACGAAACCCTGAAAGGCACCACCAGTGTCTCACGGGGTGGCAAGCTGGAAACCTACGCGGTGGATGATCCATTGCTGCTGGCCTCCATTCATGACATCGGGCCGGAGCTGCACAGCGGCTTTATGAAACTGGTGGGCATTCCCAGCCAAATAGTCCGGCGCGGTGTCACGGCGATGCCTGCTTACTGGTTCCGCAACCTGATCCGGGATACGCTCTCGACGGCAGTGCATATTGCCCCGGAGGTCAACGGCAAGGTCGTAGGCATGAACCCGCTGGCCGGTGCCATCCGTGGTTTCAGAAAATCCCTGGATGAGGATGACTCCCTGTGGGCGATGAAAATGGCCGGAGGCAGCAGTAGCAGTGGTCACTACCGGAGCAACTACAACAACATCCGTAAGAAGCTCTCCCCAACGGCACAGAAGCGCATTCTGAGCACGCCCGGCAAACTGATCGACTTCTGGGACAGCATTGGCGCCCGGTTCGAGGACTCCAACCGGCTCCACGTTTTTGAACGAGTAAAGGAGGAAGGCGGGTCTACGGCGGAAGCCGCCTATCAATCCCTGGATGTCATGAACTTTACCCGAAAGGGGCAGTGGGGCATTGTTCGTTTTCTGACCCAATCCATCCAGTTCACCAACAGTTTGCTTCAGGGGGTTAACCGGATGTGGCGGGGCGTGAAGCCCGGTGATGAACTGCACTGGAGCGCCTTTTCTGGTGAGGTGCTGACGCGGGGGCTGATGTACGGCTTTGCCTCCTGGCTGCTGGTGCGACTGTTTGAAGACGATGATCGCTACAAGGAACTCAGCACCGACGAAAAGGTGGCCTACCACCACTTCTGGATCGGTGACGGAGAAGACGGCCACTTCCGAATCCCCAAACCGTTCGAGGTAGGGCATATCTTTGCCACCATCCCGGAGTTCCTGTGGCAGGGCATGATGGGCCATGAGGATGCCAAGTGGACAAAGGATGCCATGCTGACTCTGGGAATGGCGATGTTCAATCTGGAATCCACACCTATACCGCAGTTCATCAAACCGATCTGGGAAGTGGGTGAGAACCGCGACCGTTTCCGTAACCGGGATATTGTGCCCATGAGCTTGCAGCACCTGAAGCCGGAAGCCCAGTACGATCCGTACACCAGTGAGACGCTAAAGGAACTGGTGCAGTACCTTCCCGAAGGCGCACCGGAGTGGATGCGCTCCCCGAAAAAACTGAAGCACCTGCTGAAAGGCTATTTCAATGCCTTTGCCACAGGAACGCTGGCGGTGACCGATGAGGTTACCCGACACCTGACCGGAGACGGGGAAAAGCCCGCATGGAACAAACAGGACTACCCAGTGGTCGGTTCCTTCTTTGGTGATCGCATCAAAGGCAGCACCCGTTACACCAACGAGCTGTATGAGATGAACAAGGAGGTGAATGCCATTGCATCGTCCATCAAGCACTATCAGGAAACCGGGGAAGCCCAGAGGGCGAAGGAGATGGAACAGTCGGCCAGTGTCAAACTGAAAAACAAGGCCGGGCTCAATAAGGCCAGCCGGGAGATCAGCAAGCTGCGCAGGGAAGTCCGCAAAGTGATGGAAGACCGAAACATGGATCGAGACACCAAGCGGGAACGGCTCGACCGGCTGAACCAGAAGATCAACCAGGTCGCCACTAATGCAGTGAAGCGCTATCAGAAATAAAAAGCAGCATCCGTTTCGATGGAGACCATCCAAATATAAGGTCTACGGCGCACGTTTTTACATATCAGTACCAATGTACCGATTTCAGGCAAGACAAAATTCTCTACATAAATCCGCAGAGAGTTTTTGTTCTGGGAAAGAAAAAAAACAGACAACTATCTGGGGGACAGGAATCAGCAAAAATTTTGAGACTGACTGAATTATCAGGATGTGGTGTCTGAGGCTTAATCCGTATTTAACGAAGACGTCATGCAGATCCAGTTCTTTTTAGAATTCAGTTCGGTGCAATAATAACCGGCTCATTTCCAGGGAATTCCTGCTGGTTAATGTGATTTAAAAGTGACTCATTCATCTTACTCCCAAGACAGAACTGATTTTTTCTGGGGAAAACAGTGAAGAGTGGTGATGAATCCCCCTCACAACTGATGGCGATAAAGTCAATGCCTGGAGCATTAAAGCAACGCGCATCAGGATCAGAGTCGGCTTCATCAATTTGCGGGATTTCCCTGACGCAGGGTTCCACTTTGAGAGTGATTGAAAAAGAACCGCTGGAGGTTGAACCAAGTGCTCCCTGTTTAGTGACGGCCAATGCATCAGACGCAGCGGAAGTGGTAATACCAACAAAAAAAGCAAGCGCTAACAAAGTATTTATTTTTTTGTACATAGTCGCTTATCCTTAAACGGTTTTACTTACTCGGAAATTAATCAGGTTGTCTGGAATTGCTTCTTGATCATGATTCAAGCTCTTCCACATATTTTTTATAGGCAAATATCCGTCTCAGACGTGGGCTTTTGGTGAGTCGTTTAAACCAGAAGTCGACCCACTGCTCTGGTGATTCATTGTCAGTAATACTTCCTTCCCATACCGGCAAGTAGTCCACCACTCTGGGCTGGTCTTTGTCATCGAGCACGGTAAACAGAATGCTGGCATCGGCCACCCGGCCTTCGTCGGTCACTCTTCGCTTCATGTAAAAGACCATGTCGAGGGTAACTTGCCATAGGTGCTGACTGTTATTCATCATGAGGTTAAAGCGGGCGGTATCGAAGGGGATGTGATCATTGGCTTTGAAGAAACATTGTGGCTCGAGCCAGGCAGGATATTTTCGAACGCACAGTCCGTGGATGGTATCGGGCCGGTGCTCAAACCACGATTTCAGCTGTAAGGACTGAGTCTGTAGCTGCTCAATTGCGGAAGTCGCAGTAATCGCCGGAACCATAAAGACCCCTCTGTCTGTTTTTTTGTTGTTATGCACTGTCTTTTTTCAGCGAATACGCTAGCAACGGAGCATTCAAAACCCCTAGATGGTCATACACTAACGTTCAGAATTCTATTTTTCCGCAGAGTGTAAGCAAGCCTTTTCTGGCCTGAGCACTGAGAATATTGATTTTTGTCAATAGGGTGGCAAATACCTATTGGGTTAGTTGATCTTCCTCATGCTCATGGGTTAATTGTATTGACTGTACGCAATATTTAATACTCATTTTTTTGCGGAGTTTTGGACGAAAAAGCTGCCTGAGCAGCAGTCTCATGATGAGAGCGTTGTCGTATGAAAAAGTCTGATAGTGTTATCAGCCCAATGAAGAGCGTACCTGACTGGTATCTCCGATTCAAAATTCCCCAGGCCATTGGCAAGCGGGCAAGGTATCTGGTTATTTACCGCCGCTGGTTGGATCGTGCTGATCCTCATCACCATCTTTATCCCGTTACCACGAAAGACGGACAACGATTTATCCGACTCTGTGTGACCTGCAAACCGCTGAACATCAATATTCAGGATCAGTTTGTCTGCAGCGCCTGGCAAACAGAGGATCAGGCCTATGCACGGGCGATGGCTCACCGACAAACCCTGCCGGATGAGCTGTTCTGTATGAGAAAACGCTCCGAGCCCGAGGTGCCGGGTGTTTATTGCTATCCGATGCTTGGCTACAAGGGCGATGTTTCTACCGGCGTCAAGCGGCTGTACTGTTGTTTCTCATTTGCCCGCTATACACCGTCTGAAGCTTACGACCGTGCGGTGAAAAGTGTGTTTGATGCGAAAGGCATTGACTACCCAAAGTCACTGTTCAAATCGCTGGAGGCCCAGTGTCATGGATGATTCGGCGGCATTTTTTCAAGCGTTGGTTGAGCAGGTCGAGCTACCGACCTGGCTGGCAAACCGGTTCGGCACATAGAATGACCTGTTTACCTGTATTTTTGAGGCATCAGCGCAGGATCGGTATGACCTGTATGCATACTGGCCGCTCGAAGTGATGGCCATTCTCAAGTGGGAAGCAACGCTTGAGCAGCGTGATCGGGTGGGAGCCGAACTGTTTGGCTTTCTTTACTGCCTGGATGATGAGCATGCTCCTGCAACCAGTCGGGAAGTGCAGTTACTTCAGGCGATCGAGCAGTGGAACCGGATTGATGACACGAGGGGTGCCCGTTCAGCGTGTGGCAGGCCTATCTGAAGACGTGGGCAGAGATGACGCATCAGATGTATTCAATTGCCCGGATAAAGGGGGGAATAGCCAATGAAGAAAACTAAAACCACCACACTGGAAGCGGACAGGGATCATTATGAACCGATGGACAGTAACCTTTTCGGGTATTTGTCGATTCTGGATGACCCGGATTTGTCGTACTCGACCCGACAGGCACGAATCCGGAGTGGTGTTCATCAGTGGAATCGTCATATGTCGGAACGGAGGGATCCTGCACAGACCTGTCTGAACTACTACCAACACAAAAAACGGCGTCTTACCTGAGCCTGACTGGATAGCATGCTGTCAATTGTTGATCGGTTCCATGGTGTGATGATCAGGATGGATTTCGAATAAGGCTCTTATTGGATTACAGACTGTTCCCAGATTGAACCTGGCTGAAGCACTTATCATTAAAGGCTCTCAGAGCTTTGCTCGGCAATTTGCCCTCAAGCCTTACATTGCGTGGTCCACATCCAATTTTCACTGCAGAGCAGTTCGGAAATCAAATAGAGCCTCGAATAATTGACAGGCAGGCGGACCAGTGGAGGATTGACCGGACAGAATGCGAGTTGGTCAGTAAGACCTCCTGTCCCTGAAAACGTTGATTACAATGATGAGTAGGGATCGATTTGCTGTATTAGATGAGATAGCTGTACGTTCTAATTAAATTCGATGATCAGGAACTGGCTTTCATAAGGTAATACAGGTGTATCATGATTGATCTTGATATTGAAACTCCCTCCAAAAAACAGCAGTGCAAACAACTGATGCTGGACATTTTCGGACCAAAATGCGCCGCAAGGGTAGATGAGATGACCGAGGCAGAGTGCGTGGATAAGTGCAAGGAGAAGGTTCGGTCGTTACTAGGTGATCATGCCATCAGGCGGTTTGAATGCCTCAGTTAAGCAGGCTGGAGCGATTGTTTTTCCTGATTACCACTGATCGTACGTCATGACACAGGGAAAGATAATTTAAGAATATACGTGCAGCTTTTCATTCTTTATGTCTATAACCCGGTAAAGAAATAATGTAACTATTCAGCACTGAGCAAAGGCATATTACAGTAATTCCGAACAGCTCTATGAAGTGATTGATATATGTCCATTCCCTGTTTTCTGGCAGACGACAAATAGCTGCGAATCCGTGCAAACATAGAACCACCGTCTGCACTCCTGAAGCAGCCTGAGATTTTCTGCTTTAACTTGGCCATTCGAACATCCCGCTCACTGCCATTGTTATCGAAGGGAATGGTAAAATCTGACATGAAGCGCAGTGTCTCAGCCTTGAACTCAGTGAGTCGTTTGAAGAGATTGTAAGCTTTAGTATTCTTGACTTTCTTGCGCTTAAGCTCCTCTCGTTGCTTCTCCATATAGACGACTTCTTTCATTAGAGCCCGCTGAAGCAACCGGTCATAAATCTTCTCGATTCGTTCACAGACAACACTTGGCATCTGTAGCATACCTATGGTCTTAAAGCCCTTGCAGTAATGCCAGGAAAGCCTCAGTAGCTTCATCAATCGCAACGCCAGTTGATTGCTGTCCCTATCAACAACACCCAAAAGCTCCCTCAGGTGATGGGCATTGCAAAGTACGTGAGTTGCCGCATATGCAAAATAGGATTTCCAATGATCATGAACCAGAACGCCTGCAAATGTTAGCAGTATGCCCATCGTGTCCATGGCCTCACGACCTCGCTTTTCAGACAAGTAGTAGAGCGTCCATTGTTCATCCCGCATAACGTGTAGCCAGTGCAAAGAGCCCTCGGCCCGCATACCCGTTTCATCGGCTCCGGCAACAGACGATTCCCGCAAGGCGTCACGAATAACCTCTTCAGTAGAAGCCAGATTTTCATAGGTTCTGGCCACAAAATTGGCGACAGTGCCTGCACTTACACTCATTTTATAGAGAGTATTAAAATACTCTGACACGCGCTTAAAAGGCAGGAAATGGTATTGGTTAAGATAGACGGCCATAGCCTGTGTGGCTGAGCCATATTGTGCGGCAGCGGTAACACCTTCCGGGAATTCAGCCTGATTCCGACAACCACAAGTGCAGATTTTTACTTCAGCTCTATGGGCCGTTACTTCAAATTCACCCGGTCTCCCTGGTTCAAACACCTGTCGTTCAATATATTTGACCGGCTCACTATCAAGAAGAGACGCCTGACATTTATTGCATTCTTTAACCGGAAGGTACTCAATATAGTCAGGGATATCGACCTGTTTAAGACAAGTGCCCTGATGCCCTTTCTTTCCACCGGCTTTATTACCAGAAGACTGTCTCAGACTTTTAGGATTGGGTTTTTCATCCGATGGATCGGTACCTTTATCTGCGGAAAGGTCGTCAGAATGATCTGGAGAATTACTGTTTTTACAAGGTTTTTGATAACCATCAGACGATGGCGGCTTGCTGCTGTTTTGACTGTTCTTGCCAACCTTTTCTTCCAATTCTCGACATCGCTCTTCCAGACAGGCAACTCTCATCCGCAGCTCTGCATTCTCTTTCAAGAGAATCTCAGCCGACATAGTTGCGGGTAGTTCTGGAATCATGCTGGCGAATATTGTGGAAAAATGGTGCTTAAGAGGATGTATAAAAATCAGAAAATTCCAGATTTATGTGGGGGTGCTGAACAGTTACGAAATAATAGAACCTCTCCAGTATTACCGGTGGAGCAGGCATCATGACGGCTTGTTCTCCAGATTATCAACTAAATTCGGTTTCATAACCGCTCCGAACAAGCAAGACCCACATCATCATTCGAAATAATGATATTAATACGTCAACTGACTTTCAATTATCGGTTGATGGCTAACCCGGTTTCCACTGGACGTCTGGCAGTTTGAGAAGTCGATCCGGCATCGGTGCTGTATTGACTGCAGCCCGACCTAGCCTTGAGATCATTGAAGGCATATCAAAACGCCGGTTAAACCGATAGTTGAACTCTGATAGATAACGGCCCAGATGCTTGGGGTCGAGCTTATGGTAAGTACCGGTAATCGCTGTTTTCACGTTTCCAGCATGGTATTTACCCAGGTGAACAACTCATTCTCCATGGATGCATGCCCACCACCGGTAATGATGGCTGTGTGCTGGCATCCGGCATCTTCAATACCCCGGAAACAGGACAAGCCATCGCTGACGGCCCGGACACCCTTTTTTCAGGGCATGTTCTGCCCACTCCTGAATGGTTTTTCGCCGGAAGTTATCAACGGCATTGAACTTCATGTAGATAGGGTGGTTATCAGCATCTGTCTGAACTGCGGCCACGAAGGGGCTTTGTTCTCTGAGCCTCTGCCCCGGCGGCCTCCGTGGCGCTCTCCGCCCCAATAGGCGTCATCAATCTGAACAAAACCACTCAACTGCCAGCTGTTATCTCTTTCCATCATGACCTGCATGAGTTTGTGTTTCATGCGCAATGCGGCATTGTAGGAAATGCCAAGTTGTCGATGAAAGCGTCCAGGCAAGAAATCCCCGCTTTATTCTGGGTGGTGACGAGATAGATACCCAGAAACCAGGTAGCTAGAGGCAGCTTTGTTGAGTCAAAGATAGTGTTACTGGTAAGCGAGGTTTGGCAACGGCAGCAATTGCACTGGAATTCAGCTTTCCGGTGAAGCTTGCAGAAACTGCGGGAGCCACACTTCGGGCATTGGAAGCCATCTGGCCAGCGCCAAGAGGACAGCGCGTTCTCACACTGCTCTTCACTGCCGTAATTAGCCAGAAATTGCATAATGCCAAGGCCTTTTTGGAACTGAATGGTGTTTTTACACATCAGTTTTACCTCCAAAACACATGACTATCGACGTTTATTATAGCAGCTGGCTCACGACGTAGGGTCGGTGGTAATCAGGTTGTTTTTTGACCAGCGAGAAGTGTTCTGGTAGCTTACCGATACCACATCAATCCTTATGCTGGTAGAGAAAACCCCGTCATTCCCCTATGGTGACGGGGTTTTCTTTTTAATTACTTCTTGATCTTTGTGTAGACCACACTGTTATCACTGCCGTAAGGATTGGGCACGTAGTCGTCTGCGTTATGGTCGTTCTCCCAGGTGGTCTCATCCAGCAGATAACGGAAATGAAAGGCTTTGTCGCCGGGCAGCTTTACTTTGGTCCGGAAGGCGTTCTCTTTTTTGTGGTATTTCATGGTGACCGGTTGCCACTGGTTAAATTCCGCAACCAGCGACACGGACTTGATGCCCGGTTGAGCGAACTCAAACGTTATTTCGGTTTCCGCTGTTTTTTTGATCGTTTTTTTCTTCAGCATAGACAATCAATCCTCAAGGTTCTCATGGCTTGAAAGTCTACGTTACAGCGATCATTGATGGTGATCAAATGAAACATGATACGGCTGTTTCTTGCTGGTTGGTTGTGTATTTCTCTGTTTCTCAGTGATTGTTAATGAGTGTTTAATCGTAAAATTCAGAGTTCAAGAGAACACATTTTGATCATTCTCTGACCGTTAAGGAGTATCTCCTGGCAAACCATTTTTGTCCTCACCTTAATCGGTGGGTGTAAATTCAGTAGATACTCGAACCCTGACCTGTCGATAATAAGTATTGATACGTATCAAGGTTTTTGGATCACGTCTGGTGAATAATTGCGCACCGTCAGAAAGCAACACGCTGAGGCACAATGATTGCCACAAAAGGGAGATCGCCGGTTATGATGAGCATCGAAAAATACACCCAGAAAGACGGTCAAACCGGTTGGCTTGCGCATATCTCCCAGAAAAAGCGGAATCGTAAATCCTGTGCCCTGACTCGTCGCTTCAGCTCAGCACAATATGGCGATGCGGCTTTTCAGAAAGCCTTGGCGTGGGCGGAGGATAACCAGAATCTAAGGGCGCACTCCTGATGTGACCAGCCTGCGACCAAGCGCCAGAGCAGTCTCGTCAATGCGTCTGGCTGCTCTTTACTGCATGGTCATGCAACGCTGTTTAATTCAATACTCCACGCTGCTGTTCAATAAAGGCATCAATACAGTGCTGGCATTCATCATTATCAATGCAGTATCGGACGTTGTAGACCGGTGCATTATCTGCCTCCAGTAACGTGCGTTGAGTGACCTCTATTTTACTGTCGGGCCGTTTCTCCTTGCAGATATGGCAAGTCCAGGCAAGCGCCTCGCCGGTCAGATTATCAAAGATCAGGTAGTCCCGTTGAACCCGTTGGTGGCTATCCAGCTCATCAAAGGTTTCAAAACAGCCGGTCCAGTCGTGGCCATGATGGGCTTCCATTAACTGGCGGGCATCATCGCGGCTGGGCGCCGTAATCCGCACATAGCCCGGGTAATTGGGGTGGTCTGCACCTAAACTCGACTTTAGAGTTTTAAGAGCACAATAGTTCCGGCGCATAATCTGCTAAAAGCAACCATCCCCAATGACGAAATTCGAGATGGTTGCCATGCTCACTTCAGATCATCAAGTAATCCTCAGGGAGCTCGCTTCATATACAACCTTTCTTGCTGGAGCGCTATCATCAACTGCAGTACCAACGTTCTGCGAACTGCTGTTCGGTTGCATGCTTTCAGCCGACGGCTTTGTTACACAGGCGTTGTTAACAATTGATTTTCATTGTGTGTGGAGCAGCTACCACCACTGGCTATCTCAGGGCAAGTGGCAATGGAAGAACTTGGCACGCCACTTGATCCGTCTGGTCTGCTCCAAAGCTCCTGAGAATCAACCTGTGGTCCTGGGGCTTGATGACTGGGTAATCGAACGGTTTTCCGACAAAGCCCCTGCTTGTCGTACACATCATCAACACAGCAAGAAACGCAATCGGCCGACGTACATCTGGGGGCAGTGTTGGGTTTCCCTGGCCATCATATTTGAGCGGGCTGCAGATGAAGTATTTACCGCCATACCGGTGATCTCATTTCCGACACCAGCTTCAGGTAACACCAGCAAACTGAAAATTGCCGTGGCCATGCTCAGGGTGGTACGCAATGAAGTGAAGGATCGAGTGCTACGCCTGCTAACCGATTGCTGGTATATGAACTGGACACTGATAAAGCCAGCTCTGGAAATGAACATAGAAGTTGTTGGTCAGATACCTTCAAATCGGGCCCTCTATGCTTTGCCGCCAGCACCCACCGTAAAGAAGCGAGGGCGCCCAAAAAAGTACGGCATCAAGATGACGACAGAACAGGTTAAGAAACTGCCGGAAGAAAAAGCAACAGTATGGATGTACGGCAAATTTCGCAAAATACGTTATCGTACCCTGATCTGTCGCGCCAGATTCCTTAAAGGTCGTGAAGTACGCGTCGTCTGGAGTCGCTTTGAAAATGACAAAGGTCTGACCGAAAGCAGAATATTCATCTCGACCAATCCGGAACTTGAGGGACTGGAGGTGCTTCGTGCCTATTCCCGGAGATGGCCGGTAGAGCCAATGTTTCACCAACTCAAACATGCTTTTGGCTGTTGCCATTTATGGCAGCAGAAATTGCGAACACTGCTTCGATGGATGCATTTGAAAATGGCAGGCTATGCATTATTGCAGTTATTAACCGTGGCTCTATTTTGATTACGAACTGCTCTACAGTGAAAACTGACTGTAGGTCACGAAAAACAAGGATTGAGCAACATTACCGGACAATATGCTGACAACCTTTGTAGATAAAGGGCTTCAGCAATGTTCAACCCAGTAGCAGTCTGAAATCCTACAAGAGCCTTAACCGTTTGTAAAAATCAGGCATGTCTGAATATTTCTCGGATACCCTGGAGAAGCCCGGATACAACCACTGCAGGCATGATGAAAATTGCTCTTTCAGGAATTATTCCGAGGTTCTCTATTCGCAAGGGCTGGAACAGATATAAGCAAAAATATGAGTTCAATTTTCGCGATCTGATCGACCAGTTAATACCGGATAATTCAGAAGCAGCATAACTAAAGGCTTTTAGGCAAAAAACGGAAGTAATAACGAACTTGGAAAAACAGTTCACTGATTTCGGCTTGCTTCACTATAAAAAGCTGACCGAATTATCGTTTTATACAGACTCTAAAGTCGAGCACCTAAAGAGAGGTAATAATTATTCATCTTTTTTTCCTCAACAATGGTGGGAGCTGGCTGTGTGGGTGTTTTGCACTGCACCACTCTTAAATGCGGGTAGAGAAAATATTCGCAATACCTTATTGCGCTGGTGAGCTGAACGAACCCTTCGTTAAAGTTCCTCGCCATTGCTAGTGCTATGATCCGTCACTTTATCTTTATGCCCTTTAGGGGATTGTCCTCCAGCTCAGTCCACCATGCATAAATTAGATGGGTATTACTTTCTGAGTTTTGTATAGACCACACTGTTATCACTGCCGTAAGGGTTGGGCACATAGTCATCCGCGTTATGGTCGTTCTCCCAGGTGGTCTCATCCAGCAGATAACGGAAATGGAAGGCTTTGTTGCCGGGCAGTTTTACTTTGGTCCGGAAGGCGTTCTCTTTTTTGTGGTATTTCATGGTGACCGGTTGCCACTGGTTAAATTCCGCAACCAGCGACACGGACTTGATGCCCGGTTGAGCAAACTCAAACGTCACTTCGGTTTCCGCTGTTTTTTTGATCGTTTTTTTCTTCAGCATGGCCAATCAATCCTCAAGGTTTTCACGGCGTGAAAAACTACGTTACAGCGATCAGTGATAGTGATCAAATCAAACTTGATACAGCTGTATCTTGCTGATCCGGCGTGAACTCTTCTGTTATTTGGTGGCCGTGCATGTTTTTTTAAATTATCCTCGCAGTGTCCAGTGGATTACCCTGGAGCAAGCTCCGGGGTATCAAGTGAGCTCTGAGTAGTGCGCAGCAAGCTGCGGGGAGTTAAAGCCTCAGAGGTTAAACTCAAATTAACAGCTCATACACATCCGATGCCTAATGTATTCAGCCCCTCTCGAAACGATTTCTCTTTGCTTTTTGGAAGCACAATCTGCAACTTGCCCAAACGCTGACAGAACTTCGCAAGCGCCTTGTCATTGATAATCAGGTCAGCCATTTCCACTGATTTACACGAATAAACCAGGGCTTCCGTCAGGAACTTAACGCCATCGGCATTTTTTACCGAATTAGTCAGAAAACTTTCGCAATCTTCAGGCAGAAAGGGTTGAGACTCTCGAGCCAGAAGAAACTGCTGCAGTTCGGCCACATTGCCACCTAACTGCAACGTCTCCATAATCTTCCGGCTGGACAGCATCCAGACATGCCCTTTATCCTGCTCAGCATAGAGGGAAAGAAACTGCTGCTCCCAGGGTGTGGGCGGTGCCTCAAAAACAATCCGGCCCTGGCGGTGAATGTTGAGAGGGGTTTCTGTGCTGACCTTCTCACTGGGTTGGTAGTCGTCAGCCAGACCAAGAATATAAGCGCCCAGAGGCGTCAGGCGGATGTACTGCAATCCATCATAACGGCTCAGGCAGTCCATATCGTCTGTGCCCCAGGTACGGTCTTCATCCATACCAACCATTTCTGGCGGTGCTATCACGACATCGATCAAGCCCAGTGTGGCGGCATACTCCAACAGAAAACACCGGAGATAGCGAGACTCAAGCAGAAACCAGGAGCTGTGCAGCATGCCGTAGTTTGCATCATAAAGATAGAGATACTCCGGTTCGGTGGTTACCAGCAGTTGGGAGCCGGTAATAAACATATGCCGGGACAGTTGATCAAACGATACCCACGTATTCACCGGACACTCCCGGAGCGCGGCGATGATCGCCTCTCTCCGTTCAACCGGGTTGGTGAAATAACGCTTGCCCTTGCCGTTCTGACCTTTGATGTTATCAATACGGCGGAACTCATCCTGTTTGCGGTTTTTCAGCCAGTGTTCCCAGAGTACCTTGATGGTTGCTACCGGTTTTTGGTCGGTCTTACGGGCGGGCGCCAGAGTGGTTTTGGACTGCTTGCAGAACGGACTGTTGGCGATCAACTGAACCCAGCCATACGCCACAATAAACTCCATACCGGCCGCTTCCGGGCAGGTTGTGGCAGGGTAATATTCATGAACCTCTTTCGCGACCTTCTTCAGGGTGGCACCGGAAGGTTGCCCGGTTTTCTCACCCACTTTCAACTGCTGATTCTGCAGAAGAATCAGCAGGGCACTTAGCTCATTCAGTACCGTGGCTTCTCGTTGTATCATCGAACAGCCAGCCGGCAGCGGTTCGGGCAAAACAGCGGTTACCAGTGTGTCAGCTGCAGGCGGTTCGACAAACGACGTCATCAGTGCGACCAAAGCGGCAGGAATCTGTTTTGGGCCATAGTTTGACTCTGCAGGGTAGAAAAACAGGGCAATAGAATCCGGCAGGCCGGAGTCGTAACCAAAAAACGAACGACTTCCTCGCGGCTTTTCCGGAAAATCACCGTATTTCATCCGGAAGCGTTTGCGATCCACCCGGCCGTTGTAGGTAAAGAGGCACTCCTGGATCAATTGCCGCTGGAGTTCTGGCAATTGCCGCCAATAAGCTTGCAGGTGTGACGTATCAGCAAACCCGTGAGCCAGAGCCGAGGTTAAATCGGCTTTGCGGGTCTGTTTGGGTTTCACGCCAAACAGCGTTGCGTAATACTTTTTCAGTGTGTCCACTGTTTCGGTGGCGATGGCCTGGGCGAGATCAGTCATAAAGGTGGTGAAGAAATGTTAAGATTAAGTTGAACAGGGAGTATGGCAAACTCAGAACTGGGACGTGTTGATCGTGAGAATAAAAATCTGGCCGACAGGTATATTATGCTTTCTATGCCTCTGAATCGGCGATGGGGGTTTCTGCGGTGAGCCAATTCTGTCATAACCGATTGTCCCCATTCCCGACGTGTCATGGCTATCCACCAAATTTTGCATCTTACTACCCATGTGGGCAGGTACTGTTTTCAATAGGGTGTTCATGTTCTCATCGTTGAGGTGCTGTCCCAATTGAACCCTGTTTCCTGGGAGAGAGTTTATCTGCTGTGATTTTTCCAGAGAAAATCTTATTCTCACGGGCTTTAGAGCGCATTTTCAGGTAAGTGCGGGTAGTGTCGCATTGTAACTCGCTAATGTTGTATAGAAGAATGTAAATCCTTATAAATTCAGTCAAATATACTTGGTTTTACTGTTTTTATGGCTTTGAAATCCCTGTTCCCCACTTCTCATTAAAAATAAAATATTGACATGGGTAGTCATGAGTGAGCTAACATGTTCGCTGTTCGCAAACAGAAAACGTCGTGGATCACCAATATGCTAAAACCTCAAGACTTATTGGTAACGCTTAAAATACTTAGCTACGAAGACAGCGGAAATGACCATGGGGTTTCTGCCAGAGATATGCAGGGCAAAGCCTGGCTGCTAAACAAAAATGATCTGGAGCAAATCAGTTTTTACGACAGTGAAAAAGATGAAGTGATTGTGTCTGCTGAAAAAGAGGATTTTGAACAGGCTGACTTGGACGCGATAGATGAGTTTCTAGCCCTGGGGGAGTCAAATCAGGACGATTGGACTTACCGAAGACTCGCAAAGCAGCTATTCATCTCTCTGAGTGAAGCAAACCAGTCTGCGAAAAGAGCGATTGCTGCAGGACTTCTCACAAGCCGAGGCCGCAGGGGGGTTCGCGTGAATCGTCCAGCGTTGGTTGACTTTATAAGGTACGGTGCTGGTATCGCTTTTTTTACCGAGCGAGGTCGGATTGTACGAGGTATCCCAACAGCTTATGCCGCTCCGGTATTTAACAAGGTCTTTGCCAGTTCAACCGAGTACCCACCTGTTTGGCCCTGTGCCAGAGGGACAGTAAAAGGCGTGGCCATATCACCTCTTTATAAATCGGTATCAAAAGCGGTCATGATTGATAGCTGGTTATATTGGCAATTGGCGCTGGTGGATATCTACCGGATAGGTTCAGCCCGAGAGAAAGACGAAGCGCTCCCCTTCCTTAATGAATTAAAAGGTACCAAAGGATGCAATTAACGGAGCACGAAGCGCTATTACTGGGTATTGCCGATGCCCTGGGGGATGAGCTTCTGGAGCAGGTTGCGTTTGTTGGTGGTGCTACGGTATCTCTGCATTTGGACGATGCTCAGCCTATGGATATCCGCAGCACAAAAGATGTGGATTTTATCGTATCTGTTACCAGCTATGGCGATTATCAACGACTGGCCGAAAAGCTCAGAGAACGAGGCTTCGCTGAAGACAGTGAACCGGAAGATGGTGAATTTACTCCTATATGCCGTTTCGTCTGCAACGGAATCATCGTTGATGTTATGCCAGACAGTGAAGACATACTGGGCTTCTCTAACCCATGGTTTCAAATTGGGCGGGAAAAGGCGGTTTCATATACATTGCCCGGTGATGTCTCTGTACGCATTGTTACCGCGCCCTACCTGCTGGCCACCAAACTGGCTGCTTACTTCAACCGAGGGGCAGATATTCTCTCCAGTAAGGATGCAGAAGATATTGCGATCCTGGTAAATGGGCGGGATGCTCTGGTGGAGGAAATTCTGTCAGGCCCCGAAGACCTTCGTAACTACGTACAGAGCGAGATGACTAAATTTATCCTGATTACCACTGATCGTACGTCATGACACAGGGAAAGATAATTTAAGAATATACGTGCAGCTTTTCATTCTTTATGTCTATAACCCGGTAAAGAAATAATAGAACCTCTCCAGTATTACCGGTGGAGCAGGCATCATGACGGCTTGTTCTCCAGATTATCAACTAAATTCGGTTTCATAACCGCTCCGAACAAGCAAAGACCCACATCATCATTCGAAATAATGATATTAATACGTCAACTGACTTTCAATTATCGGTTGATGGCTAACCCGGTTTCCACTGGACGTCTGGCAGTTTGAGAAGTCGATCCGGCATCGGTGCTGTATTGACTGCAGCCCGACCTAGCCTTGAGATCATTGAAGGCATATCAAAACGCCGGTTAAACCGATAGTTGAACTCTGATAGATAACGGCCCAGATGCTTGGGGTCGAGCTTATGGTAAGTACCGGTAATCGCTGTTTTCACGTTTCCCAGCATGGTATTTACCCAGGTGAACAACTCATTCTCCATGGATGCATGCCCACCACCGGTAATGATGGCTGTGTGCTGGCATCCGGCATCTTCAATACCCCGGAAACAGGACAAGCCATCGCTGACGGCCCGGACACCCTTTTTCAGGGCATGTTCTGCCCACTCCTGAATGGTTTTTCGCCGGAAGTTATCAACGGCATTGAACTTCATGTAGATAGGGTGGTTATCAGCATCTGTCTGAACTGCGGCCACGAAGGGGGCTTTGTTCTCTGAGCCTCTGCCCCGGCGGCCTCCGTGGCGCTCTCCGCCCCAATAGGCGTCATCAATCTGAACAAAACCACTCAACTGCCAGCTGTTATCTCTTTCCATCATGACCTGCATGAGTTTGTGTTTCATGCGCAATGCGGCATTGTAGGAAATGCCAAGTTGTCGATGAAGCGTCAGGCAAGAAATCCCCGCTTTATTCTGGGTGACGAGATAGATACCCAGAAACCAGGTAGCTAGAGGCAGCTTTGTTGAGTCAAAGATAGTGTTACTGGTAAGCGAGGTTTGGCAACGGCAGCAATTGCACTGGAATTCAGCTTTCCGGTGAAGCTTGCAGAAACTGCGGGAGCCACACTTCGGGCATTGGAAGCCATCTGGCCAGCGCCAAGAGGACAGCGCGTTCTCACACTGCTCTTCACTGCCGTAATTAGCCAGAAATTGCATAATGCCAAGGCCTTTTTGGAACTGAATGGTGTTTTTACACATCAGTTTTACCTCCAAAACACATGACTATCGACGTTTATTATAGCAGTTGGCTCACGACGTAGGGTCGGTGGTAATCAGGAAATTTATTAGTGACGCCCATTTTGAATACCTTTTGGACAATGCTCTGAACGGTGAAGAAGCGGAACGCTACGACATTATTGAAGATCGATTCTTTCAACTGGCTGGAAGGAGCTGAGTCATTGATTCCAGACGTTTTCATCAGCCGGACTGGCGCAAGGGAATCACTGAACGCAGATCATGTCGAACACTGGCCCATTGAAGGCGGTCACGCCTACCTTGTCTGTGATGGTATTGATCATATTGAGCACACAGCGACAATTGTTCGGTTGTTTAGTAGCCTGCTTAAGGCCGCTGACTGGGGGTATTCAGAGTCTCCTGAAGCGCAACTTGCCAGCAATGTTTTGGCCGTCATGGACACCATAAGCCAGAACGACCAGGGAACTGCTTTTTGCCTGGGTATTGCGTTGGTAACCGCTGATAAAATGATTATCGGACATTGTGGAGATTGCCGGATAGGTCTCTTAAGAGACAATGGCATTGAATGGCTCACTGAGGATGATGTGCCGTTCTTCTCCATGTACAAAAAAGGGCTATTGACGAAGGAAACTTACCTTAGATGCAGACATATCCCGAGCTGTAAAATGAAAACAGGGGAGAAAAATAGTCAGAAACTCAAAACAGCGACCCTGCCAAGGCCTGCATCTAAACGGCTGCTGTTATGCAGTGACGGTTTCTGGTCTGAATGTGAAGATCTGCTGACAGGCAGTCATGAGATCTGCTTGCAAGCGATCAGGCAGCTAAATTCATCGCTGCTGACTACAGCACAGGATAATTTTAGTATCATTGTCGTGTAATAAGTAAAGTGGGAGGCAGCCTCACTCAACCCTTCAGGAGTACACTTTTCAACCCGGATTGATATAGCACTTGGAGAATATAGTAAAACTTGATGAAGATACTTTGAGCTGGGGGAGCCGAAGTCGGGTCTTGCCTTGTGCATTCCCCCCCCCCCAACTCTTGAATTCTCACCCAACTCAAGCCAACAAACCACCTCCCTGACAACACTTCTTGTACTTCTTCCCACTGCCACAAGGACAGGGAGAGTTTCTGGCCACCTTTTCAGAGCGGGCCTGGTACAATTCTGGATTAAGCAGTTTCTGGAGGTCCGATATATCTTCAGGAACATGCGGGGGTTCAAAGCCGATAATGTAGTGCCAGCCGTGTTCGTCACAGGTGGTGGCAACTGCTCTTGCCATTTCTTCGGTATGAACCCGGGCAATCACGGGGTTCTTTTCTGAGCCTAACTTAGCCATACGCCTTCTGATCAATGGTGGCTTCAGGGATACTGTGTGATGTTGCGGTCATAAAATATCCATTTATTTCTTAATGCGCAAACGGTGCATTGCCATCATTACTCTTCGTATTCTTCTTCATAGCGGTAGTACTGCTCCACATTCTCACCCACCGATGAAAGAACACAGAATGGTATCCAGTCATGGCTGTCGGCCTCTGTGATGTCAGCTACCTTGATGCGGTGCAGCAACTCATCGCCATAATCGAAGATATAGAGGAACTCCTGCTCTTTTGTAAAGCCCAGATCCCTGATCTCGGAAGCTGATGCGGATTTTGTGGGTGGACCAAAACCAAAACTGGAGACAATGTGTTCACCATCCGGTGTGGCAGAGTATTCGTTGTCCCGATCCCACAGTTCATTGGAGGTAAAGAACGAGAACGAATGGTCATTGTCCCAGTTGAAGGCGCGCTGGATTTTCAGATGCATATCGTACAGGGTTTCTCTGCCAGACACCTCAAAGGTGCGGATCACATCGTGCTCAAAGCCAAAAAAGGGATGGCCAATCAGCTCCACTTCCAAGGTGTAACGCAGAGGTGGCTGGTTGAGAATGACTTGTAGTTCATCCAGGCTACTGGACATTTTGGTTGCCCGCTGGATTTCAGACGCCGTTTCAGGCTCAAGAAAGCAGCACTTCTTGAATTTGTAACTATTCAGCACTGAGCAAAGGCATATTACAGTAATTCCGAACAGCTCTATGAAGTGATTGATATATGTCCATTCCCTGTTTTCTGGCAGACGACAAATAGCTGCGAATCCGTGCAAACATAGAACCACCGTCTGCACTCCTGAAGCAGCCTGAGATTTTCTGCTTTAACTTGGCCATTCGAACATCCCGCTCACTGCCATTGTTATCGAAGGGAATGGTAAAATCTGACATGAAGCGCAGTGTCTCAGCCTTGAACTCAGTGAGTCGTTTGAAGAGATTGTAAGCTTTAGTATTCTTGACTTTCTTGCGCTTAAGCTCCTCTCGTTGCTTCTCCATATAGACGACTTCTTTCATTAGAGCCCGCTGAAGCAACCGGTCATAAATCTTCTCGATTCGTTCACAGACAACACTTGGCATCTGTAGCATACCTATGGTCTTAAAGCCCTTGCAGTAATGCCAGGAAAGCCTCAGTAGCTTCATCAATCGCAACGCCAGTTGATTGCTGTCCCTATCAACAACACCCAAAAGCTCCCTCAGGTGATGGGCATTGCAAAGTACGTGAGTTGCCGCATATGCAAAATAGGATTTCCAATGATCATGAACCAGAACGCCTGCAAATGTTAGCAGTATGCCCATCGTGTCCATGGCCTCACGACCTCGCTTTTCAGACAAGTAGTAGAGCGTCCATTGTTCATCCCGCATAACGTGTAGCCAGTGCAAAGAGCCCTCGGCCCGCATACCCGTTTCATCGGCTCCGGCAACAGACGATTCCCGCAAGGCGTCACGAATAACCTCTTCAGTAGAAGCCAGATTTTCATAGGTTCTGGCCACAAAATTGGCGACAGTGCCTGCACTTACACTCATTTTATAGAGAGTATTAAAATACTCTGACACGCGCTTAAAAGGCAGGAAATGGTATTGGTTAAGATAGACGGCCATAGCCTGTGTGGCTGAGCCATATTGTGCGGCAGCGGTAACACCTTCCGGGAATTCAGCCTGATTCCGACAACCACAAGTGCAGATTTTTACTTCAGCTCTATGGGCCGTTACTTCAAATTCACCCGGTCTCCCTGGTTCAAACACCTGTCGTTCAATATATTTGACCGGCTCACTATCAAGAAGAGACGCCTGACATTTATTGCATTCTTTAACCGGAAGGTACTCAATATAGTCAGGGATATCGACCTGTTTAAGACAAGTGCCCTGATGCCCTTTCTTTCCACCGGCTTTATTACCAGAAGACTGTCTCAGACTTTTAGGATTGGGTTTTTCATCCGATGGATCGGTACCTTTATCTGCGGAAAGGTCGTCAGAATGATCTGGAGAATTACTGTTTTTACAAGGTTTTTGATAACCATCAGACGATGGCGGCTTGCTGCTGTTTTGACTGTTCTTGCCAACCTTTTCTTCCAATTCTCGACATCGCTCTTCCAGACAGGCAACTCTCATCCGCAGCTCTGCATTCTCTTTCAAGAGAATCTCAGCCGACATAGTTGCGGGTAGTTCTGGAATCATGCTGGCGAATATTGTGGAAAAATGGTGCTTAAGAGGATGGTATAAAAATCAGAAAATTCCAGATTTATGTGGGGGTGCTGAACAGTTACTTGAATTTTTTGCCACTGCCACAGGGGCAGGGTTCATTGCGATTCAGTTTGAACATTCAATTTTCTTCATTCAGTGATTGATGATCCCGTTGCAGGAGTGCCCATGGAAAGAATTGAGTGCCGTTAACTTCACAGACTCTCCTAAAGATGGTCTCTATAGCGCTGTAGATTTTCTTTGGTGTTCACAAGGATGAACATCAAAGTGGTAAATATGGTGATCAACAGTGCGATCTTTAATCTGGCGTTCTGCTCTTCCAAGGGCAGGATGGCTACCTGATCGGCTGGCAGTGTTGAGAGCTGGCTTAACGTTAAGTATCGATTGAAGAGCAGCTGAGATGGACGATCATCATCACTTGCAGCAACAACGATAGAAATTCCTTCAAACAGGGCCGCTTCGTAATCAATGCCAATCATTTTTGCCAGCTTTCTGGCGTGTTTCACGACTTCCTTGTTTTTCATTGTTGCAATCGCCGAGGACATTGCCTGAGGTGATTCCAATTGAAGAAATTCACGTGTCTTCATTGCTTTTCAGCGTTCCAGTATGTTTGGTCTGCAAGGTTATGGCATAAAACAGGGGTCATGTGCAATCAGCTCAAAACACGTATCCACATCCTGTTTATAAAAGACTTCGTGCCACTGATCGTTATGGCGAAGATAAGACAGAGTGTAGGTGTTATTCCCGGTGTAGTTCATCCCGGCAAACTTCCGTTCAAAGGATGGGCTGATGGCATTGGGTGAAGGGCAGTGATAAGTGGCGCAGAAATAGAAAAAGCTGCCATGCCACTTGGTAAAGATATCTACCAGATAATTAAAATTCGGATTCTCGGGCGGAGGCTCGACCTTTGCGGGTTTCAGATAGTCCTCTACCCATCGGTCGGCCTGAGCTTTCAGAACCGCTTTGGTCTCAGGAGATACTTTGGGTTTGGATGCTCGTTTTGTTGCGGGCATCCACATATAACTGCTCATAAATTTCTCTGCCATCAGGTGCTGGCGAAATACATACGCTTGAAACTCAGACCTGAATCAGGCCCCGGCGGTTTCATCATAAGAGACGGCTTTATAGCCATACTTGTCGTGAAGCTTATAAAAGGCAGCGTAACGTCTGGACGGTATGGAGGTGGACGCTCGTTTTTTCAATAAGCGCCAATACTCAGACAGTACCAGGGCTTGAGTACTTTTGGGAAAAATCATGGGGGCGCCAGAGGTGAAATTCAGGCCGTCCTCGTAACTCAGGATGCGGGTGAACATAACATAATCCACAATATTCGGCGATAAGCTGAAGCCCCGGTCGGTAATGGTCAGTTCACCACCATTCAGCAAATCTTCCATTGTTACCGTTGAGCTGTCGATATTCCTGCTGACGATTCGATAGAGCGAGGTGTTCGACGACAGCAGCGCGTTCAGAATTTTTTCTTCAGTGGCATTGATAGTATCAGCATGCCTGCTCAGGTATCGACTGACGATGGTATGGCCATGGATGTCCTGAAAGTCGTTAATACAAAAGTCGGTGAACTGGTCAAACTGTTCATAAGAGTCAAACATCATTTGATTCTTTTTCATTGCGCCAAGCTGACGTGCCGCAATTTTATGCTCATCCTTGTTGAGTTCTTTGAACAGCTTTGAGTTCAGGTCTCTGCCATCAGCACGCAGCTGGGCGTAGTCGGGGTGAATAGGGCTCATAAAGTCCGGGTTCTCAGTGAAAGATGCCTGAATCAACAGTTATAGGGTTTATGGTATCAGTGGTTGATCGTTGCTATAAATATCCCGATGCTACCACAGACAACATGCTTGCCGTTGAATTTGTAGTCATCACGCGCACCCGGTCGAAACCGTTGGCACCCAGTCTTCCATTTTGAATGAATGTGAGAAGAGAAACCTGACTGCCCCCCAACTGACTTTTGCGGAGTCGTCACTCCGCAGGTTGCCCATTTTCTGTCGCGTCCTGCTCTTGTATCGTGGAAGCGTAAGCGATGCGTACCCTGCGTCTTTCTGCCGGGTCAGGGTATCTATTCAGAAAAACACGTTCCAGCTCATCAAATGTTCGTGTGTGGTATAGAGTCTCGTTATTGTTATTCGGGTGCTGACAGTGAGACTGGCGAGACTGCGGAACATCGCCACCGTCAAACGGGTGGCTGGGCATACGGAGCTATTCCTTATTGGATATTTTTTCTTGTACTTTGGTTTATATAAACACCAAATAAAAACAGATAGCAAGCCTGTTTCAATTATTGAAATCACTATTTCATGGTGAATGCTGATTTTGATGGCTAAATAATCCTTTTTCTTTGGCCTTTTCCATTCCCCGCTCCCATTCCCTGATGATTTTTGCAAAATAATTACAGTTGTTGAAATGCTGTGTTCTGTTTTGTACGGTATCTGTAAGCACTGATCATTTAATAAGGAGATTGTAACTGTTCAGCACCCCCACATAAATCTGGAATTTTCTGATTTTTATACCATCCTCTTAAGCACCATTTTTCCACAATATTCGCCAGCATGATTCCAGAACTACCCGCAACTATGTCGGCTGAGATTCTCTTGAAAGAGAATGCAGAGCTGCGGATGAGAGTTGCCTGTCTGGAAGAGCGATGTCGAGAATTGGAAGAAAAGGTTGGCAAGAACAGTCAAAACAGCAGCAAGCCGCCATCGTCTGATGGTTATCAAAAACCTTGTAAAAACAGTAATTCTCCAGATCATTCTGACGACCTTTCCGCAGATAAAGGTACCGATCCATCGGATGAAAAACCCAATCCTAAAAGTCTGAGACAGTCTTCTGGTAATAAAGCCGGTGGAAAGAAAGGGCATCAGGGCACTTGTCTTAAACAGGTCGATATCCCTGACTATATTGAGTACCTTCCAGTTAAAGAATGCAATAAATGTCAGGCGTCTCTTCTTGATAGTGAGCCGGTCAAATATATTGAACGACAGGTGTTTGAACCAGGGAGACCGGGTGAATTTGAAGTAACGGCCCATAGAGCTGAAGTAAAAATCTGCACTTGTGGTTGTCGGAATCAGGCTGAATTCCCGGAAGGTGTTACCGCTGCCGCACAATATGGCTCAGCCACACAGGCTATGGCCGTCTATCTTAACCAATACCATTTCCTGCCTTTTAAGCGCGTGTCAGAGTATTTTAATACTCTCTATAAAATGAGTGTAAGTGCAGGCACTGTCGCCAATTTTGTGGCCAGAACCTATGAAAATCTGGCTTCTACTGAAGAGGTTATTCGTGACGCCTTGCGGGAATCGTCTGTTGCCGGAGCCGATGAAACGGGTATGCGGGCCGAGGGCTCTTTGCACTGGCTACACGTTATGCGGGATGAACAATGGACGCTCTACTACTTGTCTGAAAAGCGAGGTCGTGAGGCCATGGACACGATGGGCATACTGCTAACATTTGCAGGCGTTCTGGTTCATGATCATTGGAAATCCTATTTTGCATATGCGGCAACTCACGTACTTTGCAATGCCCATCACCTGAGGGAGCTTTTGGGTGTTGTTGATAGGGACAGCAATCAACTGGCGTTGCGATTGATGAAGCTACTGAGGCTTTCCTGGCATTACTGCAAGGGCTTTAAGACCATAGGTATGCTACAGATGCCAAGTGTTGTCTGTGAACGAATCGAGAAGATTTATGACCGGTTGCTTCAGCGGGCTCTAATGAAAGAAGTCGTCTATATGGAGAAGCAACGAGAGGAGCTTAAGCGCAAGAAAGTCAAGAATACTAAAGCTTACAATCTCTTCAAACGACTCACTGAGTTCAAGGCTGAGACACTGCGCTTCATGTCAGATTTTACCATTCCCTTCGATAACAATGGCAGTGAGCGGGATGTTCGAATGGCCAAGTTAAAGCAGAAAATCTCAGGCTGCTTCAGGAGTGCAGACGGTGGTTCTATGTTTGCACGGATTCGCAGCTATTTGTCGTCTGCCAGAAAACAGGGAATGGACATATATCAATCACTTCATAGAGCTGTTCGGAATTACTGTAATATGCCTTTGCTCAGTGCTGAATAGTTACAGGAGATTGTTGTGTCTACGTCGACTCTGGGTCGCCGCCTTCGTTCAGCGATGGAGCAGCAGGGATTATCGGTTACTGAACTTGCTAATGAGTCCGGTGTTGGCCGACGCTCCATTTATCATCTGATGAGCGATGTGTCGAAAAAGTCCAACAAAGAACCGGTGGATAAACTGGCGAGGGTGCTCGATGTGGCCCCTGAGTGGTTGTATTCCGGTTCCGGGGCGTCAGATGCTCATCGGTTGGGGGCATTACCGACCTACCTGACGACAAAGCCTGTGAATGTAGTTACCGGCGGTCATGTTACCGATGTCAGAAAAATGTGGGTGCCGAACATTCTGTCAAGGCTCGGTATTCCCGATGAGGGGTATCTTCACTTCTTTTTGTCCGGTGCCTCAGATTTTCTGCCGCCCAATTTACTGTTACTGGTCAATGCCAATGGACGGGGGCCGGGGTGTTATCTTGTGTCGACATTCAGCAATTTTAACGAAGGAGGGAGGTTAGCACTGGTTCACCGGTTTGATTCCGGTCTTCAGACCGGAGCGTATTGCAGTGATGGTGATATTGAGGACGTTCACCAGGTTATCGGTCTTATTGAAGGCCAGACATTGTGGAAAACGGAGTATTTCAGATAGTGGATATTGTTGCGTTTACTAATAATAACCAGCGTGTTGAGTACCTGGATCGTCACGGTGAACGGTTGGCGGTCAGCACCCTTGAATTTTGTCGCCGTGGGCTGCACCGTGATATTCCTCAGGAGAAAAAAAAGGAGTTATTTCGCGTTGTCACGGACGATGCAACCCTGAAACACCAGGTTTATGCCGATGTGGATCATTATGGGCAGTACACATTTTATGCCGGTGACCAGACCCGTGCCGTGTTCCCTTTCCTGTTATGCTTTTTCGGATTACTGGTCGGTGGTGCGTTTCTGTTGCCCTACGATATGGATGTGCTGTGGTTTACCCCGGTATCCCTCGGCCTTGGGATGCTGACGATCGCCTATGGATTACTGGATGCGCTGACCTCAACGTTTGGCATGCGTTTTTCCTGTCAGGTGGTCAAGTCATCCTGTGTGGTACTGTTCGGTTTGGCAGTGACCGGCAAACTGATCGGTGGGCTTGCCAATCCCGACTTCCAGTTTTCTACGGGGGAATTGGCGATGATCCCGATGGGGAATACCGGCACTCTTCTGTATGACTATGCCTTTGCCAATATGCTGTCGCTGGCTGCTGGCCTGTTGCTGACTGGTTATTTCAATATTTATTGTCTGCAATACCTGTTTCGATGTTTCTCTGGTAAATACCTCTGGTTGCGATCCCTGGCCTCGACGGCATTTGGCACCGCGTTCTTCCTCTCGGCGGCCGGGCTTATTCGTTTCGGACTGTTTGTTTACAATACGCCTGGTGGACGTCAATGGTTTATTTCGGAGCTATTGGGTATATTGCCATTCATTGTTCTGTCTACGGTATTGGTGTTGCTTTCGGTTCGTTTTATCTGGCGTACGCGCAATACTCGTGTTTCCGGGCCTCAGTCGTTATAGGGTGAGACATGGCCGAAATCACTCGGGGTACTCCCCCGAACTCTCGGAATCGGCCATCGTAACCGTGACAAGGCATGGAGTAGGTATGCTGGCGAAGAGTGATCCGTAGGGTATCAGCGTCATTACGCGAACAGGCATCCCTCAATGGCAGTACGGAGTGACTGACTTTAACGCCTTCATGCTGGCCCTGATCCTGAAAACAGCGCCATCCTGGCAATACAAGCTGTTGCTGGTTTGCACCCATGTAGCAGAGGCATTTCCCCAGTGGGAGCCGGAGTCATTGGGCTAACACGATTAACAGAGCCAAAGGGCAACAGAAGCCTATGGATGACGCATTATTTACTTTTCTTGCCGATCACGACCTTGATGACCTGCCGGACGGAGCATGGCAACAGATGATTGAGGATGCCGTGGAGGAATGGAACCGGTTATTCAAGACCAAATACGACCCTTATGATACCTGGCTGGCTTATGTTGAGCGAAAGGTCGAATTGCAGAATGAGACAGTAGAATGACAATGAATAG
Source organism: Endozoicomonas sp. SCSIO W0465 (assembly GCF_023716865.1). NCBI lineage: Bacteria > Pseudomonadati > Pseudomonadota > Gammaproteobacteria > Oceanospirillales > Endozoicomonadaceae > Endozoicomonas > Endozoicomonas sp. SCSIO W0465. The sequence continues at coordinate 202,157 of NZ_CP092417.1, forward strand.
TTACTACTTCACCTTTGGTGATGGTCAGCCTCACCATCCCGGTTATGTGCAGGTTATCGCGCCGGACAGGATAACCGCCCGTCATCTGATGGTGGAGGAGTATGGTCGCAAATGGGCTGGCCAGTATGAGGCACTGGAAGACGTACACACCAATGACCGCATCAAGATTAACGAGATTGTCTATTCAGTAACGGCCGGTGATACCCAGCGCTGGCCCTGTGACATCTGCAAGACCTGGCGACTGGACAGCAAGGTGGATGTTATGCAGGAAATGCTGACCATTGGCCACCATGATATGACCTTTAATGTGAAATACTGCGCCGATAATCTGGACTGTCGTGAAGGCGTCAAGGGTTATATGAACCGGCTGACAGAGAAAGTGCTGGGAGCTGTTCGTGAAGTCTCCTGATCGGCTTTGTGCAAAGCATAATGAAGTCTATACCGATGGGGTGAACAATGAAGCCTGAGCAGCGAGCCTTTCTGGATGAACACTACCCCGACCACCATCTGAAATTCGACAGCAACAAGGGCGTGTGGGTAGTGGAAGCGTATGGGATGCGACATCCTTTTAAGTGCGGAGACTACAAAGGGGCTGTTAACGCCAAGGCAGCGGCCATTGCTTTTCGTGACAGCCTGCCAAACAATGCGTTCACATGGTCAAGGTCGTACTCTACTCAGGTTCAGTCAAAGGTACAGGGCGTGTTTCGGTGTAAGGGCAAAGGACAGTCGAATGCGTGGCGGGCGCAGGTGAGCTCCATTGATGAAAATGGCAAGCGGGTTATCAAGGCCAAAAACTTTTCCATTGCCAAATACGGGGATCAGGAAGCCTATGACCTGGCGGTCATCTGGCGTGACAAACTGCTGAGAGAGAAGGAAGCCGAAGAGTTTGCGGCAGCGGAGCATGGCAGGGTGAAAGAAACTAATCCATCGACTGCCGGACGGATGCGGTAAGGTGATGATGTTGTTCAAAAACTGGTAAATGATGCAGGGTTGCATCACCAGTGCCAATGGTCGCGTTTGACCAGTACGTCGGCTGCTCATCCCACTACGGTATGCAGGACAACTATCTTGAAAACTCCGGTTTCCTCTTTTGTCGTTGAAACTGCAACCTTCAGGCAGTGCCAGTTCAAGACCTTTCAATAAGTACTCAGTGTCATGGTATAGCGGATGGTTTTTATCAGAAGCCGAAGCAAAAGCATTAATTGGCGACCAGAGCAAGCTTACAATGCGGTCTATGTTTCAGGTACCAATGCAGGCGTTGCGGTCAACGTCAAAAGAACCGGAAGCAGTAGCAATAATCCGGCTCCCGATATTCTCGAAGACTGACTAACGGAAACGCAGGTGAATACCGAATGAGGCAGAAATGAACTCGCTATATATGGAAACCGGAGTATCACCACCATCGAGCTACCACTGACGGACACCAATATTGCACTCGGGTTAATTGAGCCGGGCATGCTGGTGGAAGTACAGGGTACGCTTTTAGGAGAGAGCGGAAACTGGCAAGCCCTCTGTCTGGCTACAAATATCACGGCTGAACGAAGCAGAGTCATCCAAGGCGTCCAGCTGGAAAGACACTATTAGGCACCTACACACCAATGGCTGAGTATCTTGCGTTGACGATTGAATACAAGTGCCCATAGCGATTAGGATACTACTCTGTATAATGGCGGAACGTTAAAAGTGTGATTTATTTTTTATGCAAAGATTTGATGTTCCGGGTGTAATAGCTCGCCATATCCTTCATAAGTGATAACAAGCTTCTAGCTCCACCGCACGCCTTGTTTAAAAACAGGGCAAGGCACTTTGATTATTAAATTACAGGATATGACTATGTCTACTGCTACCGGTACAGTTAAGTGGTTCAATGACGAGAAAGGTTTTGGCTTCATCGCCCAGGAAAACGGAGGACCAGACGTGTTTGCTCATTTCCGTCAAATCATAGGCGATGGTTTCAAAACACTGAGAGAAGGCCAGCGTGTTGAATTCAAAGTGACTCAAGGCCAGAAAGGCCCACAGGGTGAAGATATTCGACCACTGTAATGGTCGAGACTACAACACTGTAGTTTCCAACCTCGCATAAAACGAGGTTCAGGAGGGCTATACTTTCGGGTATTGCCCTTTTTTGTGGTTTCCAGAAAAGCAAAAGGGATGATGAGCTATGGAAACGATCAATATCTGGCAGCAGTTTACAGCACTTATACCGGAAGGTTTACGAGTAGTCGCTACCATTACCGCAAACAATGGTTACGGTAAAAACCAGGCAGAATTAAGGGTCGGCACCACCATTATCGTGAAAGGCGAGTCCATTCCTATAGGACAAGAGACGTTTATTCAGCATAATGAGATTAAGGTAACTGCGCCTACGTTGGCGCAGTTCGAGGCAAACGTATAAACTCCATCGCAACCTGATTGACGTTATTTAGAATGATACGTATGCCTGAAATGTCCGCCGATATGCTGCGCCATGCAGCGATGAACCTCTTGGCTCAACGAGAATTTTCCCGTAAGGAGCTTTTCCGAAAACTGGGTCATCTTTCTCAAGATAGTGAACTGATTGATGATGTACTGAACCAGCTTGAAAGCGATCGTTTGCTCAGTGATGACCGCTTTGTGGAAGGTTTCATTCGCTCGCGTATCCAGAAAGGGCATGGACCCATGCGGATCTCTCAGGATCTTCGTCAAAAAGGTGTCGACAGTGAAGAGATTAGCCTTGCACTTGAAGCCGCTGAGGCTGACTGGTATGAACTGGCAGAAGCCTCCAGGATAAAGAAATTTGGTGAAGCAGCACCTTCTGACCAGAAAGAAAAAGCTCGGCAAATTCGGTTTTTGCAATACAGAGGCTTTCCTGCCGATGTCGTTATGGCACTTTTTTAAACGGATTCACCAACCTTGCCATTTTCTTTTTTCAAGCCAGAGTAAGGCAGAGCTTATGGTTGAACTCTGGTTGGGTCGGATTTTGTAAACATACCACTCATCTTCTCTGAACAGGTAAAGGCATGTGCCACCAAATGACGAGCCATCAAGGCTTTCGGCAGAAAACCGAACCAGTATGGCTAATTCGTCATCGCTGATTTCCACAATGACCGGATGGCGGCGATACGCATACCAGTCGGAGGGCTCGGCAATGACATCCACAAGGAGACCGAAGTAGTAATACAGTGCCTCTTGAACGCTGCATACTTCGCCCGTTTCACGGTAGCGAAATTCATTGTTATCCCGATCGATCTCTCTGTGGTTTTTAAAATTTAACTTCAGATCTTCCCGCAATTTGGCGTCCAGCGCACCCAACCCGTAAAAAATTTCGGCTCCCTGCTGAGTGAGGGTTCTGCTGATCGTCACTGGCTTGCCCTGTTTGATGGTGTACCAACGATGGCCTCTTCCGGACTCAAGCAATAATACACCCGATGGATCGCTTAATGGCGTAATTCTTGCCACTACCTCCTTTTCCATCCTCACAAGATAATCAGGCGTTCTTTCAAGATAAAAACGCCCCCGGGCAAACCGCATGGCATGGTGCAGTTCCATTAAAACCATGGACTTTTGGATGGCGCTGGTCAGTCCTTTGAGAATAGGGGCTGCCTGCTCTTGCGAGAGTTTATGGACTGACGGTCTTCGTGAACGTTCTGGCTCTGGCCATTGATTCCAGCTCATAAACCTGACTTCATTATTGGGTTACCGGTTAGTAACCATAGTCTTGAAATGGCTTCGAAACCATGTCAAAGAAAAAAGCCAGTCTTCTGACCATTCACTCAGAGGTGACAGGTATCTTGACACAAGAATCAGATCAAATGACTATACTGTATATATAAACAGTCTTTGAGTTGAAGTGGCATGAAGCCAATCCAGATCCTTCCACAGCCCAACCCAGAAGTATTACCCTTCTACCAGAGCCCCGCAGCCTGCGGTTTTACCAGTCCTGCGGCAGATTACCTGCAAGAAACACTGTCCCTTGACCAACTGCTAATCCGCCATCCTGCTGCCACTTTTTTTGCAAGAGCCCAGGGACGATCCATGGAAGGTGCCGGTATCTTCGATGGCGATATCCTCATTATTGACCGCTCGCTATCCCCAAAAGATGGTGACGTGATACTCACTCTGCTGGATGGCGAGTTAATCGTAAAGCGCCTCGTCTACCGCAACAACAAGCCAGAACTCCATTCTGAGCACCCGGACTACCCGCCCGTTAAGCTCGATTCTGAACAGGAAATTACTGTTTGGGGTGTGGTGACTGAAGTCATTCACCACCTGCGATGAAAGAAGTAATCGCCCTCTGCGACGTCAACGCCTTTTACTGTTCCTGCGAGCAGGTCTTTGATCCTGCGTATTCTGGTTAACTTGAACACCTATTCTGTTTCATTTGAACACCCTGAACTCCTTACACATTGCCCAGTGTGATTTTTAGACCAGGTGTTCAACTGCGTCCAATTTTCCAAGCTTTTTGCGCATGGATTCGCCTTTGAGTTCAATCCGGTGGGCATTGTGCATAAGCCGGTCAAGAATGGCGTCGGCCAGAGTTTCATCACCAATGCTGGCATGCCACTTCCGGGTGGGCAATTGACTGGTAACCAACGTGGAACCTTGCTCGTGCCTGTCATCCATGACTTCCAGCAGATCGTTCCTTTGTTGCTGCGTCAGTGGTTCCAGGCCCCAGTCGTCCAGAATCAGCAAGTCTACTTTTGCCAGTTGTTTCAACTGCCTGCTGTAGCTGCCATCACCGTGGGCAAGGATCAGTTCATCCAGTAGCCTGGACATCCGATAGTACCGGACACTGTAGCCTTTCAGACAAGCCATGTGCCCAAGGGCGCAGGCCAGGTAGCTCTTACCGGAACCACAAGGTCCGGTGATCAACAGGTTCCTGTACCGGTCAAGCCAGCCTCCTCCAGACAGGCTGGCCATCTGGTTCTGTTTGAGACCTCTGGGGTGTTCATAGTCAATGTCGTGTATCCGGGCAGCCAGTTTAAACCGGGCGCTTCTGAGCAGCCGAGCCAGACGTTTATTGTTTCGCTCTGTTTCTTCCTGCTCAGTAAGCAACGACAGTCGTTCTTCAAAGCTAAGGCTACTGTAGGTGCCCGGCTGGTCCAGCTGTTGATTGAGGGCATCTGCCATTCCGGTCAGTCGCAGTGACCTAAGGCGAGCCAGTGTTTCATTGATCATGTTCGCCTCCGGTTATTGATAGCAAATAGCGCCACGAATATTTTCGTGATCATCATGCAAGGGACCTGTCGTTTGTTTTAACTGTGGCTCCAATGGCATCAGGTCTTTGCCTGACTGGAGGATTGATCGGACATTTTTTAACCGATAACCCCCGATGTTCCTGGCATGGGCGCAGGCGTTGTTGAGTCGTTCAGTTCCATATTCCCGCTGCAGGTTTAGCAGCCCCAATGAAGCTCGATAGGCTTGTTCAGGATGCTCCTTGCTATCCAGCAGTGATTGAATAAAACAATAGACTTCCTGACCAATGTCGTTAGCCCAGTTAAGTAAACGCTCAGGCGTCCAATCCTGATGGTGACGATGTCGTTCCGGCATATGAACTGCTAACGTCGTAAATCCACGTGTGTGCTTGCGAGCGTGGCTGGCCACCACTTTACCGTTAGCGTAGATCGTGACGCAGTGCTCAGTCGCCTGTACTTCTACTTCCTGCCTGGCAAGCTGATGGGGAACCGAGTAGGCGTGCCCCTTGCAGATAATATGATAATCCACATTCACCCGGGCCTTGATAAACTCAGCGAACACAAAAGATTGCTTCGGCAGTGGCTTGAGGGCTGGTTCATCCAGTTGTTCAAACGCACTACGTCGCGTTCCTGGCAACTGCTTAAAGGGCTTCAGGTTCAGTTCGATTAACAGCTCACGTATCCGCAGGTTCAGCTCTGCCAGGGTAAAGAACATTTCATGACGAAGCCTGGCCAGTATCCACCGCTCCACTACCTGTACACCGACTTCTGCTTTGGCCTTGTCTTTGGGTTTGTAGGGGCGTGCCGGAATGACTGCCACCTGGTAGTGACAAGCCAGGTGCTGGTATGATGGGTTGAGATCCGGCTCGTACCGACAGGCTTTGATAACTGCGCACTTTGGGTTGTCTGGCACAACAATTTCTGGCACCCCACCAAAGAACTCAAAGGCCCGTTCATGAGACCCCAGCCAGTCCTCTGTTTTTTGTGACAGAGTCGCTTCAGCGTAGGTATAGTTGGACGCTCCCAGCACTGCCACAAATATCTGGGCATTGTGGGCAATTTCGCCGGTGTCCGGGTTGATGATTGGCATGGTTGGCCCGGCATAATCAACAAATAACTTTTCACCTGCATTGTGCAGCTGTCGCATAGATCGCTTTTGACAACCACGCCACTGATTGTAACGGTGACAGTACTGGGCATAGCTGTAGGCATTGAGGGGGTGGGCCTGACAGTATTCTTCCCAGAGTCGTTGTTTGGTCACTTCCTTGCGCTTCAGTTCCTGATGCACCTCAGCCCAGTCAGGATCAATCAACCCTTTTCGATTGGCTATCGAGGCATCGGGAAACAGCGCCTGAATAAGCTCAGGCTCAGATATATCCTCTGCCAGGGGCCAGCTTAATTCCGATTCCTGAAAGGCCTTAACGTAGTTGGATACCGTCCCCACACTGACCCGTACACTGCGGGAAATTTGTCGGAAGCTGAGTTGGCTGCCAAACCGCATCCGGAGTATTTCTAGGAGGCTGTCCGAGAACTAGCTATTGAAAAAACGAAAGCTTCAGCATTTTCTTGGCTGATCAAATATTGACCTAAATTTAGCCTGTTTTGGGGTAAAAATTGTGTTTTTTACCCTTTTGCTTGCCTTTATGCTGCCATTTTAAGCCTTTTTGCTTCTTCAAGACGGATTGATCCCGTTGAAACCGATTTGACAATTTTTTTGAAATTATAAGCACTGCAGACCAGTGAAAATTCTCCAGCCACTTTTTCCTTACCCCGGACACTGAACCCTCTGAATCCTGAGTTCTTGATTTGGCCAAAAGGCGGTTCCGCAATCACCTTGCGACGCTCATAAACCGCTTTGGCCTCTTTGGTTTCCATTTTGCGGTTCATCGCCTGGCGTATGGCTTCGTGGCGGTCTGTGCGAATCACTTTCCCCGGGTCTTTGTTGTCACCACTGCACCTTTTACGTAACGGGCAATCCCGGCAGATATCTTTACTGACGCGGTAGCTTTTGTGTTTTGCTTTGCTAGCCGTGTTATAAATCAGCTTCTCACCGGCAGGGCAGGTAAAGCTGTCGTCTGCTTCATGGTAAATAAAATCCGCTTTGACAAACTTTCTGTCAGAGTCTTCCAGTCCCTCTGTTGCAGGCTTCTCCTGTCGATCCGTAGCCATGTAAGCGTCAATGTTCGCATCATCAAACGCTTGCAGGTTGGGCCCTGAGTAATAGCCATTATCCTCACTCATTTTGCCAATGGACGCGTTATCTGTTGCTTCTGCAATGGCTTCAAGTGCAGGCTTTACTTCCTGCTTGTCATTGGCATGCTGGCTGATGTGCTGGCCAACAATGATACCATTATCGCTGTCGACGCTGATCTGGGCGTTATAACTGTACTGATAGCCACTGCCTTTTTTACCCATGATCCTGGCATCATGATCAGCAAAGCTGATTTGCTTTTTGTCGTCTATCGGCTTATCGGGATTCAGGGCCTGTTCCCGTTCTTCAAGCGCTTTTTTGGCCTCCTGGATTTTCTCTAACCGTTCCTGCTTGAATTGCAAGTCTTCAGGAATGCTGTAGCCAGTCTCCTGCTGATAAGCATCGTCCTCTTCACTGTCACTGGTTTCGGCTTTTTTAATCAGGGCCTCAACTTCAGCCATTAATTCAGCTTCTTTGGCCTTAAGTCGTGCGTAGCTCATGGCCTTATGCTTTGATGAGTCGGCTTTGAATTTGGAACCATCAAGAGCGATGTGGCCCAGCGAGGCCATCTGTAGTTCCCGGGCGAGCAGCACGCTCTGTTTGAAACTGCTTTAAAAAAGGTGGCCTGGTTTTACGAAAGTCACTGAGCACCTGGAAATTTGGGCAGTGCTGTTTGGCGATATACATGAAAGCCAAGTCTGATTGCAGCGCCGTTCAATCTCCCTGGAGCTGAACACACCATGGCTATAGGCATAGATCAGGATCGATAATCAGTCGTGGGTGGTAGGCATTCTGGCCAAGAGGTGATACTGCTTTTCCACTTCAGAGGTGTCGATATGCTTGAAGATATCTTCAAAAACGAAGCAATCATGATCTGGTGGCAGCAGGTCGAAGATGTTCGATGGGAACATCAGGTGCTGGTCAAAATCAGCAGGGTTATCTTTGAATTTGATTGATGACATCCGTTTCGGCAACAACAAAGTGGGCAGAAGATGCCTGATTATACTTAATCAGGCTATTCTCGGACAGCCTCCTAGTAGCTTACGCATGGTAATCCTGTTTTCTGTCATGGCCGGTTCCCTCTCTTGGTACAGATAAGAACGGCCAAAGTTATGGAAAATCAATGCATAAGAAGATATTTGTTAGCTGTATTAGACCGGTTTATGGTCTGTTGAACAGCGTTTCTGGAAGCTTGAACGGTGATTCTGGAAATCATCAAAAAGTGTTCAAAAGAAACCAGAATAGGTGTTCAAGTGTTACCAGAATGGGTGTTCAAGTGTTACCAGAATGAGTGTTCAAGAGTTACCAGAATATGCAGATCCATCCCTGATTGATAAAGCCCTGGGCGTGCTGAGCAATAACGATGGCTGCATTGTTGCCAGAACAGCCCAACTCAAAGCACTGGGCGTTGCCATGGGTACACCGGCATTCAAAGTCATGGATCAGGTAGAGCGTGGCGAGATCATTCTGAGAAGCTCCAACTATGCACTCTACGGCGATATGTCCTCCCGTTTTATGTCGGTGTTGGAACAGTTCAGCCCGAAGCTGGAAGTGTATTCCATCGATGAAGCCTTTGTTGACCTCTCCGGTTTTCCTGAAGACAGCCTGCATGCCAGAGGCCTGGACATGAAACAGCGGGTATTCCAGTGGACAGGGCTTCCTATTGGCGTGGGCATCTCTACCACCAAAACACTCGCCAAACTGGCGAATTACGCGGCCAAGAAATTTCCGGCAACCGGAGGCGTTGTGGACTTAACCAATCCAGTTCGCCAGCAACGGCTAATGACGATTACCCCGGTTGGTGAAGTATGGGGCGTCGGCCGGCGAATCGGAAAACGGCTGGAGGCGGCAGGCATTCATACGGCAGCACAACTGGCAAATGCCAATCGACAATGGATCAAGAAACAGTTTTCTGTAGTGTTGGAACGCACAGTCTGCGAACTCCAGGGAGAATACTGCATTCCCTGGGAGGAAGGAGGTTCAGCCAATAAACATCAGATTATGTGTTCAAGAAGCTTTGGCCATCGAGTCACCACCAAACAGGAACTCCATGCGGCACTGGCCAGTTTTATCTGTCGTGCCTGCGAGAAACTCAGAAAGCAAAAGCAGTATTCCCGTGAAGCCATCCTCTTTATCAGGACTGACCCCTTTAAAGACAACCTCCCACAAACAGGCCGAAGTCTTAAGCTGATGGCACCGTCTCCTACCAGCGATAGCTCGGTCTGGCTGCAACAGTTAACTCCGGCTTTGGACGTGCTGTTTCAGGAGGGTTACGAGTATAAAAAGGCAGGCTTCGCCCTGATGGATCTCTGTTCTGGCCAGGGCTTTCAGGGTGATTTACTGGCAGCAGCATCAACCCACGAAAATACCCGGATGATGTCGGTACTGGATGCCATCAATCAACGTTTTGGAAGCCAAACACTGCGGCCTGCTTCAGTGGGGTTTGAGTCTCAGCAGTGGCATATGAACCGGCAGGCATTGAGTCCCTGTTATACGACTCAATGGCGGGATATTATTAGGGTTCGGGTTTGAATTGTTTAAAGTTCTGCGCCAAGTTTGGTGCAGAACGAATCAGAGATATGAACGGTTAAACAGACTTTTCTACTATACCCATGCATCTATAATAGATGTTTACTTGGAATATGGTGCCTGTGGAGTGCCAAATATTTTATAATCTTTGATTATAGGGAGTAATTCCTCGTGAAAATTATCTGAGTACATAAAGCTTCCATTTTTTGAAAGTTCAATCTCAGTTGATATGCCACCTCTTATTAGAGTACCTTTCATTCGCTCTAAAGTTGTTTTTGAAAGATCAAAGGAGCTATCTAAATCAGATATTGGGTTTCCTATTGACGTCAAATCAATAGTTGCTGATGTTTTTTCAGATATTTGAACACCGCTGACTTTGATTTTTTTTAGACGAACGGACACGGGCTTCAAGCTTTTCTTTATCATAGATAGCAATAGTTTTAAATCAAGTTTTAAAGGCGATACAAATACACCAAAGCCGATTAAATCATACAAGGTATCAATAAATGATCGTAGAGATCTAGGGGGGGAATCAATTATTAGCAAGTACTTGTTGTGTTGCAAATGCACAAACTGAAAATTAACGATTATGTATCTAGTAATTCTCGACTTTAGAGTTTTAAGAGCACAATAGTTCCGGCGCATAATCTGCTAAAAGCAACCATCCCCAATGACGAAATTCGAGATGGTTGCCATGCTCACTTCAGATCATCAAGTAATCCTCAGGGAGCTCGCTTCATATACAACCTTTCTTGCTGGAGCGCTATCATCAACTGCAGTACCAACGTTCTGCGAACTGCTGTTCGGTTGCATGCTTTCAGCCGACGGCTTTGTTACACAGGCGTTGTTAACAATTGATTTTCATTGTGTGTGGAGCAGCTACCACCACTGGCTATCTCAGGGCAAGTGGCAATGGAAGAACTTGGCACGCCACTTGATCCGTCTGGTCTGCTCCAAAGCTCCTGAGAATCAACCTGTGGTCCTGGGGCTTGATGACTGGGTAATCGAACGGTTTTCCGACAAAGCCCCTGCTTGTCGTACACATCATCAACACAGCAAGAAACGCAATCGGCCGACGTACATCTGGGGGCAGTGTTGGGTTTCCCTGGCCATCATATTTGAGCGGGCTGCAGATGAAGTATTTACCGCCATACCGGTGATCTCATTTCCGACACCAGCTTCAGGTAACACCAGCAAACTGAAAATTGCCGTGGCCATGCTCAGGGTGGTACGCAATGAAGTGAAGGATCGAGTGCTACGCCTGCTAACCGATTGCTGGTATATGAACTGGACACTGATAAAGCCAGCTCTGGAAATGAACATAGAAGTTGTTGGTCAGATACCTTCAAATCGGGCCCTCTATGCTTTGCCGCCAGCACCCACCGTAAAGAAGCGAGGGCGCCCAAAAAAGTACGGCATCAAGATGACGACAGAACAGGTTAAGAAACTGCCGGAAGAAAAAGCAACAGTATGGATGTACGGCAAATTTCGCAAAATACGTTATCGTACCCTGATCTGTCGCGCCAGATTCCTTAAAGGTCGTGAAGTACGCGTCGTCTGGAGTCGCTTTGAAAATGACAAAGGTCTGACCGAAAGCAGAATATTCATCTCGACCAATCCGGAACTTGAGGGACTGGAGGTGCTTCGTGCCTATTCCCGGAGATGGCCGGTAGAGCCAATGTTTCACCAACTCAAACATGCTTTTGGCTGTTGCCATTTATGGCAGCAGAAATTGCGAACACTGCTTCGATGGATGCATTTGAAAATGGCAGGCTATGCATTATTGCAGTTATTAACCGTTTGTAAAAATCAGGCATGTCTGAATATTTCTCGGATACCCTGGAGAAGCCCGGATACAACCACTGCAGGCATGATGAAAATTGCTCTTTCAGGAATTATTCCGAGGTTCTCTATTCGCAAGGGCTGGAACAGATATAAGCAAAAATATGAGTTCAATTTTCGCGATCTGATCGACCAGTTAATACCGGATAATTCAGAAGCAGCATAACTAAAGGCTTTTAGGCAAAAAACGGAAGTAATAACGAACTTGGAAAAACAGTTCACTGATTTCGGCTTGCTTCACTATAAAAAGCTGACCGAATTATCGTTTTATACAGACTCTAAAGTCGAGTAGTAATTTCAATCTCATTCTTATCACCAAATGGAGTTACAACTAATTCGACCTGCACGTTTTTTTCAATATATTTTCCATCGATTTTCTCTTTTGAGAATTCAAATATGTCAAATCCTTTAGGCATAACATCGCTATAGGGAGAAGATTTTAATAATTCATAAAGTTCTACCAGTATGATTGGTAGTTCAACCTCAAGCCATTTTGTCTTCATTAGTGTTAGCCTGTAGCGATTCAGAAATAATTGATTTCATAACTTTGTGTGCTGAAACCTCAATATTCTTACTCAATGCACGTTCTTCAGCACTACTGAAATTAGTTCTATTTTTGTTATGCTCACCACCTTCTTTGTATTTATAAAAACCTTTTGGAAGATATGAAAACTGGGTACAAGTTTCTGGTTCTGCGAACTGGGCTTCAAAAACATAAATATCAGAATCATAACTTTCCTTTTTAGATTTCCAGATAATTTTTGATATATAGAATCCCTTATCATATAAATCGCTTAGTTCAGGTGACTGCAAAACACCTTGACCTTTTAATGATGCTTTTGAAATATGAACTCCAATCTGACTTTCTTCATACTCTTCAGAATCATCATCTAAAAGCTCACTCTTATCTGACTTTGGGTGATATACAAAAACGTCCGTTACATCAAGAAAAGCAAAATCTTTTAATTGATTAGTCAAATTTACAAAGAACTTTGTTCTAAGTTTTGGATTTTCGATACTTTCAAGTGATATTTCATCAATGGGAAGCTCTTGCTCTAAGGATTCTTCGATAATACCTAAATACAACGCTTTCCACTCATCTACATGCTGATTCAATGGAGACCTTATAGAGATACCATCATCATCGATTTCAACAGAAATAATAGCTTCTTTGTCAACAACTTGTTTAAATTCACTTTTATTAAAATCGGTTGTTTGATAGTTGATTTTTATTTCAATACCAGTTAGTACTCTGCGGACATGCGCTGTAACATCGAACTCCTCGATTTTGTTTTTTAATTCTATTGCTGCACTTTCCAATTCATCATGATCAACATGCGTGGTAATTTTAGAAGTCGTAATTTTTTCGTAACTGTTCAGCACCCCCACATAAATCTGGAATTTTCTGATTTTTATACCATCCTCTTAAGCACCATTTTTCCACAATATTCGCCAGCATGATTCCAGAACTACCCGCAACTATGTCGGCTGAGATTCTCTTGAAAGAGAATGCAGAGCTGCGGATGAGAGTTGCCTGTCTGGAAGAGCGATGTCGAGAATTGGAAGAAAAGGTTGGCAAGAACAGTCAAAACAGCAGCAAGCCGCCATCGTCTGATGGTTATCAAAAACCTTGTAAAAACAGTAATTCTCCAGATCATTCTGACGACCTTTCCGCAGATAAAGGTACCGATCCATCGGATGAAAAACCCAATCCTAAAAGTCTGAGACAGTCTTCTGGTAATAAAGCCGGTGGAAAGAAAGGGCATCAGGGCACTTGTCTTAAACAGGTCGATATCCCTGACTATATTGAGTACCTTCCGGTTAAAGAATGCAATAAATGTCAGGCGTCTCTTCTTGATAGTGAGCCGGTCAAATATATTGAACGACAGGTGTTTGAACCAGGGAGACCGGGTGAATTTGAAGTAACGGCCCATAGAGCTGAAGTAAAAATCTGCACTTGTGGTTGTCGGAATCAGGCTGAATTCCCGGAAGGTGTTACCGCTGCCGCACAATATGGCTCAGCCACACAGGCTATGGCCGTCTATCTTAACCAATACCATTTCCTGCCTTTTAAGCGCGTGTCAGAGTATTTTAATACTCTCTATAAAATGAGTGTAAGTGCAGGCACTGTCGCCAATTTTGTGGCCAGAACCTATGAAAATCTGGCTTCTACTGAAGAGGTTATTCGTGACGCCTTGCGGGAATCGTCTGTTGCCGGAGCCGATGAAACGGGTATGCGGGCCGAGGGCTCTTTGCACTGGCTACACGTTATGCGGGATGAACAATGGACGCTCTACTACTTGTCTGAAAAGCGAGGTCGTGAGGCCATGGACACGATGGGCATACTGCTAACATTTGCAGGCGTTCTGGTTCATGATCATTGGAAATCCTATTTTGCATATGCGGCAACTCACGTACTTTGCAATGCCCATCACCTGAGGGAGCTTTTGGGTGTTGTTGATAGGGACAGCAATCAACTGGCGTTGCGATTGATGAAGCTACTGAGGCTTTCCTGGCATTACTGCAAGGGCTTTAAGACCATAGGTATGCTACAGATGCCAAGTGTTGTCTGTGAACGAATCGAGAAGATTTATGACCGGTTGCTTCAGCGGGCTCTAATGAAAGAAGTCGTCTATATGGAGAAGCAACGAGAGGAGCTTAAGCGCAAGAAAGTCAAGAATACTAAAGCTTACAATCTCTTCAAACGACTCACTGAGTTCAAGGCTGAGACACTGCGCTTCATGTCAGATTTTACCATTCCCTTCGATAACAATGGCAGTGAGCGGGATGTTCGAATGGCCAAGTTAAAGCAGAAAATCTCAGGCTGCTTCAGGAGTGCAGACGGTGGTTCTATGTTTGCACGGATTCGCAGCTATTTGTCGTCTGCCAGAAAACAGGGAATGGACATATATCAATCACTTCATAGAGCTGTTCGGAATTACTGTAATATGCCTTTGCTCAGTGCTGAATAGTTACATTTTTTCTTTTCTGTTAGCAGATCCAAGTATTGATGACAGTGTACAATAATCCTCATAGTCATGAGTGTATCGAGAAAACGATGTTGCTAAATTAGCTCGTTTTGTATCTTTGGATATAATAATTCCACGGCTTAAAAACAACTCTTTTAAGTCTGCCGTAGTCACCTTTGGTTGGTTAAGTGCATCAAATATTGCTTTATCACTTGCACTATATAGACTTCCACGGCTCATATATTTCTCCAACCAAGCTCAACTTGACTAAAACGGGTTTTTCTTGTTTCAATCACATTAAATTCAATTCTATTTAGCTTCTCCAATTTTGTATCATCAAACCCCCAGGCTTTAGCATAAGTTTGAATTGCATTTCTAAAATTGCTTCTTATATCTGGATGGTATTTCGAATGAGCTACTCTTAAACGAATTGAATATTCACTATCTAGAATTTGGTATTTCGAAAGAGTGTCAAAAAGATATAAGAACTCATTATGGGTAGAGCCACATTTATTATAATAAATCACAAATCCTTTTTTAAATTTGGTTTCTACAGTAACTATTCAGCACTGAGCAAAGGCATATTACAGTAATTCCGAACAGCTCTATGAAGTGATTGATATATGTCCATTCCCTGTTTTCTGGCAGACGACAAATAGCTGCGAATCCGTGCAAACATAGAACCACCGTCTGCACTCCTGAAGCAGCCTGAGATTTTCTGCTTTAACTTGGCCATTCGAACATCCCGCTCACTGCCATTGTTATCGAAGGGAATGGTAAAATCTGACATGAAGCGCAGTGTCTCAGCCTTGAACTCAGTGAGTCGTTTGAAGAGAGGCTCTTTTCGGGTTACAGACTGCTCTGCAATGAAAATTGGCCAAAGGCCTTGATATACAATGCCTTCAGGAAACTGCTGGCTAAATATTGCCAAGCCCTGCCACAGGAGGATTCCAGCCTGATTTATGAAATCAGCAGTCTGCAATACGAAAAGAGCCTGAAGAGATTGTAAGCTTGTAACTGTTCAGCACCCCCACATAAATCTGGAATTTTCTGATTTTTATACCATCCTCTTAAGCACCATTTTTCCACAATATTCGCCAGCATGATTCCAGAACTACCCGCAACTATGTCGGCTGAGATTCTCTTGAAAGAGAATGCAGAGCTGCGGATGAGAGTTGCCTGTCTGGAAGAGCGATGTCGAGAATTGGAAGAAAAGGTTGGCAAGAACAGTCAAAACAGCAGCAAGCCGCCATCGTCTGATGGTTATCAAAAACCTTGTAAAAACAGTAATTCTCCAGATCATTCTGACGACCTTTCCGCAGATAAAGGTACCGATCCATCGGATGAAAAACCCAATCCTAAAAGTCTGAGACAGTCTTCTGGTAATAAAGCCGGTGGAAAGAAAGGGCATCAGGGCACTTGTCTTAAACAGGTCGATATCCCTGACTATATTGAGTACCTTCCGGTTAAAGAATGCAATAAATGTCAGGCGTCTCTTCTTGATAGTGAGCCGGTCAAATATATTGAACGACAGGTGTTTGAACCAGGGAGACCGGGTGAATTTGAAGTAACGGCCCATAGAGCTGAAGTAAAAATCTGCACTTGTGGTTGTCGGAATCAGGCTGAATTCCCGGAAGGTGTTACCGCTGCCGCACAATATGGCTCAGCCACACAGGCTATGGCCGTCTATCTTAACCAATACCATTTCCTGCCTTTTAAGCGCGTGTCAGAGTATTTTAATACTCTCTATAAAATGAGTGTAAGTGCAGGCACTGTCGCCAATTTTGTGGCCAGAACCTATGAAAATCTGGCTTCTACTGAAGAGGTTATTCGTGACGCCTTGCGGGAATCGTCTGTTGCCGGAGCCGATGAAACGGGTATGCGGGCCGAGGGCTCTTTGCACTGGCTACACGTTATGCGGGATGAACAATGGACGCTCTACTACTTGTCTGAAAAGCGAGGTCGTGAGGCCATGGACACGATGGGCATACTGCTAACATTTGCAGGCGTTCTGGTTCATGATCATTGGAAATCCTATTTTGCATATGCGGCAACTCACGTACTTTGCAATGCCCATCACCTGAGGGAGCTTTTGGGTGTTGTTGATAGGGACAGCAATCAACTGGCGTTGCGATTGATGAAGCTACTGAGGCTTTCCTGGCATTACTGCAAGGGCTTTAAGACCATAGGTATGCTACAGATGCCAAGTGTTGTCTGTGAACGAATCGAGAAGATTTATGACCGGTTGCTTCAGCGGGCTCTAATGAAAGAAGTCGTCTATATGGAGAAGCAACGAGAGGAGCTTAAGCGCAAGAAAGTCAAGAATACTAAAGCTTACAATCTCTTCAAACGACTCACTGAGTTCAAGGCTGAGACACTGCGCTTCATGTCAGATTTTACCATTCCCTTCGATAACAATGGCAGTGAGCGGGATGTTCGAATGGCCAAGTTAAAGCAGAAAATCTCAGGCTGCTTCAGGAGTGCAGACGGTGGTTCTATGTTTGCACGGATTCGCAGCTATTTGTCGTCTGCCAGAAAACAGGGAATGGACATATATCAATCACTTCATAGAGCTGTTCGGAATTACTGTAATATGCCTTTGCTCAGTGCTGAATAGTTACGTAAGCTTTAGTATTCTTGACTTTCTTGCGCTTAAGCTCCTCTCGTTGCTTCTCCATATAGACGACTTCTTTCATTAGAGCCCGCTGAAGCAACCGGTCATAAATCTTCTCGATTCGTTCACAGACAACACTTGGCATCTGTAGCATACCTATGGTCTTAAAGCCCTTGCAGTAATGCCAGGAAAGCCTCAGTAGCTTCATCAATCGCAACGCCAGTTGATTGCTGTCCCTATCAACAACACCCAAAAGCTCCCTCAGGTGATGGGCATTGCAAAGTACGTGAGTTGCCGCATATGCAAAATAGGATTTCCAATGATCATGAACCAGAACGCCTGCAAATGTTAGCAGTATGCCCATCGTGTCCATGGCCTCACGACCTCGCTTTTCAGACAAGTAGTAGAGCGTCCATTGTTCATCCCGCATAACGTGTAGCCAGTGCAAAGAGCCCTCGGCCCGCATACCCGTTTCATCGGCTCCGGCAACAGACGATTCCCGCAAGGCGTCACGAATAACCTCTTCAGTAGAAGCCAGATTTTCATAGGTTCTGGCCACAAAATTGGCGACAGTGCCTGCACTTACACTCATTTTATAGAGAGTATTAAAATACTCTGACACGCGCTTAAAAGGCAGGAAATGGTATTGGTTAAGATAGACGGCCATAGCCTGTGTGGCTGAGCCATATTGTGCGGCAGCGGTAACACCTTCCGGGAATTCAGCCTGATTCCGACAACCACAAGTGCAGATTTTTACTTCAGCTCTATGGGCCGTTACTTCAAATTCACCCGGTCTCCCTGGTTCAAACACCTGTCGTTCAATATATTTGACCGGCTCACTATCAAGAAGAGACGCCTGACATTTATTGCATTCTTTAACCGGAAGGTACTCAATATAGTCAGGGATATCGACCTGTTTAAGACAAGTGCCCTGATGCCCTTTCTTTCCACCGGCTTTATTACCAGAAGACTGTCTCAGACTTTTAGGATTGGGTTTTTCATCCGATGGATCGGTACCTTTATCTGCGGAAAGGTCGTCAGAATGATCTGGAGAATTACTGTTTTTACAAGGTTTTTGATAACCATCAGACGATGGCGGCTTGCTGCTGTTTTGACTGTTCTTGCCAACCTTTTCTTCCAATTCTCGACATCGCTCTTCCAGACAGGCAACTCTCATCCGCAGCTCTGCATTCTCTTTCAAGAGAATCTCAGCCGACATAGTTGCGGGTAGTTCTGGAATCATGCTGGCGAATATTGTGGAAAAATGGTGCTTAAGAGGATGGTATAAAAATCAGAAAATTCCAGATTTATGTGGGGGTGCTGAACAGTTACTTTCTACACTAGATGTTGATTCATTATACTTCTTAACATCATTGTGCTCAATTATCAAATATGGCGCATTAATCATCTCTATAGTCGCAGGTCTATCTTTTTTATCGCCATGTGCTTTATGCAAATATAGATCTGGATAATAGAAAAAATAGTCTCGCTCAGGAAATGATCCTTCTTGATGAAGTTGATTCATATCACCAATCAGTGTGGTCATATAATTAATTAGGCTCTTTTCGGGTTACAGACTGCTCTGCAATGAAAATTGGCCAAAGGCCTTGATATACAATGCCTTCAGGAAACTGCTGGCTAAATATTGCCAAGCCCTGCCACAGGAGGATTCCAGCCTGATTTATGAAATCAGCAGTCTGCAATACGAAAAGAGCCATTAATTAATGCAGGTTCAACAATGTGAATTTGCTGATCTCTTGCTAAGGGTAAACTTTCTGTTTTTATAATTTGGCGTTTAGGATGTTTGTCCTCGACTTTAGAGTTTTAAGAGCACAATAGTTCCGGCGCATAATCTGCTAAAAGCAACCATCCCCAATGACGAAATTCGAGATGGTTGCCATGCTCACTTCAGATCATCAAGTAATCCTCAGGGAGCTCGCTTCATATACAACCTTTCTTGCTGGAGCGCTATCATCAACTGCAGTACCAACGTTCTGCGAACTGCTGTTCGGTTGCATGCTTTCAGCCGACGGCTTTGTTACACAGGCGTTGTTAACAATTGATTTTCATTGTGTGTGGAGCAGCTACCACCACTGGCTATCTCAGGGCAAGTGGCAATGGAAGAACTTGGCACGCCACTTGATCCGTCTGGTCTGCTCCAAAGCTCCTGAGAATCAACCTGTGGTCCTGGGGCTTGATGACTGGGTAATCGAACGGTTTTCCGACAAAGCCCCTGCTTGTCGTACACATCATCAACACAGCAAGAAACGCAATCGGCCGACGTACATCTGGGGGCAGTGTTGGGTTTCCCTGGCCATCATATTTGAGCGGGCTGCAGATGAAGTATTTACCGCCATACCGGTGATCTCATTTCCGACACCAGCTTCAGGTAACACCAGCAAACTGAAAATTGCCGTGGCCATGCTCAGGGTGGTACGCAATGAAGTGAAGGATCGAGTGCTACGCCTGCTAACCGATTGCTGGTATATGAACTGGACACTGATAAAGCCAGCTCTGGAAATGAACATAGAAGTTGTTGGTCAGATACCTTCAAATCGGGCCCTCTATGCTTTGCCGCCAGCACCCACCGTAAAGAAGCGAGGGCGCCCAAAAAAGTACGGCATCAAGATGACGACAGAACAGGTTAAGAAACTGCCGGAAGAAAAAGCAACAGTATGGATGTACGGCAAATTTCGCAAAATACGTTATCGTACCCTGATCTGTCGCGCCAGATTCCTTAAAGGTCGTGAAGTACGCGTCGTCTGGAGTCGCTTTGAAAATGACAAAGGTCTGACCGAAAGCAGAATATTCATCTCGACCAATCCGGAACTTGAGGGACTGGAGGTGCTTCGTGCCTATTCCCGGAGATGGCCGGTAGAGCCAATGTTTCACCAACTCAAACATGCTTTTGGCTGTTGCCATTTATGGCAGCAGAAATTGCGAACACTGCTTCGATGGATGCATTTGAAAATGGCAGGCTATGCATTATTGCAGTTATTAACCGTTTGTAAAAATCAGGCATGTCTGAATATTTCTCGGATACCCTGGAGAAGCCCGGATACAACCACTGCAGGCATGATGAAAATTGCTCTTTCAGGAATTATTCCGAGGTTCTCTATTCGCAAGGGCTGGAACAGATATAAGCAAAAATATGAGTTCAATTTTCGCGATCTGATCGACCAGTTAATACCGGATAATTCAGAAGCAGCATAACTAAAGGCTTTTAGGCAAAAAACGGAAGTAATAACGAACTTGGAAAAACAGTTCACTGATTTCGGCTTGCTTCACTATAAAAAGCTGACCGAATTATCGTTTTATACAGACTCTAAAGTCGAGATGTTTGTCATCTTTATGGAAAAATCTATAGAAATTATCATCAAAGTCACCATCGTGATTATAAATGAAAAGCATTCCTCTAATTTCAGTTTTTTCAGAAAAGATATCATATCTTATTTTCCATTCCTGGCTTACCCTTGCGCAGTCTATTGTCTTAGCAAGAGACTGCAAGGATTTTCTCACCTTGTCTGTTGAAATTGAAGATTCAGCATAGCTCTTAAGGTCTGTATTAAATAAGGCTCTTGTAGGATTTCAGACTGCTACTGGGTTGAACATTGCTGAAGCCCTTTATCTACAAAGGTTGTCAGCATATTGTCCGGTAATGTTGCTCAATCCTTGTTTTTCGTGACCTACAGTCAGTTTTCACTGTAGAGCAGTTCGTAATCAAAATAGAGGGCTAAGTTACCGTTAATGGTTGAATCAGCTAAACTCCCATAAAATCTACGTTGTAGGGGAGTGATATGCAATCTGAACTCTTCCAGAATTTTATTGATTCCATTTCAACATTAACCAGTGAACAGCGAGACATTCTTAACAACTCGCTCCTTAGTACTCAAATAGAGGTTACCGAGGTAGTAGAAACCACTGACTCTGAACCTGTTTACAGTGAATCTATACCCAATAACGATAATGCAACACCTGACGTAGAAAAGAGCATACTTGCCCAATTTGCCGAAAACCCCAGGTGCCCCAAATGCAAAAGCCATAGCGTTGGTCGCTGGGGCATACGAAATGGCCGACAGCGCTACCACTGCAAGACTTGCGACTCAACGTTTAACGCCTTTAGTGGAACGCCTTTGGCAAGGCTCAGGCACCCTGAAAAATGGAACAAGTACCTCGCAGGTATGACTCACTCTATGGTCTTGCGACCAGCTGCTGCTGAGAATGCCATTGACTTGAAAACTGCGTTCCGCTGGCGTCACCGCTTTCTTGAAGTGATTAATAATGATCAAGCAGAAGAGCTTTGTGGCATTACTGAGCTTGATGAAACATTTTTCCGTGAATCCTTCAAAGGGCAAAGAGAAGGCCTTCCACG
Organism: Endozoicomonas sp. SCSIO W0465; assembly: GCF_023716865.1. NCBI lineage: Bacteria > Pseudomonadati > Pseudomonadota > Gammaproteobacteria > Oceanospirillales > Endozoicomonadaceae > Endozoicomonas > Endozoicomonas sp. SCSIO W0465. The sequence goes on from NZ_CP092417.1 coordinate 223,848, forward strand.
GCCAACCCGAAAGCGGGGTAATGATCCCAACAAAGCCCGAAAAGTCCCGGTAATGGTGGCTCGGGACCGTAATCGAAATACCGTTGACGGTGTATTAGAAAACGAAAGTGCTAATGAATTGTGCAGGCATTTAAATGGCCGCATATCGATACAGGCCACGGTCTGTGCGGATGCACACCTCGCTCACGAAAAACTTGCTGACAAGCTTGGATTTGTCTTCAAGGAGCTGGTGACATCAGCAGGTCAACATGTTGTTGAAGGCATCTACCACATCCAGACTGTAAATTCTTATCACAGTCATTTAAAACGCTGGATTGGCGGCGTATTCCAAGGGGTTGCAACTCGTTACCTTCCCCATTATCTGGCCTGGAGGCGAGAACTGACGGCAGCAAAAAAATTAACTGTTGGCCGGTTGATCAGCAGAATTACTGAACATTGGTGCTTCCAACCATTAACGGTAACTTAGCCAAAATAGAGCCTTAAATAAAATTCTTGTATTATTTAAGTACGGGTCATTGTAATGAAAAAGTACGTCTACAGGATGTGTATGGGTTGGTTTGTTAGGAGCATGCTTTTCAATTTTCTGGCATAAGAAATTTTGATCCATAAGATCTAAGCGTTCCCACTTAAACCATCTAAATATTTCCCTGGATACAATATCTGCCATATCAGCAATAGTTGCTGTTTCTGCCATGGAAAATTCCTATTGATGTGAAATGATAATGTTTGTTAAAACGTCTAAAGCTGGCTAAGTTACCGTTAATGGTTGAATCAGCTAAACTCCCATAAAATCTACGTTGTAGGGGAGTGATATGCAATCTGAACTCTTCCAGAATTTTATTGATTCCATTTCAACATTAACCAGTGAACAGCGAGACATTCTTAACAACTCGCTCCTTAGTACTCAAATAGAGGTTACCGAGGTAGTAGAAACCACTGACTCTGAACCTGTTTACAGTGAATCTATACCCAATAACGATAATGCAACACCTGACGTAGAAAAGAGCATACTTGCCCAATTTGCCGAAAACCCCAGGTGCCCCAAATGCAAAAGCCATAGCGTTGGTCGCTGGGGCATACGAAATGGCCGACAGCGCTACCACTGCAAGACTTGCGACTCAACGTTTAACGCCTTTAGTGGAACGCCTTTGGCAAGGCTCAGGCACCCTGAAAAATGGAACAAGTACCTCGCAGGTATGACTCACTCTATGGTCTTGCGACCAGCTGCTGCTGAGAATGCCATTGACTTGAAAACTGCGTTCCGCTGGCGTCACCGCTTTCTTGAAGTGATTAATAATGATCAAGCAGAAGAGCTTTGTGGCATTACTGAGCTTGATGAAACATTTTTCCGTGAATCCTTCAAAGGGCAAAGAGAAGGCCTTCCACGGCCAACCCGAAAGCGGGGTAATGATCCCAACAAAGCCCGAAAAGTCCCGGTAATGGTGGCTCGGGACCGTAATCGAAATACCGTTGACGGTGTATTAGAAAACGAAAGTGCTAATGAATTGTGCAGGCATTTAAATGGCCGCATATCGATACAGGCCACGGTCTGTGCGGATGCACACCTCGCTCACGAAAAACTTGCTGACAAGCTTGGATTTGTCTTCAAGGAGCTGGTGACATCAGCAGGTCAACATGTTGTTGAAGGCATCTACCACATCCAGACTGTAAATTCTTATCACAGTCATTTAAAACGCTGGATTGGCGGCGTATTCCAAGGGGTTGCAACTCGTTACCTTCCCCATTATCTGGCCTGGAGGCGAGAACTGACGGCAGCAAAAAAATTAACTGTTGGCCGGTTGATCAGCAGAATTACTGAACATTGGTGCTTCCAACCATTAACGGTAACTTAGCCGAACTGCGCCATGGGGTCTTGCAGTGTTACGGTTCATTTGTAGGATTTATCTTACAGGTTTATACGACATGAGTTATTGTCATATAATCAGCAACTGACTATTTTAGAAAGCGTAATCAGGCATCATTTAATAACAAATACAAGTAGAGGATGCTGTTATGGGTAAAGGTAAGAAAGCCGAAAAAGAGTTCATTCTGGATGAACACCTGATCCATCCTGAACTTGAGCAGAAAGGTTCCAAACGTTCCCTGCAGATCCGCAGAGCTTTAGAAGAGCGGGAAGAAGACAAACGACTCAGTGCCATTTTTGGCGATGATTACTGGGAAGGCATTTAATAACCTCAAATGAAGAATACGAACCTTTGCCTACACCCCGGTCAGGGTTCGTATCGAAATATCTTATCCCGCCTCATTGAACGCTAAGTCTCCTGCCGGGTTTACCCATTTGTCATCAGCTGTATATGCTCATCCCCCCACGCTTACAGTTCAATATTCTTCAGGAAAGGGCTATCCAGTGCTTTAGCTACCGTCATCCGTTGCCTTGGGTGATCCCGTAACAGACCTTTTACCAGTCGTACTGCTTCCGGGTTAACGCCCAGACTCTCCATTTTGGCAATGGCCTGCTCCCGTCCATTGCGTTTGACTGCGATGATCTCCGCAACCGTTCCTAATCTGGTATTGTCTGGTCGATGGAAATAATTCGTTCCTGTCAACAGCTCTGTTAGCACCACGCCCAGAGACCAGGCATCTGCAGCCTTTAAGTCGACGTTGCGATAAATCAGGCTGTCAGCTGGTTTATATAAACTGGCGCCAATAGAAAAATAGAGCAGTAAGTCTGCCAGACTGGAATGCTTTCTGGTTAAATCGATGTAGGAATCCTGCACATTTTTCGCCATGCCAAAGTCGATCAGTTTCAGACGACCTGCACCATCAACCAGAAAGTTTTGCGGTTTTATATCCCGATGAACAAAACCTTTGTTGTGTAACGATGCAACCGCTAATGTAGCTTGCTTGAATAAACGGGCAATCAGTTTTTCATCACCGGGAGAGATGGTTGAATCGGTAACGTTGGCAAAATCTTTCCCGTTGTCTTTTTCGGGCTCTGCAGAAGCTGATTGGTTGCCAGTTTCTGTAAAAATATCTCGGGTTCCCGTGCTGTTAAACTTGCCGATTAATGATTCCATACTGCTACCATGAAGTGGAGTATGGATCACGCCGTCAACCATTTCATGGGCGATCACATAATCACCGGTGCATCTCAAGGCCACTTCGTACTCTTTTTCCGTTGAATTGTATCCTGCCATCATGAGCTCCAAATCATTTTCTGCCTCTGTCATTTGCTCAAAGGTGATATAGTTTTTGGAATAGAGTGTGGCTAGTCGATTAAGTAAACGGGTATGGCCACGATCAAGATCTGCCTTTCCGTAATAGAGCTTTTTGGCTACCTTGAAACTGTGGTTATGACGACACAGGTTCAGATGACCAAAGCATCCTGTACCTACAACAATAGGCTGGCCATTGCGATCAGCCAGCGAAATAATACGCTCAGACACGCGACAGCAATCTTTACCCCGAACCATTACGTACACTCGCATGAGCTTATTTCTGCAAGTCAGAGCCATTTTTTTCAGGTTTCTTCCCAGCCAACTACCTTGATTCTCTTGAGGGAGTTCTTCTATACGGTGTGGGTGCTCTATCATAGATTTTGTTATTTTCATGGCGCTATTCCCTGTTGACGTGATATTTCCCTATTACCTGAAAATTTCCATTCAAGTAGTTAACCATTTTCTTTCACATAGATGGCTGACAGGCTGGTCAGATAAGCTAACAGCTTGATTTCCAATATAATGTTTTTTTAACGTAAGGCTGAACAAACGGTGGGGGATCTTTTTTCAAATTAGGATGTTATATTATAACGTTTTAAAAAAAAGCGGTTTTTGTATGCAGTTTGTTCCTGTTAAACAATTGCTGGTGACGGTATGGCTCATAACGGTCAGCTTCTTTGCCAGTGCTGAGCCACCCAGGGTTCTTGCCAGTATCAAGCCCTTGCAGCTGATTGCCCAGGCGGTTACCGAGGGGGTTACGGAGGCTGATGTATTGTTACCGCCGGGCAGTTCTCCCCATAGTCATAGCCTGAAGCCCTCTGATGCCCGTAAATTGCGGAGTGCAGATATCATTTTTTGGGTAGGTCCTTCAATGGAGACTTTCCTGCCAAAAATGTTGGCCTCTGCAAAGGGGGGAAAGGCAGTATCCATGATGGATATTCACGGGATTCGCCTGCGCGGCAGTGATGAGGATGGGCATCATATTCATGTGCATGGTGAGCATCATGATCATGGCGACTATGATCCTCATATCTGGCTGAGTACAGATAATGCAAGGGTTATTGCCCGAGAGATGACTCGTGTATTGGTGTCTGTGGATAAGGTTAACCAACCTCGTTATCAGAGTAACCTTAATCGTTTTCTGAAAAGCATGGATCAGACAGACTCACGTAACGGTCAGAAAGTAGAGCAATCAGGAAAGAAGCCTTTTTTCGTTTTTCATAATGCCTATGGTTATTTGCAAGAGCAGTATGGGTTGGAAGTTGCTGGCTATTTCACAATGAATCCTGAGCAGCAGCCCGGGGCCCGGCATCTGGTAAGACTGAAAGGGCATTTGGACAAAGCCGGTGCAACGTGTATTTTTAGGGAACCACAGTTCCAGCCTGCCTATATAGAGCGGCTGACTGAGGGACTGTCAGTCAGCGTAGGTGTGCTTGACCCATTAGCGGAAAATATCCAATCCGGACCTGAAAGCTATGCCAAGTTTATCAATCAGCTTGTGGATAGCATCACCAGCTGTACTCAGGGTTAGGAGTTGTCCCAAAATAACGTCCCTAAATTCTGATACTCCGGACTCCGTTCGGGCTGAGCCTGTCAAAGTCCAGTGCTTCGACCCTTCGACTTCGCTCAGGGTGAACAGAGTTGAGGAAAGAATTAAAGGACAATTCCTAAGGCGGCAAGCAATGAAAGCAGCCGCCAGCCTGAATCATAGGCATTTCAACGTGCCAACCAGCCCCACACCGCCCCGCTTCTGATAATTTTCCGGAATCGTTGCTGTACAGGTTTTGCCTTCGGCCAGGTTGACCCGCAGCTTGTTATCCTTCGTGGTCATACTCATTTGGAAAATGCCGAACTGATCGGTTCTGGCAAAGCCGGTTTCCTGGGGAATAGTGACATTGCCCAAGGCGTCACCCTGGCGATTCACCAGTTTACCCAGCAGTATCAGCTCCTCTTGTGCCGAGAAAGACACACTCTCCACATTGCCGGGATAGAGGGTAATGCTCCGTTCTCCCTGGTCATAACGGTAAAACTCATCACCCCGGGGACGAATGCCCACCCGGTAGGTGCCGTAGGGAGAGAGGGGAACCACCGTATTACTGTCGCCTGTGGCAATGCCCACATTGGAGCCATTAACCGTTACATCAAACCGGGCAGAAGGGCTGCCTTCAATCCCCACCATCACGGCACTGTCCGCCCGGTTGCCGCCACCGATACCGGCGCCTTCGGCATTAATGGCAAATGAGGTTTCTATCCGACCATTGTAATTGGTGTAAGACTCCTGATTGCCCTGGTTACCGGTAGGGTCAATATAATCCGCCGAGAGTTCCCCAAGGAAGCGGGCGTGTTCGTATTTGATATCGCCTCCCAGTAAGCGCTGGTCACCGGACAGGTCGTCATAACGCACTCCCAGTTCACCGGAGCCGTGCAGAATTTCCTCCTGATACCAGCGGGAATCCAGGGCATAACCTACATTAGTGTCTGAAGGCTGGCCCTGATCCTGTTCCCAGCGTCCCTCTCCCCGGATATCGTAGTTCCAGTCAGGAGTACTGTGGCGCAGGGTCAGGCCGATATTGCCAGCCTTGTCACCGTCACTTTCCGAGTAGTCCAGCTCCAGATCCAGGTCATAATCACCGAACTGTGCCACATTTCGGGACCAGGAGAGGGAGTAAATGGTGGTCTCGTCGTCCTCATCCGTGACCAGCGACGGCTCATTACCAATCTGCTGATTATAGGAGTAGGAACCGGACAGATTGCCCCCCAGCAAACTGGTGGACAACGACAGGGAACGACTTTCGTAGCTCTCATCCAGCAATCGCACCGGATTCTCTTCCCCGGCATCAAGGTTCGATGGGTAATCATCATTCCACAAACGCTGGTGGAAATAACTGAGATGGACCGGCCCCAGGGCTGCGGATGTTTCCAGTACCAGCCCCTTGGCGCTGTTGCTGCCCACCATACCGGTCATGGCGATATCCCAGCCGTCGCCCTGATAAAAGTATTCTGCCTCTACAGACTGTTCATCATCGGTTGCCGCCCCTCGCAGTTCCAAAGACGAACTATCCGTTACTCGTCGTGCAACCCCGCCGCGCAGCAGCCACTCTTCAAGGTTTTCCGGCAGGGTTTCGTCTTCATCACGCTCAGTCATCTGGCCACCCTCGAGATACCAGAGCAGCTCATCAGAAGGGGGCAGTCGTACGGACTTGCTATAAAACCGGGTCAGTTCTTGCTCCAGTACTGAGCCGTTGTAAATTCGGATCGTAACGTTATAGGAACCCTGGGGAAACGAACGGGTATCAATCTCCTGACTGCCCGCCTCCAGGGAAGTGGCATAGATCAGCCGGTTATCCCGCAGGACTTCAACCCGACGACGGCCATTGGTGAAGATACGGATGGGCGTCGAGCTGATATCGGCAGTATCCAGCCGGGAATTCATCGAGCTGCCCAGCTTGACCCCCAACACCTGCTGGCTGCCAGCAAACTGTGGTGTCATTACGCCGCTGGAATCCAGAAAGCCACCGCCCATCTGCAGGCCTCTGGCATCCCGTGCCAGGTACAGGGTGTCGATCTGGAAACTGTTGTCTCTGCTGTAGTCCCAGTTGGCCACCAGGTGGTTCTCCTGCCAGCCCACCAGGGTATTACCAAACAGCGAATAGTTATTTTCGCTATCGCCCAGCCCGGTAACGCCACTGCTCACTGCCGACAATCCCTGGATCATGCCGAGGGAGCTGTTGGAGTCCGGCAGGTACTTGCTTTGTTGAATGGTTTGTACCTGCAAATACGGTTCGGCAATAAAGATATCGCCACGAAAACGGGTGGCATCAAAAATCACTCCCGCCACTGCCGGGTTCAGTGTGCCACACTGGGTATCCCCCGCCTGCATACAGACTTGGCTGGGGTTGGAAAAGATCTCGCCGGATAACGCAGCCGTGACTGCATCTGGCCGGGCAATGGTGCTGATTCGGTCCAGCAACGCCCTGGGATCGGCGATGGTGATGGTATCCGGCGTGTAGGCAACTGTGGTGGAGGTCAGGTAGCGGCCTCCGTAATAAAAATCGGCTACTGTCGTTTGTGGCTCGGCCATGTCCCTGAACTCTTCAGGAATCTGGCTCAACTCCAAACCAAACGGGGTCTTGGGTTTAGCGGCAGGTAGTGTATTGTCAACTTCCGCAACAGCGGACAGGGAGACGGAGCCCACAAAAACGGAGCAGATGGCCAGCAGGGAAATGCCCTTGTTCTGTCGGTAACTGTGCGCTTTCATAGGGCTCTCACTCTGACAGTCAGGGTACCGGTATAACGACCTGCGGAGGTTTTCATCACCTCCTCTGGCGGTAGATTCAGTTTTACCCACAGATTACGGGTGGCGCCACACTCCCGGAAATTGCCCGTCAACCACTCGGAGAGTCCGGCCGTTTGCCAGTCGTTGGGTTCTATCCGGTGATAGGCGTTTGACTGACCACGGTACTCAGCGTTATAGGCAAGCTCACCCCCCTTGCCCCTGAGGGCAAAACTGCCCTGTTCACCACTGCCTTCGAGTCTCACATCAAACGGCTTTGATGCGTCCCGGGTGTAAACGCAGAAACTGTTTTCTGCGCTAAAACGGTTGCCCGAATGCAGATAAAAACGGTCATCAGGGGAATAGATGCCGATGGTTGAGCGGGTATTTTCATAAGTCAGGGTCACTGTCTGTTTCACCGGCCCACCCTGCCCACTGTTGATCCATATCTCCAGGCGGGTTTGGTATTGAACGCCGGGGATGGCGCCTTCATCAATAACGACAAAGGACAATGGCTTGCATACCCGTCCGCCTGTTTTGACCTGACCGGATTCCGGGCATTGAGAGTACTGGTGAGTGGCGGTTTGGTTGTTATTGGGCTTGACGGTATTGATGGTTTCCGGTTGGTAAGGGCCGCCGGGCGTCAATTGCTTGTAGGGAAAATCAAGATGGACCTTAACGCTGCCGCCACTTTCTCCGCGGTGGCTTTCAGGCTTGAGATGGAAATAGTGCTGATCCCCTTGGTTGCCAAATTCCGGGGCCACTCTAACAGTGAAGGATGAACTGTCCGCCAGAGTCATATCCAGCACAACCTGACCGGTGATCTTCCGGTCACTCAGGTGGATACTGTTCCGGCTCAGGCGCAGGGAATCCTCGGCCCTGAGTTCAGGGGCAAACATTGTCGGCAGGGTTGCAAACAGTAACAGCAGGGTACAACTTCTGATTTTATTCATTATCCCGAACCATTTTTTACGAACAACTGAAATCCCTGGGCATTTAAATCAACCTGTTAACAACGCTATTGGTATTTATCAATCCATGGATTAATGATCTACTTTGCCTGTACAGTGATGGTGAAATTTGCGGAATACTTCCCCGGAGCGCGGGAATAAAGATGATTCAGGTCCTTATTAAACAGCGCTAAGGTGTGCGTTGGTTCACTGGTATCAAAGCTGGCATGGGTCTCACCTTCAATTCCCGCAGAGGGAACCGTTTTCAGGTCATCAATAGTGGCGGCATCCTGTTCACCCAGGCCAACATGAATAAACATTTTTTGTTTCGCTTCTTTATTGGCCAGAAAGTACTTTCTGCGTTTATTGCCTTCAGAGCTTTTCACCTTCAGTAAAAAACCTTTGCTTTTTTCCACACTGGCGCCATTGCGAACCACATAAAATTTCAACAGGTCTGACTGAATGGTGCCATTATCCTGCACGGTAAGAGGAACGGTTTCGGGTAACCCTCCTACCTTGATAAAATCCGGTATCTCGGCACTGACCTGCATATCCACAGACGCTGAATTCTTTTCATTGGCACCGATTGCCAGGGAACCTGTCAGGAGAACCGCACTGATTAATGAATTGACCAATGAAAAAAAGCGTGTTGTTTTCATATTTTACCGCCGCCTTGCAAATAGAAAACCAACGTCGAAAATTAATGATGCTCTTTTGGTTTACAAAATCAGCGGCCTGTTGCTATTTGACAACCACAGGCCTACTGATCCGGCCTAAACGTTATTTAGCAGCCACAGTCAATCTCAGGGTTGAATCATATTTACCAGGCAGGGCGTCCATATGATCTTTGGACTCTACGCCGACATAGAGCATGCTGTCATATTCAAATTCAGTATCCGGCTTCCCATTCACCACTCTGGTGATGCCGTGAGGGGTTTTATACCTCTCATCCTCAGACACCACACCATTTTCTATTATGGGACCAGAACCGTTTTTATCAGGGTAGAAAGCGACTTGCAGTGGAATGCTGGGTTTTCCTTCCTCCTCATGGTGCATGGCAAAGTCACCATCAGCGCCAGATTTAGTCTGCGATACTGTTACGGTGTATGGACGTGGGCTTGCTTCGGTAGCGCCGCGCATTTCGATGCTCACGTCGACCAGGGCTTCCAGACGGTCAATGCTTATCGTTCCCTCACCCATCTCCACAGTGTTGTCTGCCAGTCTGACCAGAATCATGTCTGGCAGATCCAGAGTGACATCGAAGTCTGTATACGGGTCGGTATCATGGCCCATGGAGAACGCAGGAACACTCAAGGTGCTGGCAACAATGGCGGCAGCTAACAGAGAGTATTTTTTCATTTTTATTGCTCCTTGTGCACATTCAGGCTTGGTTTGCCTGCTGAAATATGCATTTTTTTAAAGGCCAGTTACCTGGCTCTCACCATTACCGTCAGTACACTCTCATAAGCGCCCGCACGGGCATTGGTGATTGTGTCCTGAGGTACGACAAATGTCAGAGACAGATTGTCGCTATCTTGCTGTACCGGGGCGAAGCCCAGGCCCGTCTGGAGATCAGGGGACCATTCGCCATGGTTCAGCAAAGATTTCGTTGTCTGGCCGGCATTGCCGGTTTGTTGTTATCCCAGTCTCTTTTTGCCCAGCTGGCTGTAGATAGAATCATTGTGGATTTCACCGAAGAGTCCCCCAACCGTAACGATGTCCAGTTGCTCAATACCAGTGAAACCGAGACCCTGTTCATCAATGTGGAGGTGCTGGAGGTGGAGAATCCCGGCACGCCGGAAGAAACCCGGGTGATAATTGATGATCCGTCGAAAATCGGGCTGATCGCCTCCCCTAACCGGGTGATCATGCCTCCGGGCAGTCGTCGTTTGGTGAGGTTGGTTAACCTGTTTCCGGCTGAAAGCGAAGAGCGCATCTTTCGAGTCAACTTCTCGCCGGTGGCCGGTGAGTTTGATGCAGAGCAGAGCGCGGTCAAGCTGTTAGTTGGCTACCAGGCGCTGATTATTGTGCGCCCGGAGAAGACGGTATTTGACCTGGATGGCAAGCGGGAAGGCAATACCCTGACGTTGACCAATAACAGCAACACCAATGTTTACCTTAGCAATATTCGTCAATGCGATGATCAGGAGTCCGACAGTTGCACCACCTATGTGGAAAACCGTCTCTCTTAAGGTAGACATTAAGCTCCACCCACTGCACAGAAGCCTAATCTTGTACGCCCTGAACAACCATCCCGTGCAGGGTGTTCTCGTTTCGCATTATTTCCCCAGAAGTCCAGTAGCTTTTTAATGCATGAGACCAATGACTTTCCTGCATTCATCAACGATGAAATCACATTACCAAACAGGTGAGTCCCACTTTTCATCACCTTGTGCGTCGAGATTTCCTCAATGCTCCCACTTTCACAGAGGTTCGCCTGTGCAGCATGGGCAAGGTACCTTTTCAACGTCACAACCACAAAGGACATCAGAATCAGGCTAAACACCAGTGTCGCTGATTTGGTGTTAAAACGATGCCACCCTGAATAGGATTTGATCTCTTTGAAAATCAGCTCTATCTGCCACCGTAGACGATAGGCCTGGAGCACATCACTCAAGGTGAACTCCACCCGGTTCAGGTTGGTCACAACGAAAACCCACTTCTGTTTTTTGTCATTCCAGCGGACAACCAAGCGGAATGGCCAGGCTTTGAATCCCGGCCATTCTACATCCAGGTCGAGGCACTGGTCTTTGGGGAAGCCAGACAGTACATCCTTCAGTTTTTGTCCTTTGTAGCGATTGAGATTCTTGCCATCCTCCCGTACCGCGCTGAGTATCGTCGGGTTGATACTCTGAGGTGCCTTGCAGATAAAAGAACCCTCCCTGTCATCAATAGCGGCAAAGAGTTCCAGCTCAAAATAACCGGCATCCATTAGCATCAGGATATAGGCCATGGATGTTGGCAGTGGTGGCAGACAGTCTCTTTCTGAACGGGTATCTTCAGTCAGCTGCACCCGCACCAGGTTGTTGGTGAGAAGATCCATTGTCGTATGAAGCTCGACGGCAGCAGGACTGACCGTTGAGAACCTGCCGGGAAATGCTTCTTTCAGGGCATCATAGACAGCTTGTGACGAACCGTCCTGAATCAGAATGTGCTCAAACTCTGAAAATGGACTGTCTTCATCAAACGCCATGACTTTGCGGGAAAATATTTCCAGACACTGCACCCATAGCCACAGGATAAGAGTAGGCAGCGCGTCCTTTTTAGCTTGATTTGCCCAAGAACGATAAGAGACATTCAGCCCCGTCAACTCGTTAAATTTACGGTGTAGATCCGCCTGGGTATCGCAGTTTCCATCACCAGCGAGGGCATCGATCAGTGAGAGGATAAAATCCAAAGGACGGATATCTCGCTGTCGTATAGTAAAACCAAGCTGTTCCGCCATACTTAGGAGTTCTGACCGGTCGAAACAGGTCAACAGTTTTTTTCAACTAATCTACTATTTGCAGTACTCATCTTGTTCAGCCATTGATAATGGTTTCGAAGCTTTATTGTGGCTGTTCAAGGTGGGTTCTGCCGCCGGAAACGAACCTTTTTTGAGCTTAATGTCTACCCTAAGAACCGTCTCTATCCGGGCAATGTCTGGAAGATGGATCTGACGGGGCAGGGGATGCTCTCATTTGATGCTAACGATGGCAGAGGCTCACGTACTTAGGACTTACGCATTGATGACACCGATAAATTTTGGTAGGAGGTGATCCTTCCCCTTTGCAAAACTCTCAATGAAAGCGCCTATTGTCTCTTTAAACAGCCCCCGTTGGTGCTGATAAATATTCGTAAACTCCTGCTCTATCTGCATTTTCTGGAGATAAACAAAAGCTAAAATTGCAGCAAATATATGGTTTCTGACGGGTCGTTCGCTGCGAACCTGAAAGTGCTCAATATGGCAAACCTGCTTGATCGCCCTGTGAAACTGTTCGATCTGCCAGTGCTGGTCATGGATCTGCTTGAAGTCATTGCGTTCAAAAGGGACTTCCTCTGGCAAGTAAACCACGTAGTGGCGACGCTGGTCTTTTAGCATCGTCCTGAACAACCGGATCTTACCGAAGTCTTTGAGCCATACATCCAGACCATTGTCGGGGATGTCGAGGTGTTGAACCTGCTGCCATTTACCTTTTTCCAGTGATACTGTCCTGTTTTTCTCAACGGCAAACATAAACCCAGTCTGATGGTTTTTAATCGTCTTCAGGTTAGTCGTGCAGCTGTACCAGGAGTCACCGGTAACGAACGCTGGCTTCAGCCCCCATACCAGCACTTCAATCAACATTTCACGGAAGTAGTCGTTTTTTGTCTTGTCTTCCGATTTGTCGTATATCCTGTAATTCACCGGCATATGGCGCCCGGATACGTCGGTGTAATAAAGGGTGATGAGGTTAACTCCCTTAACCACTCGGTGATGTTTACCCGACCAAAAGTGGCCAACCAGTGCCACGGAGTAGCTATAAGGTTTGTCGAGCACGCTGTCATCAACGCTCAGGGTGCCGCCAATAGGGTTTAAACTTTTGACTGCTTCATCGTACATATCTTTGGGCTGATAGTTTTCACGCTTAAGAAAGCGGTTTGCGCTATCGTGAGAAAAGTCGGTAACCTCGGCCAGTCTTGTGCATGTTGATGATTTTGGCTCACTAATCAAAAAGCCAATGTATTTTGCAAGAGTGCATCGTGCAGTGGTCGGTCGAGTGGTAGTTCTCACTTTCATCCCTGAAGACATCTGTTTTTTGGCATTATCAAATTTTAGAGCCTGTTGTCAATGCGTAAGTCCTAGTACTATGAAATATCCGGGTTAGGAGAAGAAAAAATGATGAGCTCAGCTGATTAGACTGATCCCCATCAGGTTCCCAAGCAGGAGACTGATGACGATGGATACTGGCAGCAGGGCTGCCAGCAAGGTTACCCACATTTTCAGGTTGGCGTGTTCCTGACGGAGGTTCCAGCGTGTTGCTGTGTACCTTTTGTCCTCATCCATCTCTGTGGATAAACCACAACCACTGCAGCTGACCTGCCACATTTTCATTCTTTGACTGCCTTTGCCAATAATCAGGTCGGCAAATATGGCTTTACCCCGACAACAGGGGCAGGGCTTTAATTTCATGACTCTTCCCTGAGTGATATCTATCTTTTTAACTGGTTATACCCTGTGTATGAATAGCTTATTCACAGGTTTTAACAGGTTATCCACAGGTAAGCGACTAAGACTGACGCTTTCCTATAGGAACTATCCTAAAATAATGGTCTTTCTGCCATCAACAATAACCCGGTCTTCGATGTGATACCTTAATCCACGGGCCAGTACACTTTTCTCAACATCCTTTCCTAACCGAACCATCGCTTCTGGCAGGTGGTGATGACCTACCCTGATCACGTCCTGTTCGATGATAGGGCCAGCATCAAGGATTTCTGTCACGTAGTGGCAGGTGGCACCAACCAGCTTAACGCCTCGTTCATAGGCCTGATGGTAGGGTTTGGCACCCACAAAGGACGGCAGAAAACTGTGATGAATATTAATGACACGGTCTGCATACAGCTTGCACAATTGCGGTGGCAATATTTGCATATAACGTGCAAGTACAATCGTATCAACACTGTACTCATCGAGAAGTGAGGTCATTTTCGCGAATGCCGGTGCCTTATCGTCTTTATCCACCGGTACGTGATGATAGGGAATACCGTGCCACTCTACATAACTGCGTAAATCCTCATGATTGGAGATGACACAGGGAATTTCCATGTTCAGGTCACCACTGCGCCAGCGATAGAGCAGATCAGACAGGCAGTGAGCCTCTTTACTGGCCAGCAGAGCTACCCGCTGGGGCGTCCCTGAGTCATTGATGCGCCAGTCCAGGCTCAGCTTTTCCGCGACCGGTGTAAAGTGCTCCTTAAATTCATCCACAGAAAAAGGCAGGCTGTCTGCCTTGATTTCATTGCGCATGTAGAAGCGGCCGGTGAGAGGGTCAGAGTGGTGGTTGGCTTCAACAATCCAGCCGCCATGTCGAGCAATGAAGTCGCTGACGGTGGCTACAATGCCAGTAGAGTCCGGGCAGGAGACAAGTAAACGATAAGTTCTGGTCATGATACTTAAAAAAAGTAAATTGAGAGACAATTATAAGTAGTTAGTGCTGTGAAATCATATTTTGCTTTGTGTTGATCAGAGCCTGGGCCGATTTCGCAGGTCTTCTGAGCCATTAAGTGACACTGGTTTGTCATCAATTGCTGTGGAGTGGTTCTTTTACAGAACGATGTTTATACCGGTGATTGACCGTTTAAAAGATATCATCACCATCCTCAAGAAGCTGCGTTGTATCCGAATTGCTTCGCAGGCTTTCGCGATACCGTCGGCGATTGAGCAGCTTGCTCTGAACGGCTTCGGGAAACTCAGTGAACTGAATAATCTGTTTGTCTATCAACAGGTCAATAACGTCTTCAAGCACACGTATGAAATCAGCATCGGACGATTCCATGATTCCGGTACTGATCTCAGGGTTTTTTTGTAAGAAAAGCTTCAGGCTTTTATCTTCCATATCAGCACGTTGCCATTGGTTCGAAAGCGGCTTGTCGGAGACTGCACAAACCTGATGGTTATCATCCCTGAGTACGTAGAGCATGTCCTTTTCTCTCATGTTGAATTAACGTGTGTCAGCTTCATGGGACCCATTGGCTTATTGAAGAGGCATGGCTGCAACAAGGTCAGCAATAAGCTTTCGGCTCACTTCGTAGGCAGCTTCATCAGGGCGTCCTTCTCCCAGGCCATTTATGCTCCAAATGGTTTCTCCTGAAGCAATATCCGTCACTTTCAGCTGGAGTACGGTTGAAAAACGGTTGTGTTCATCATATTGCCACTCAAGAATTTCACCCGACATTGAAAGGTTGATGTTGTTGCTCTTTGCCCAGAGCTGAGCCCGCTCCAGTTCATAGATATCGGCAAGATAACTGGGTGCGGGGTTGGTTTCTGGTTGTTTAAAAACCGTCGTATTGGTGATGCCCGCCGAAGCCAGCTGAACCAACAAAATACGCTTGAGCTGGATTGTTTCTTCATCCGGGATCCGGGTATGGCTTATGAATGGCAGAATTGCCAGGCCAGAACTTCTGGGGATTCCATCCTGATACTGTTTGTCTATTTTACTGGCCGTTAGTTGGCATCCGGTCAGCGTCATCGACAGTAAACCCAGCATTAGAATGAAGGCAAATGGTTGCTGAAATCTGCCCGTGAAGCGTTTATTTCTCATATTGGCATAACTCATGATGGTTCAGCTTGAGCCATTGCAGGGCAATGACTGCTGGCGCGTTGGCAATCCTTCCATCTTCCACCATATCATAAGCCTGTGGGAAGGGAAGAACATGAACCCTGATATCCTCACCTTCATCGGCAACGCCAAAAACACCGCCAGCATCAGTGGCGTCCACCAGACCACAGAACAGCTTTAATTTTTCATTACTGGCACCAGGGCTGACATAAAAGTCAGATACCGGCATTAATGAGGTAATCCGGTAACCGGTTTCTTCCTCTACTTCACGCAGAGCGACTTCTTCGAGCGTTTCTCCGGGCTCACTGATGCCGGCAACCACCTCCAACAACCAGGGATCATCGTTGCTCAAAAAAGGCCCCATGCGGAATTGCTCAACCAGAACGACCTGATCATGAACCGGATCAAATAAAATAACGCCGACCGAAGGTGGCCTTACGGTGGCTTCACGAATCAGGGGGCAACTGACTCCCCCTTTGAAGAGTCGATGAGTAATCTTATATTTAAAGAGCTTCAGAAAGCCTGAATAAACCTTTTCCTCTTCCTGAACCTGTACATCGCTGGCATCAAGACCCGAAAGCTTCATGAGTTCCCTGTCTGGTATAAGTTATGATTCATAATAAAAGCCTGAACTGAAGGTAGCAGCATATTCAAACCCTGTTGAAGATCATCATCGGCTATTTTTGAGGATTCAAGAACTTTGCGTACATCACTACTGCGGACAGCGAGCCGCTCGGTAGCGGTGAAGATAGGCCATTTTTTCTCAATTTCTCTCCACTTATAAAATCGCTTCCAGGTTTCAGGGCTTGCATTATCAGGTCCCCGGATAAAAGAAATAGTGGCCTTGCCTTGGTATTTGCTGGTTAAGGCTGTCATCAGGTCATAGGTGTATACTGGCTTACCGGGGGCCTGTTCCAGCAACTCTGATTCCAGGTCACAAACTTCCAGGGGACAGCCGACATCAGCTTCATCAATAAAACACTGCAACATTTGCAGACGAAGGCTGAAGGGCAGTGGATTTTTGTCGAAAGCATGAAATGCACTGGGAACCAGCAGAATGCAATCATGGCCGGTAGCAGCCTGCTGCAGAACATCCAGATGCCCAAGTGTCGGGGGGTCAAATGCTGAGCCAAATATACCCAGCCTGATAAGGCTCATTATCACGTCTCCATTTCTGACTGTCTCCTGGGAGGCTGACCGAGAATAGCGCCCGTAGCGAGGATGGCAGAAAATTGAGGATAAAAAGTCGGAAATTTTTAGTGAATAGTGGTTCTATGTGCTAAAAATTTCCTACTTTTTAGACCAATTTGCTGCCACCGTAGTAGGGCAGTCTGTTCTCGGTCAGCCTCCTAGCCTAATGGCTGGTTGGCATTAAACCGGACAGGCGAGCAACATAGCTGTCGCATTATATCGATTTTATAAGTTTTGCCGAGGGTATCGAAAAGGTGGGTTTAATCCGAATCTGGCAACGACGCATTACGTATCCGGCACTGTTTTTTTACTGATAGGCAAATAATTTGTGTCAGGTAATATTTTCTATCCGGAATAACTCCCTGTCACTGAGATAGTGATGGCATTTTTCGAGGCCCGATATCTCCCTCTTTACTTCCCCCTTTGATATCGGGCCTTTTTTATTTTTTGCCCTGCCTCGTCTTCACCAGTGCCACGAAAAAATCGGCTTGTCTTTCATTCAGCCCTGATCGCTCTCAATCTTTCTGAAATTCCTGCTGCATAAATTACACGGTGACAAGAACAGAATCAGGAACCTGAATTTCGACAGACACTGGCAAATGATCCGTAATAGGAAGATTGATAACACCAAAACGGTTAACAATCAGGGATGGGCTGATCAGAATATGATCCAGGGAGCGTTTTGGCTGCCAGCTGGGAAAGGTATTTTGTCCCCGGTGGGCTGCATGAAGGGATGTGTCTTTCAGGGGGGAGTCATTGAGTAACTGGTCCGCATGGGTATTCATATCACCCATCAGCACGACATGCCGACTATCTTGCACAACATCACGGATATAGGAGAGCTGGATATTTCTTGTTCTTTTGCTCAGTGCCAGATGCATCATCACGACGGTCAGAGGGTCCTCAGGGTTGCCAAATCGGGCGACGATCGCACCTCGCCCGGGAATCAGGCCGGGTAGTTTATGGTCTTCCAGTGATACGGGCTCAAAGCGGCTGAGCAGACCATTACTGTGCTGTGCCAGCTTGCCAAGATTTCTGTTGATCTGATGATACCAGTAGGGAAAGTGCCCTTTCAGGGCCAGATATTCCGTTTGGTTGATAAAGCCACTGCGAATACTTCCACCATCTGCTTCCTGCAGGGCAACCAGGTCAAACTCCGGAAGAACGCCGGCAATCCTGTTCAGGGTGGTCAGTCGATTGGCATGAGGAAGAATATGTTGCCAGCTGCGAGTCAGGTAATGCCGGTATTGCTGGGTATTGATACCCACCTGAATGTTAAAGCTGAGCAGGTTAAGGGTGTTTTTGTTCAGCTGACAAGGCGCTCCGCCCTGTGCCGAGTGATGAATATGCCCGGAACGGTACTGACAACGCTGTCGGTGTAGGCGTCGGTGGATGGCACCGGTAAGAGTTCGAATGGGCATAGTGCTTTACCGCCAGAAATGGACACGGGATAACGATGGACAGATATTACAGGCCTTTTATTCCACTTCCTGCAAAGATTTATCGATGCTTTACAAAATCAAGTGGTTAAAGGCCGAACGTTTGCCATTTAACCGCCTCTTTAACCACCTCTGTAATGGAACCGGGGATTGTCACTAACCCTTTCGATCCTCTTTAACTTTTCTGATCAGGTAGTCAGCAATAACCGGCATATTACCCAGTGATCCTGCCAGCCCGGGCTCAACGACATATCGACCATCGATAACGATGGCCGGTACGCCAGACAATTCATAACTCTTAAGCTTGGAGAAGGCTTTTTGCAACTGATTATTTACACTGAAAGCCTTGAACGCTTGATTAAAAGCACCAGGCTCAATACCAAATTTCCGATTCAGGAACTCGGCCATCTGTTCGCTGTCACTGAGCTGGTTTCGGTGGTTCTGTATTTCACTGAAGATGGCTGTATGAGCCTGCTCTTCCAGCCCCATATTGCGAACAGTATAGTAAAGCCGGGCATGGGTCTGCCAAAGGTTGGGGCCGAAGAAACCGGGCGTTCGAATGAACTCAACATTGGCGGGCAATGTTTTCTGCCATTGCTCAAGCTTGGGTTCCAGTGCATAGCAGTGAGGGCATCCATACCAGAAAATGGAAACAACTTCGACATTCTCCGGCCTGGCATCTGTTTTAACCGGGCGGGATAAAACACGGTAATCCTGTCCCGGCTGGAACAATTGAGGTGGCTGAGATCGGTCGGCCATTAACGTCACTGGCTGGGATGGGATATCACCTGTTTTTTCAGGTTGGGGCGCATTGCCCGATACCTCAGATGAGTGCCGGGTCACTGTCATCCTCTTCGTTTGTTGAGGACCATTAAACAGGTAACCCGCTGTGACCAGAGTAATTACCAAAAATACAGCAATACCCCATATACCCTTCGTTTTTCTTGTCATTAGGGAGTCCTCTTTTTTCATTGTTATTCAAGGATATGTCGTTTTGTCTGAGACACATTACGTCAGCATCTGACGAAAAAAAAGTCTGATTGAACAGGCTGCTATTGAAGGGGGAACTTCACGGAAGCCAGCTGGAAACCGGCTTCTGTGAAACATCAAGGACGAAAAACCATCAACGAAGACCGCTGATATACTGGGAAACGGCTTCGATTTCTTTATTGCTCATCTTCTCGGCAATCGTTCTCATGATCTTGGTATCGCCATCATTGGTTCGATCACCTTCACGAAGGTCACGAAGTTGTTTAGCGGTATAATCCGCTTTCTGGCCAGCCAGTAATGGGAATCCTGCAAGGAAGTTACCTTTGCCTGTTGGTGAGTGACAGCTGGAGCAGGCCGGAATACCTTTCCTGGCGTCGCCACCGCGATAGAGTGCTTCACCCATTGATACATACTTGGCGTCGGTTGCTCCCTGTGGGGCTGGCTGACTGGCATAGAAAGCAGCCAGATCAGCAATGTCCTGTTCGGTCAGAGCGCTGACGAAGGGCATCATCTCAGGAACAGAGCGTACTCCACCTTTGATTTCACTGATCTGCTTAATCAGGTAACGCTCCCCCTGACCCGCGAGATTCGGCCAGTTTGGAGCAAGGCTGATTCCTGTTGCACCGTGGCAGGCGGCGCAGGTCGTCGCTTTGCTCTTGCCTGCAGCGGCATCCCCTTTGGCAAAGGCTAGGCCCGTTACCCCCAAAGAAATTAACAGAGTGAGAATGACTTTTTTCATTACCTGACCCAGTTACGGCGTTTGCCTCAAATGGCTGTTATTATTCATCAGACCTGACAGCTTTTATTGTGTAGCGAAACAGATTCATGCAGAGACTCACGTCTGCTATTTGGCTGCTTCAGCATCAGGTGACATGACGGCATGTGCCTTGAACGACGCTTGAACGACGATAGTATAAACTACTCAACCGACAACCGGTACAGGCAGTACCCTATCGATCAGCCAGAGGCTGCAACTTAGCGTCCTTTACCTGATTTCTTTTACGTGGTTTATTGCGCCCGGTGCATATTTTTTAAGGCTCTTTTCGGGTTACAGACTGCTCTGCAATGAAAATTGGCCAAAGGCCTTGATATACAATGCCTTCAGGAAACTGCTGGCTAAATATTGCCAAGCCCTGCCACAGGAGGATTCCAGCCTGATTTATGAAATCAGCAGTCTGCAATACGAAAAGAGCCTTTTTTAAAAGCTCACTGGAAATCAGCAAAGATTACTGGAATAGATGAAACCCCATGAGTGATACCCGATCTTCATTAAATTATCGCCAGGCCTCTTTTTACAAGAGTGCGGCCAGGCTGAGCCAGTGTCCGGAGAATGAAGGTCGTGAAGTGGCCTTTGCGGGTCGCTCCAATGCCGGAAAGTCCAGCGCACTGAATGCGCTGACGGGTTCCAACAAGCTGGCTCGTACCAGTAAGACGCCCGGCAGAACCCAGCTTATTAACTTTTTTGAGGTACAGGAAGGTGTCTTTCTGGTGGATCTGCCGGGTTATGGCTATGCCAAAGTACCAGAGGCCATGAAGAAAGAGTGGCAGCATCACATGACCGATTATCTTGAGCGTCGTGAGGCGCTGGTTGGCCTGGTGTTGTTGATGGATATTCGTCATCCGATGAAAGAATTCGATCAGATGATGCTTAACTGGAGTGTGAGCGCAAACTTACCTCTGCATATACTGATCACCAAGGCTGATAAGCTGAAACAGGGTGCTGCCAAACAGGTTTTAAATGCACTCAGAAAGGAACTGTCCCGATTCCCGCAGGTGAGCGTCCAGCTATTCTCTTCGCTCAAGAAAACCGGTGTTGATCAGCTCTCAATGAAACTGGATGAGTGGTTCCTGGCGCCTGAACCTGATGATGTTTATGAAGTGCAAGATGAGGAGCCGATCGAGTCCGATGATTAAATTTCACGACTGAGTGTGGACGATTGTCCTCCAAATTGTGGAGGACTGCCCATTATCAAGCATGAACCAAAACCTCCCCTGACCTGGCCGGAATGGTCAGTTTAAGGGTGCCACCCGATGCATCAATGCGCTCTCCCTTGTTCATTAGCAACGAAAAATACCCTTGCTCAAGCCCCGTCTGCCATATGGGCAGAGATAGTGCTTGAGACGTTGTTCCCCGGTTTACAGCACAGATGACCCGCTCATCATCCAGACAGCGGGCAAAAGCAATGACATCTCCTTGCGCATAAAGCCACTGCACACTGCCTGACTGCAAAGCAGAAGACCCACTGCGCAAGGATGTCAGCTGTTTAATAAAGTCCACCATATCCTCTCTGGACGCTAGTCTTTCCCATGGGAAACAGCGGCGATTATCCGGGTCATGCCCCCCTTCCAGGGCAACTTCGGTGCCGTAATAGAGGCAGGGAACACCAGCCCAGCAGAACAGAACGATCAAGGCGCAGCGTAAAGTAGCCTCATCGCCGTTAACCATGGTGAGAAAGCGCATGGTATCGTGGCTATCCAGCTGGTTAAGTTGACTGAGCTGGTTACTCCAGGGAATCTTTGCTGCGGCTTCCATCAACCACTGGGCAAATTCATCAGCATCAATACAACAGGGGTCGAAGGCGATATCCAGACCGGCAAAGAAAGCCCGAACCGGATGGGCAAAACCATAATAATTCATGGCTCCGTCTTCCTGATCACCCTGCAGCCATTGAGTCGCTTCGAAAAAGTGCTCACCCAGCACATAGCACTGTGGGTTCTCGGCTTTTGCCGATGCGCGAAAAGCCCGGACGTAATGGGCATTGTTAGTGGCGCCCTCCCCTTCTCCCAGCATGTGGATAACATCAAAGCGCCAGCCATCGATGCTATAGGGGGGTCTCAACCAATGCCGAATGACGGCATCATCACCCGCATAAAAATAGTCGCGGACTTCAGGATGAAGAAAGTTCAGTTTTGGCAACGTGTGGATGCCATTCCAGCCAATATAACGCTCGGAGTCACCATCAAACTGGTAATAGTCACGATAGGGAGACTCGGGATTTTGCCAGGCACCCTGACCATCACCCCGCTGTTGAAAACGGTCAAACCACGGGTGGTTCAGGGAGGTGTGATTGAATACTGCATCCAGCACAATCCTCATGCCCCGCCGATGAAGAGCGTTCACCAGTTCTGCAAACTCCTCATTGGTGCCCAGATGTGGGTCAATATTGAGGTAGTCCGTGGTGTCGTACTTGTGATTACTGGGTGCAGCAAAGATCGGATTAAGATAAAGCGTGGTGACACCCAGAGATTGGAGGTAATCCAGTTGGTCACGGATACCTTTGAGATCACCACCAAAGAACTCACAGGCGCCATTTTTTCCATGCTCCGAGACCTTTGCCCCCCAGGGTTTGGCAACAGTTGGCTGGTCATCACCGCGCAGACAATATTCGTTGGTGGTGACACTGAGCTCAGGGTTGGCGTTGGCGAAACGGTCAGGAAAAATCTGATAGAAAACCTGGTGTTTAACCCACTCTGGTGGCTGATGTTCCGAGTTGTATCGAAACAGCTTTTCCTGCCCGGGCATACGTCTGGACATGCCTGCCCCGTGGCACCACCACTGGCTCTCTTTGGTAACCGCTTTAAAACAATAGACCGTTGTTGCTTTATCCCGGTTTACCGGAACAGTGGCTTTCCAGGTGGTTAGCCGTCCAACATTTTCAGATCGCTCCATCAGAATGAGACGTTCTTCATTATCTGGCTCGCAGCGGACATACAACGCTTCAGGCCTGAAATCTGACTCAGTGACCAGAGAAACCGTGAGTGAAGTATCAGAAGGGATAACCCAGCGATGATCCTGCCCATGGTAAATAAATGGTGCTTTCATACGGGATTCACCAACTTGAGTGACGCTCTGGAATGAGCCAGCGGTCACTGCTTCAGCATTAATCAATAGGGTTCAGAAAAAAAGAAATATAGATAGCATTCCGGTACTAAACCAGACCACGTTCTGCCATGGATAGTAACTCCCCCTGCCCGACAATCATATGATCCAGCACCTGAACATCGACCAGTGCCAGTGCCTCTTTCAAACGTTGTGTCATGCGAATATCCGCCTGACTTGGCTCAGGATCACCCGATGGGTGGTTATGGCAGAGAATCAGTGATGCCGCATTCAGAGCCAGAGCCTGCTTCACGACCTCCCTGGGGTGAACGGTGGCGGTGTTCAGGGTTCCCTGAAAGAGTGTTTCAAGAACAATAACCCGGTGCCGGGTATCCAGAAAAAGACAGGCAAACTCCTCCCGCTGAAGCCCCTGAAAGTGTAACTGCAGATACTCCCGGGTGGATTTCGGGCTGGTGATAATGTCCGACGTTGCCACTTTCTCCCGAAGTACCCGCCGACACAGTTCCAGTATTGCGCTGAGTTGAGTGGCTTTGGCGGGGCCAAGGCCTTTGACGGACATGAGGCGCTGATGCCGGGTGGTTAGCAGCTTTTCCAGGCCGCCAAACTGTTCCAGCAGATGGCTGGCCAATGCCATCACGTTCATACCCTGATGGCCAGTTCTTAACAGTAGTGCCAATAGCTCCGCTTCAGTCAGTGCTGAAGGACCCATGGCCAGTATCTTTTCTCTAGGTAGCAAATGATGACTCCAGTCTTGACCCTTCATGATAGTTATACCATCAGCTATTCACTGTTATGATGGAACGGATTTATGGTGAGTAGTCCATGGCTTTTTGCGTGCTTCATGACTGCTCAGACAAAGAATTGCCGTTTTAATTCCCTGAGGAAATTTGCAACCTATGCAACAACTAAGCAACAAACGCATTGTTCTTGGTGTTACCGGAGGCATTGCTGCCTATAAGAGTGCCGAGCTGATCCGGCAGCTGACCAGGCTGGGCGCTGATGTCCGTGTGGTGATGACCCGTGCCGCCTGTGAGTTTATTACGCCGTTAACATTGCAGGCCCTGTCTCATAATCCGGTGCATCTGGATTTGCTGGATACCGGGGCTGAAGCGGCCATGGGGCACATTGAACTGGCCCGCTGGGCAGATGTGGTTCTGGTTGCGCCGGCTACCGCCGACTTTATTGCGCGACTGGCTGGTGGGCATGCCGATGACCTGTTGACCACCCTGTGTCTGGCCACCAGTGCGCCTGTTTGTCTGGCTCCTGCCATGAACCAGGGCATGTGGCGTGATAGCGTAACCCAGCAGAATTGCGAAGAGCTGCTGGAGCGGAATATCAGTTTGTTTGGGCCGGGTGACGGCAGTCAGGCCTGTGGCGATATCGGCCCGGGCAGAATGCTGGACCCTGAGTTGATTGTGGAACAAACATCAAGGCTGTTTACCCATGATATTCTCACCGGGTTGAATGTATTAATTACCGCTGGAGGTACCCGTGAAGACATCGATCCGGTTCGCTATATTTCCAACCACAGTTCCGGAAAGATGGGCTTCGCCATTGCGGAGGCAGCCGTAGCATCGGGGGCAACCGTTACCCTGATCACTGGCCCGGTTCATCTCGATACTCCGGATCGGGTCAAGCGGGTTGATGTGGTCAGTGCCAGAGATATGCACCAGGCTGTTCACGATCGGATTGCAGGTGTTGATATTTTTATCGGCTGTGCCGCGGTCAGCGATTACCGCCCGGCAGAGGTCGCCAGGGAAAAGATCAAGAAAGATCCCGAAAATGGCAGTGAAACACTGGACATTAAACTGGTACGCAATCCCGACATTATTGCTTCAGTCACTGGTCTGGATACACCACCGTTTGTGGTTGGTTTTGCTGCAGAGACTCACAATGTATTGGGGTACGCTGCGGATAAGCTGCGGCGGAAGAAAATGAACCTGGTAGTGGCCAATGATGTGGGTGACCGGGATATTGGCTTCAGCAGTGACGCGAATGAAGTGACCGTCATTGGTGAAGCGTTGGAAGAGCCACTACCAAGAGCATCGAAAAAAGTGGTGTCACGCAAACTGCTGCAAATAGTTGCTCGTCGTTTCAGAAAGTGGAAAAGCCTCCAGTCCACGACTGAAACTAATGAATGAACAGGGAATTAAACGACATGAAAACATTGAAGACTCGTATTCTGGACCCACGCCTGGGCCGGGAGTTTCCATTGCCAGAATATGCCACAGAAGGTTCGGCGGGCATTGATCTGCGAGCCTGTCTTGATGAACCACTGACGCTGGAGCCGGGCCAAACCCAGTTATTGCCAACCGGAATGGCGATACACATTGACGATCCATCTCTGGCGGCTATGATTCTTCCCCGTTCCGGCCTGGGTCATAAGCATGGCATTGTTCTGGGGAATCTTGTTGGGCTGATCGACTCGGATTATCAGGGACAGCTAATGGTGTCCTGCTGGAACCGTGGAAATACCACGTTTACTATTCAGCCTGGTGAGCGGATTGCCCAGTTAATTCTGGTGCCTGTGGTTCAGGCTCGATTGGAGATGGTAGCAAGCTTTGAAGAGAGTGGCCGTGGTGCTGGAGGCTTTGGACACTCCGGAACCCACTGATGTCTGTTTTTAGCAGAAAGGCGTAGTGATTCGGGCTATGCCTCCACCAATAAGAAATAACCATCACCATGCTCAATCATTAAGAGTACTGCAGGAGGAGTAATGGATAAGCCTGCTTTATCCTCTCAGGACATCGCGACCGTTCTGACTGAAGCCCTACCCTATTTGCAACGCTATGCAGGTAAGACTGTCGTCGTTAAATATGGTGGCAATGCCATGGAAAGTGACGAGCTGAAAAACAGCTTTGCTCAAGGCGTGGTGTTGCTCAAGGCGGTAGGTATTAACCCGGTCATTGTTCATGGTGGTGGTCCTCAGATTGGTGACATGCTGAAACGTCTGAACATCGAAAGCCGCTTTGTGCAGGGGATGAGGGTCACCGATTCCAACACCATGGATGTGGTACAGATGGTATTGGGAGGCCTGGTGAATAAGGAAATAGTGACGCTCATCAATAACAATGGCGGGCGGGCTATTGGTGTTACCGGTAAGGACGGTCGATTTATTCGTGCAAAACGGTTGGTGGTCACAGAGATGACGCCCGAGATGACGGCGAGGGAGATTATTGATATTGGCCAGGTGGGAGAAGTGGAATCCATCGATACTGATATTATCACCATGTTGCAAAACTCCGACTTTATTCCGGTCGTTGCTCCCATCGGGGTGGATGATGTCGGTGCCTCTTACAATATCAACGCAGATCTTGTTGCCGGGCGGCTGGCAGAAGAGCTGGTAGCGGAAAAACTCCTGTTGCTAACCAATACTGAAGGCTTGCTGGATAAGGATGGAAACCTGTTAACCGGGTTGGACTCAGAACAGGTCGAAGCATTAATTGCCGACGGAACTATTTATGGCGGCATGCTTCCCAAGATACAATGCGCGCTTAATGCCGTGAAGTGCGGTGTCAAAACAGCGCACATCATTGACGGCCGGGTGCCACATGCCGTTCTGCTTGAACTGTTGACTGACCGGGGAGTGGGCACCCTGATAACCGGAGATAGTGTTTAGTACTCGTAATGGATATGTCTCAGAAAATTTCTCGCAAGCAGCAGATTCTGGAAGCTCTGGCTCATATGCTGGAGACGGCTCCGGGTACCCGGATTACCACATCGGCTCTGGCCAAAGAGGTCGGAGTCTCAGAAGCGGCCTTGTACCGTCATTACCCCAGCAAGGCCAAAATGTTTGAAGGGCTGATCGAGTTTATTGAGGAGACGCTGTTTTCCCGAATTGCTCTGATTCTTTCAGAAGAGTCTCATGTGGTTGCTCGATGTGAAAAAATCCTGTTATTACTGATTGGCTTCTGTGAGAAAAACCCCGGGTTGACCCGCATCCTGACCGGGGATGCATTGGCGGGGGAGACTGAGCGGCTGCGCCAGCGTATGATTCAGCTGTTTGACCGTATGGAGACACAACTCAAGCAGACGTTGCGTGAAGCAGAAATCAAGGAAGGTGTGAGAACCCGTATGACCGTCAGCGTAACAGCAAACCTTATGCTGGCTTCTGCCGAGGGGCGGATAGCACAGTATGTTCGCAGTGAGTTCAGACGCAAGCCAACCGAAAACTGGGCTGATCAGTGGCTAATCCTTTCTGAAGCGGCTTTTCGATAAGTTCGGGTTTTCGATGCCTGGCAACGGTCAGGCATCAGCGGCCTGACCTGTCAACCGATTCCGCTAAGATCGATATAGACTGATGGCTTTACCATCCAGAATAATTTGCAGTTCATGATCCGTTGCTTTAATAACCTGAATGCTCTTCTCTTCTGAAACCCGTTTGTTTTTCTCGTCACCAATTGAGTTCTTTTCTTGCTTTCGGCTAATCAACAGGATGATTCGGTTATTGCTGAGCTGCCAGGTACCAAAGTTCTTCTGTGAAGCGTGTGTACCCAGTTGCTGGAAGAAAGAGTTGAATGACCCGTTGTCATCGAAATTCCAGTCCATGGCAACATCTTCACGAATACGCCACCGGCCAACGAGCTGACCACGGGTAACGGCTTCAATATCCGTCAGGTTTTTCTGCTTAAGCAATGTTTTCAGCCGCTCAGCAGAAGCCGTATATTTCATCCGGTGTGCCATAAAGAAACAGCAACTCCCGGTCCAGCTCTGCCTCCCGCTCTTGCCGGGCCTTTCTGAATTTGAGGTCTTCCAGCTGGTTTTTCTGATCGCTGGTCATTACCGGGGGAATGGTATCAATGGTACGGCCATTTCTATCGAGTATGCTGTACCCCAGATGAACAAATTCACTGGGAATATTGGATGAAATGACGGTTATGCCTTCCAGGTTTTTATACTTATACAGGCTCTGCGCCGACGCCCTGTTAGCTCCGGTCGCAGACAGTACGCCTGCCAAGAACAGTATGAATGGTTGTTTAAGTCTCATACTCCGTAGGTATCTCTGTAGGCTTTGATTTCGGGCGCATGGCGGCGGATTTCCGGATGATTTTCACTGTATTCCAGCAAGTCAGTCAGAGACACAATACTCAATACCGGAATAGCAAAATCACGTTCCACTTCCTGGATGGCAGACAGCTCTTTTAGTGTTGAACACTCCCCCTGCCCTTTTTCCTGACGATCCATAGCCACCACAACCGCTGCCGGAGTCGCATCCGTTTGCTCAATAATGGCCATTACTTCACGGATCGCTGTGCCGGCGGTGATAACATCATCAACAATCGCTACACGCCCTTGAAGAGGTGCACCAATAATACTCCCCCCTTCTCCATGATCTTTGGCTTCCTTGCGGTTGAAGCACCATGGAACGTTTCGATTGTGCTTCTCAAACAGGGCCACAGCCGTGGCAGTGGCCAGGGGGATGCCTTTGTAGGCTGGCCCAAACAGAATGTCAAAATCAAGCCCGGCATTCACCATTGCTGCAGCATAGAACTGGCCGAGTTTGCTGATGGCTTCACCACTGTTAAATAGCCCGGCGTTAAAGAAGTAAGGAGACTTTCTTCCGGACTTCAGGGTGAACTCACCAAAACGGAGCACTTGTTGCTCAATGGCAAAATCCAGAAATTCTTTTTGGTACTGATGCATCGGGTGGGTCCTGTTTGCTGAATGCCCGCAATGTCGAATCAAAGGCCGATTTTATACCAATATATGATCCTAAATCCCCTGTGTGATGTGTTATTTCAGAGATATTACGCAATGTAGAGTATCGGGTTACCGAACCGGATAGTCTGAGTGTTGGGAAACGAGGCGCATTTCGACCAGGGTACGCAGTTACTCGTTCCATTCGGATCAGTCAGTGTGAAATTACGGAAACTGTCAGGTGCAATTTCGTCAGAACTGCACGCTTCTGTAGAAGAGACCGGATTTATGCGGATAAACATACGGGGGGCGACCCGTTATCATTTGTTCGATACAATTCCGAACTTTCTGTGTTCAACCGTACCATAAGAACTTCAATCATGCCTTATAATAGGGATGAGGGCTCTTACTAACTCTGTCGTACAGTTGATGCAGGGTTAATCCCGGTTGAGTAACCGTATCCTTGAAAAGCTTAGACTTTAGCCGTCGTTCATCCTGGCGCTTACTGGCCAAGCAGTGTATCTGCTTCTCAGGCTGAGATTTGCTCATATGGTTTGGCAGGTCTTCAGTTTCTGTTTTTCCGGTTACTGTCTTGCCGAGGTAACAAGCTTAATGCCAGAGCGTGTACACGGCCTGGTAAGGTGTATTCGATGAGAGTTATCAGTTTAAATTGCGAAGGCATTAAAAACGCACGAGAAAAAGGCCTGTTTGACTGGCTCTTGGAGCAGGATGCTGACCTTATTTGTCTGCAGGATACTCGTGAAGACGAGCAGGTGATTGAGGATCAGTACTTTCTTGATGGCTACTTTGGTTATGCTTTCAGTGGCTACAACAGGACTGACCGTGGCGGTGTAGCCATCTATACCCGTCATGCTCCCAAGGCCATTATCAGTGGCCTCGGGATTCCTGAAGTGGATGAAACCGGCCGTTATCTCCAGGCAGATTTTGACAAGATCAGTCTTGTCAGTCTGTACGTGCCGGAGGGTGATGATGAAGAAAGCCTTAATTTCAAATACCGTTTCCTGGATGGCTATTCGCACCACTTAAGCAAGCAACGTCGTAAGCGTCGTGAGTTTCTTATGTGCGGTACCTGGAATATTGCGCACCGCAAGATTGACGTGGCTAATTGGCGTGATGCTCAGGAGATCTCTGGCTTTAATCAGGCCGAGCGTGGCTGGATGGAAGGTTTGCTGGGCGATATGGGCTTCTTTGATGCTTACCGTGAGGTGGATCGGGAAGCTGGCAAATACAGCTGGTGGAAAGATGAGTACCTGCGCCATGATAATGTTGGGATGCGCATTGATTACCAGATTATCACTCCCGGGATGCGTCACCGCGTCACCGCGTGCTGAATGGCGGGATCTACAAAGGTCAGGTGTTCTCATCCCATGCACCGGTGATTATTGACTATGACTGGGAGCTGGGGATGTAACAATACCGGTTCCTGGTTAACAGATTTGTGCCCTGATAAATAAGAACTTTACTGAAATAAGGAGTGCGTCAACGGCACGGGCGATCTCCTTTTTCACTCTAACCATCCTCTGAATCCAAATTCAGTACAGAGTTACTTTCTGATGAAACTCTGGATCATTTGGATACACTCTTCGGTTCTTTTTTCAATATCAGTACTTTCCATCATCAGTACCTTTTGTGCTGAAATCCCAAGATCGACCCTGTTGCAGAGAACCCATTGATCAATATCTTTCTGGAAAATGACATCATCACTGCGAATGCCATCGTTCTCCAGCGCAATTTTCCCTGTTGGCAGGTAGCAGTATGCATCAATTTTTTGACTCGTGGCTTTGGCCAGCCTGAGCATATAAGGGCTGATAGGGGTATCGGTTACTCTCAGCCAATATCGATGGTAGGCAAGTAATGAGGGTGGACCTGTATCGATAATGCCATGACCTTTCAGGTTTTCTATCCACTCAAGCATGGCACCCAGTGCTGAGCCAGCCATGGCGGTTGAAGTGACCTGACGGATTGTCCGATCTTCAAGTAGTGCGTCACGAGGCGTCTTATAATGCAGTAGTTTTGCGATTTTTCGATAATAGTCGCTGAAAACAGACCATTCACTCCCCAGTGCTTTCACCAGAGCGTTGCAGAGCATTGTTTTACCGGTTCCATGGGAACCAATGAGAGAAATAATCATACTGCCTGCCTGTTACAGAGTAAGAACCCGGCATATAGCCGGGTTCTATTAAAAATAGCTCAAGTAAAAGGGCTGGCAGTAAAGTGTCATTCTGCTAACGCTTTTTTCTGTAACTCGATAATTTCCTCAATACCGGAACGTGCCAGAGCCATCATGGCCAGCATTTCATTCTGACTGAAAGGGGCTGCTTCCGCTGTCCCCTGAACTTCGATAAATCCGCCTGCGTCGGTCATCACTACATTCATGTCGGTTTCAGCGCTGGAATCCTCAGGATAATCAAGGTCAAGAACCGGGCTGCCTTTGTAAATTCCCACAGAAACGGCGGCAATCATGTGCAGGAAAGGGTCACTTTTGACCATTTTCTTCTCCTGCATATAGCGTAATGCATCGACCAGTGCTACGCAGGCTCCGGTAATTGAGGCTGTCCGTGTGCCACCATCGGCCTGAATCACATCACAATCAATATTAATGGTGTTTTCACCAAGCTTTTTCATGTCTACCGCAGCACGCAAAGCTCGGCCGATCAGTCGTTGAATCTCGAGTGTCCTGCCACCCTGCTTGCCTCTGGAGGCTTCTCTTCCCATTCGTTCAGTGGTCGACCGGGGCAACATACCGTACTCGGCGGTGACCCAGCCCTGGCCGGTTCCTTTGAGAAAACGGGGTACACCGCGCTCGACCGAGGCGGTACAGATGACTTTGGTATCTCCAAACTCAACGAGCACAGATCCTTCTGCGTGTTTGGTATAGTGGCGAGTGATTTTTACATCACGTAATTGGTCTGCCGTTCTTCCACTAGGGCGCATTTGGGTTACCTTGGTATGTCTGAAAAAATTAAGCACTGCGAAATTTGCGGAATTATAACTGC
Organism: Endozoicomonas sp. SCSIO W0465; assembly: GCF_023716865.1. Classification (NCBI taxonomy): domain Bacteria; kingdom Pseudomonadati; phylum Pseudomonadota; class Gammaproteobacteria; order Oceanospirillales; family Endozoicomonadaceae; genus Endozoicomonas; species Endozoicomonas sp. SCSIO W0465. Next base: position 255,666 of record NZ_CP092417.1, read on the forward strand.
TTGGTGGGTTTGCAGGAAAATACAGTTTGGATAATTATAAACTTCTGAAATAATGGATCCTTATTAGCCAACCGATTAAAGAGTGTTTAATGACTTCCAGCATGACTGCATTTGCCCGTGTTCAGATACAGGAAGATTGGGGAAGCCTGGTATGGGAGATTCGATCCGTTAACCACCGTTACCTTGAGCCCCACTTTCGTCTAACTGAACAGGCACGTGAGATCGAGCCTGCTTTAAGAGAACAGATTCGCCAGCAACTGAAGAGAGGCAAAGTTGAATGCAGCCTCAAATATCAGCTGCTTGAGAAGGAGCAGGTGCTTGAGCTAAATCCTGTCTTGCTGGAAAAGCTTCAACTGGCAGTACGTGAGGTTGAGACACATTTTTCTCAGGTTGCACCGGTTAATCCTCTTGAGGTTTTGCAATGGCCTGGCGTGCAGCGTACTGAGGAAACGGAAATGACGGTCGTTCATCGGGCTGCCATTAAAGGGTTCAACAAAGCGCTCACCCAACTGAATGAGATGAGAAAACGGGAAGGGCAGGAGCTGCAATCTTTCATTGAGGCCCGTTTGGATAAAATGGGGAATGAGGTGCAGCAGCTTCGTGTACTGGTGCCGGAAATTCTGCAAAGTCAGCGCGCGAAAATCCTTGATCGACTTTCTGAAGCCAGGCAGGAGTTAAATCCTGAAAGACTGGAGCAGGAAATGGTCATTCTGGCTCAGAAGATGGATGTTGATGAAGAGTTGGATCGTCTGGAAACACATATAGCTGAGGTACGCAGAACCCTGAGAACCCCCGGGCAGGGCGCAGTAGGACGTCGTCTGGATTTTCTGATGCAGGAGCTTAACCGGGAGGCCAATACGCTGTCTTCCAAGTCAATTCACGCAGGCCTCACCCAGATCGCAGTAAATCTCAAGGTTTTTATCGAGCAAATGCGCGAACAGGTCCAAAACATAGAATAACGTTCCAATACGTTAGTGCATGATATAAGCCACTGAATAAAGTGGCTTTTTTTTGAATTATTGTTTTTGGTTGTTCGTCCGTATTTGCAGTTATCTGAAAAAATGGTGACAGAAATGGTGACAGGTTGGCCAAAATAGAGAATTATGAATGGTGACAGATTTACAAAACTGACCTACCTTATTTTGTGCATTACATTGATTGAATAAGTACCTACCTCAAAGTAATGCACAATAGAACCAATAATAAAAGTAAGGTGATGTAAGTGAAGGATTCAGAAGTAAAAAAACTGATCAAAGCAAAAAAGGAAGGGCGCTATGCTGCCGGTAATGGTCTGTATCTGCGCATCAGCAAGGAGCTGTCTGTAACGTGGATTGTTCGATATACAGTGTCGGGTCATGGTGATAAACGAAAACGTAAGGAGGTCACGATAGGCAGCTATCCTGATATGTCATTGCATCAGGCCAATCTCAAGGCGGGTGACATTAAGGAAAAGCTGAAAGAAGGGGAAGACCCGATGGTTGCCAAACGTATTCAGCAGGCAATAGGGAGGCAGGAAGTTGCCAATGTTGATGAACTGGCCATCGAGTGGATTAACCATAAGAAGAAAAATATTAAAACCTGGTGGCGGAATGAACGGTATTACAACAAAGATATTGGCCCCAAGGTCGGGTTAATGCGACCGGATCAGGTGACTCCATTGCATATCAAGAAGCTGGTAGAAGACGTTTGCGTATTCTGGTTAACTTGAACACCTATTCTGTTTCATTTGAACACCCTGAACTCCTTACACATTGCCCAGTGTGATTTTTAGACCAGGTGTTCAACTGCGTCCAATTTTCCAAGCTTTTTGCGCATGGATTCGCCTTTGAGTTCAATCCGGTGGGCATTGTGCATAAGCCGGTCAAGAATGGCGTCGGCCAGAGTTTCATCACCAATGCTGGCATGCCACTTCCGGGTGGGCAATTGACTGGTAACCAACGTGGAACCTTGCTCGTGCCTGTCATCCATGACTTCCAGCAGATCGTTCCTTTGTTGCTGCGTCAGTGGTTCCAGGCCCCAGTCGTCCAGAATCAGCAAGTCTACTTTTGCCAGTTGTTTCAACTGCCTGCTGTAGCTGCCATCACCGTGGGCAAGGATCAGTTCATCCAGTAGCCTGGACATCCGATAGTACCGGACACTGTAGCCTTTCAGACAAGCCATGTGCCCAAGGGCGCAGGCCAGGTAGCTCTTACCGGAACCACAAGGTCCGGTGATCAACAGGTTCCTGTACCGGTCAAGCCAGCCTCCTCCAGACAGGCTGGCCATCTGGTTCTGTTTGAGACCTCTGGGGTGTTCATAGTCAATGTCGTGTATCCGGGCAGCCAGTTTAAACCGGGCGCTTCTGAGCAGCCGAGCCAGACGTTTATTGTTTCGCTCTGTTTCTTCCTGCTCAGTAAGCAACGACAGTCGTTCTTCAAAGCTAAGGCTACTGTAGGTGCCCGGCTGGTCCAGCTGTTGATTGAGGGCATCTGCCATTCCGGTCAGTCGCAGTGACCTAAGGCGAGCCAGTGTTTCATTGATCATGTTCGCCTCCGGTTATTGATAGCAAATAGCGCCACGAATATTTTCGTGATCATCATGCAAGGGACCTGTCGTTTGTTTTAACTGTGGCTCCAATGGCATCAGGTCTTTGCCTGACTGGAGGATTGATCGGACATTTTTTAACCGATAACCCCCGATGTTCCTGGCATGGGCGCAGGCGTTGTTGAGTCGTTCAGTTCCATATTCCCGCTGCAGGTTTAGCAGCCCCAATGAAGCTCGATAGGCTTGTTCAGGATGCTCCTTGCTATCCAGCAGTGATTGAATAAAACAATAGACTTCCTGACCAATGTCGTTAGCCCAGTTAAGTAAACGCTCAGGCGTCCAATCCTGATGGTGACGATGTCGTTCCGGCATATGAACTGCTAACGTCGTAAATCCACGTGTGTGCTTGCGAGCGTGGCTGGCCACCACTTTACCGTTAGCGTAGATCGTGACGCAGTGCTCAGTCGCCTGTACTTCTACTTCCTGCCTGGCAAGCTGATGGGGAACCGAGTAGGCGTGCCCCTTGCAGATAATATGATAATCCACATTCACCCGGGCCTTGATAAACTCAGCGAACACAAAAGATTGCTTCGGCAGTGGCTTGAGGGCTGGTTCATCCAGTTGTTCAAACGCACTACGTCGCGTTCCTGGCAACTGCTTAAAGGGCTTCAGGTTCAGTTCGATTAACAGCTCACGTATCCGCAGGTTCAGCTCTGCCAGGGTAAAGAACATTTGTAACTGTTCAGCACCCCCACATAAATCTGGAATTTTCTGATTTTTATACCATCCTCTTAAGCACCATTTTTCCACAATATTCGCCAGCATGATTCCAGAACTACCCGCAACTATGTCGGCTGAGATTCTCTTGAAAGAGAATGCAGAGCTGCGGATGAGAGTTGCCTGTCTGGAAGAGCGATGTCGAGAATTGGAAGAAAAGGTTGGCAAGAACAGTCAAAACAGCAGCAAGCCGCCATCGTCTGATGGTTATCAAAAACCTTGTAAAAACAGTAATTCTCCAGATCATTCTGACGACCTTTCCGCAGATAAAGGTACCGATCCATCGGATGAAAAACCCAATCCTAAAAGTCTGAGACAGTCTTCTGGTAATAAAGCCGGTGGAAAAAAGGGCATCAGGGCACTTGTCTTAAACAGGTCGATATCCCTGACTATATTGAGTACCTTCCGGTTAAAGAATGCAATAAATGTCAGGCGTCTCTTCTTGATAGTGAGCCGGTCAAATATATTGAACGACAGGTGTTTGAACCAGGGAGACCGGGTGAATTTGAAGTAACGGCCCATAGAGCTGAAGTAAAAATCTGCACTTGTGGTTGTCGGAATCAGGCTGAATTCCCGGAAGGTGTTACCGCTGCCGCACAATATGGCTCAGCCACACAGGCTATGGCCGTCTATCTTAACCAATACCATTTCCTGCCTTTTAAGCGCGTGTCAGAGTATTTTAATACTCTCTATAAAATGAGTGTAAGTGCAGGCACTGTCGCCAATTTTGTGGCCAGAACCTATGAAAATCTGGCTTCTACTGAAGAGGTTATTCGTGACGCCTTGCGGGAATCGTCTGTTGCCGGAGCCGATGAAACGGGTATGCGGGCCGAGGGCTCTTTGCACTGGCTACACGTTATGCGGGATGAACAATGGACGCTCTACTACTTGTCTGAAAAGCGAGGTCGTGAGGCCATGGACACGATGGGCATACTGCTAACATTTGCAGGCGTTCTGGTTCATGATCATTGGAAATCCTATTTTGCATATGCGGCAACTCACGTACTTTGCAATGCCCATCACCTGAGGGAGCTTTTGGGTGTTGTTGATAGGGACAGCAATCAACTGGCGTTGCGATTGATGAAGCTACTGAGGCTTTCCTGGCATTACTGCAAGGGCTTTAAGACCATAGGTATGCTACAGATGCCAAGTGTTGTCTGTGAACGAATCGAGAAGATTTATGACCGGTTGCTTCAGCGGGCTCTAATGAAAGAAGTCGTCTATATGGAGAAGCAACGAGAGGAGCTTAAGCGCAAGAAAGTCAAGAATACTAAAGCTTACAATCTCTTCAAACGACTCACTGAGTTCAAGGCTGAGACACTGCGCTTCATGTCAGATTTTACCATTCCCTTCGATAACAATGGCAGTGAGCGGGATGTTCGAATGGTCAAGTTAAAGCAGAAAATCTCAGGCTGCTTCAGGAGTGCAGACGGTGGTTCTATGTTTGCACGGATTCGCAGCTATTTGTCGTCTGCCAGAAAACAGGGAATGGACATATATCAATCACTTCATAGAGCTGTTCGGGAATTACTGTAATATGCCTTTGCTCAGTGCTGAATAGTTACGAACATTTCATGACGAAGCCTGGCCAGTATCCACCGCTCCACTACCTGTACACCGACTTCTGCTTTGGCCTTGTCTTTGGGTTTGTAGGGGCGTGCCGGAATGACTGCCACCTGGTAGTGACAAGCCAGGTGCTGGTATGATGGGTTGAGATCCGGCTCGTACCGACAGGCTTTGATAACTGCGCACTTTGGGTTGTCTGGCACAACAATTTCTGGCACCCCACCAAAGAACTCAAAGGCCCGTTCATGAGACCCCAGCCAGTCCTCTGTTTTTTGTGACAGAGTCGCTTCAGCGTAGGTATAGTTGGACGCTCCCAGCACTGCCACAAATATCTGGGCATTGTGGGCAATTTCGCCGGTGTCCGGGTTGATGATTGGCATGGTTGGCCCGGCATAATCAACAAATAACTTTTCACCTGCATTGTGCAGCTGTCGCATAGATCGCTTTTGACAACCACGCCACTGATTGTAACGGTGACAGTACTGGGCATAGCTGTAGGCATTGAGGGGGTGGGCCTGACAGTATTCTTCCCAGAGTCGTTGTTTGGTCACTTCCTTGCGCTTCAGTTCCTGATGCACCTCAGCCCAGTCAGGATCAATCAACCCTTTTCGATTGGCTATCGAGGCATCGGGAAACAGCGCCTGAATAAGCTCAGGCTCAGATATATCCTCTGCCAGGGGCCAGCTTAATTCCGATTCCTGAAAGGCCTTAACGTAGTTGGATACCGTCCCCACACTGACCCGTACACTGCGGGAAATTTGTCGGAAGCTGAGTTGGCTGCCAAACCGCATCCGGAGTATTTCTAGTAGCTTACGCATGGTAATCCTGTTTTCTGTCATGGCCGGTTCCCTCTCTTGGTACAGATAAGAACGGCCAAAGTTATGGAAAATCAATGCATAAGAAGATATTTGTTAGCTGTATTAGACCGGTTTATGGTCTGTTGAACAGCGTTTCTGGAAGCTTGAACGGTGATTCTGGAAATCATCAAAAAGTGTTCAAAAGAAACCAGAATAGGTGTTCAAGTGTTACCAGAATGGGTGTTCAAGTGTTACCAGAATGAGTGTTCAAGAGTTACCAGAATATGCAACGTTGCTGTTCCCGGGCGAATGACCGTTGCCAATGATGTGTTGCAATTTGCCAAGGAACTCTTTGATTACGGTATTCGCCTAAATCTTTTGCAGTTTAATCCGGCACGGGTATTTACCTGTAAGGATGCCGGGGGAATTGAAGAAGCAAGAGAGCGGGCCATCGGACTGGATGAGTTGCGGGATATATTCGCTACGTTCAGAAAGCATCATTTGCAGTTTACCAGAGACAATTATTTAAACTGTGCTTTACTGCTGACCCTGATGTGTCGAAAGACAGAGCTTTCAGTCACAAAGATTGAAGAGTTTGATCTGCATAAAAAGAAGTGGACACTTCCGAAGGATCGCATTGAGTCGATGAAGCGTTCCAGTAAGAAAAAACCGGTTCATGTACCCTTGGAGCCGGAAGCTATTGAGTGGATCACAGAGCTGAAATACCGTGCTGGTTACAGTCCTTATCTTTTTCCATCAAGGAGAACCAGTAAACGGTTTGACCATGTTGGGCCGGATACATTGAATACGGCGATAGACAAAATGTTTCAGCAGCAACTTTTTCCCGAAACGGTTAAGCATTTCACGGTGCATGATTTAAGGCGCACATCCCGGACATTGCTATCGAAGCTGGACTTTGATTATCGGGTTGCTGAGATCTGTTTAGGGCATAAGGTAATGAAGACTTCAGAAGAGGTGTATAACGTGGATGATTTTTACGATAAGCGTCGTGAAGCCCAGCGTCTGCTGCTGGATTATTACGCACCGATTATTAATCAAGGCGGTTAATACCGCCTTATGTGTATGATCAGCCCTGCTGGGTACGGAAGTAATTTTCTATATCTTCCTGAAAGAAAATCTTACCGCCGTAAGGCAGGTTGACTGGCTTTGGAAAGCCCGGTGACTGACGCAAATGCCAGAGTGTTGTGCGGGATATGCCGTAGCGGAGGCATATGTCGTTCAGTTTGAGAGTTTGCTTGCTTTCCATGCTGTTATCTTCCCTTAAAACAAATCAAACACTTTTTCGTTGAACACTGGTCTGGCGTTGGATACCACTGCGCCGGGTGAATGACTGGTGTAAAGCTGCTTTCTGTTGGGGTCGTACATGGCTCCGTAATGCCAGCCTTTTTCGGTGAGCATGTATTTACCACGACTCTCCAGGTATTTAACGATGCGGTGCTTTTCCATCAGTTCAACCACATAGCCGCGTTGGCGTCCCGTGTAATCAGCCAGTTCACGGAATGATAGATGACTGCCGAGGTTATAGAGTTCCCGGCCTTCACCGTAATTGCGCTTCAGGTTTTTCCGCTTTTTGAGGCCTTTCTTGCGCAGCCGGATTTTGCGATTCGGATCGGCAATGGTCACTTCCGTAGAGATGTCTGGTGGAACTGTTTCAGTCTGGGGCTCAGGCTCTGGCATTGCAGGTGGTTCAGGCTGCGCATCGGTCAGTTGACCCAGCACGGACTTGTACCACTTCAGTTGCTTGATGGGCGTGCCGTCGCCATGGTGCTTGCCCACATCCAGCATTTCGCAGAAGGGGCTGCCCTTTTCGGTGGGTGTCCAGTACTGGCCGGTGCGTAGCTGCATCCCGGCATCCTGCAGTTTGAGATTCATATTGACGGCGGTGTAGACGGGGTTGGACAGTTTGCCCAGCTCGGTGACGCTGAATAGCGGAGCCTTGACCGGGGCGATCAGGGTGGGCTGTCCCATGGCTTCCAGCGGGGAGAAGTCGATCTGGGTTTTGACTAACCGGTCGGCTGCCAGCATGGCCTGGTTGCCTTCAATGCCGTAGGCCTTCACAAAGGTTATGGCTTTCAGGCTGGCGTCCATGTTCATTTCCAGCAGTTGGTGGGGAGTAATAGCTGGTGCTGGTAAAGCTGAGCCAAATTGTTCGTCCATCGCTGCAATCAATCCAGGATATTCGCTCTGACTGACCATTTCACGATCAATGGCTTTCTGGCGAGCTTTCTTGCCTTCCGGTGTCATGGCACCAAGCAGGACATGGTTGGCAGCATTGACGGTGAACTGAAAAACCGTTTTAGGGCGGCCTCCGGTACTTTTCTCGGATGTGCGAGAAAAGTCTCTACCTTCTACAAATTGATGCCGTTCAATCTGTTCTCGAATACGAACCGCAGTATTGTTGAGACTAAACCCGCAGATTTCCAGCAACTGTACTCCTTCAACCAATTCATTTTTAACGATACCTTCTCGCCTCAGAATTAATTCAGCCTGCTCAAGGGTGGTAATGTCGGTATTTGCGCAAGTTTGTTGTTCCATAACATTGACCTTTCTTTTTGTTGGAGTTTTTATGGCTTGCTTTAATTTATTGGGTGAAAGTCTCATATTGATGAGTACTAACGTTCAAGATCACCCTTCCCTGATGAAAATGGAATCACATTATCACTGACCATATTTACCTTAGCCCGGTACGTTACCGACAGCAGCATCCAGCCACAGTCGAACCAACCACTTTGAATTAGTGACCTGAGTGTCAGAATGCCTTGCCCCCCGGGACACCGCCAACGCATTCCCGAACACTTCATTCGCTGTGTAACCAGCGTTTTACAGGACGCCTCAATGACCCCTGAGCCTATGGGCAGGTTGCGCGACAGGTGTTCTGCATAATTCATCCGTAACCGGTTTTTTCTGAAGTACTTTAACTCTGTCTTTAATTTCGATCGGCGGGGATGCTTGCTATGCTGGTAAGCCAGTGCCTTGATTATTTTTTCAACCCCACCCGGCTCCTCCTTCAGGATATGTCGGTAGGTGCTGAATTTCTCTTTGGACTTCGCGCTATTTTCACCGTAAGCCAGGTCAAATGCCTTCTTCAGGTGTTCTGCCGCATGGTAATAATCAACAATTTCTTCTCCCTCCGGTAGCTCTTTGGTGAAGTATGTCCAATTGTCCCGGGCTCCATCTGCCACTTTGACCAGAGTCAGATTTGGCTTTTGCTGAAGCACCTTATCCAGAAGGTTTGAAAGGGATTTTTTCAATGTCGCTTTCTTGCTTTCAGGCATTCGTCCCATCCTGATCGTAGAGAGGCGATCTCCCTGGTCATCGTAAAACGACAGTGTTCCACAACTGGCCTCCTGACAACCTGCTGGCCCTCGGGTACGTTTGCCTTCAGCAACACTCTTTTCACGTTTCTCCTGACGCTTGCCGTCTTTCATTGGTAGCATCACACCGTCAAGGGAAGCAGCTACCGTCACCGCGTCAGGCGGTACTGTGAGATTCTCCGCGAGAAGGGTCTCGAAAGGGTCAAGGTGCTGCTCCCATTGTTCGTTGAGTTTTTTGGGAAGACGTGCCAGAGAGCTGGTTGAGGGTGACATATTCCCCATTAGATCGAGTAAGCTTTTTACGTCCGCGGGCGGCAACTGGGCAACCATCCATGCTGCTTGCTTCGCAGCCTTTGGTAACCAGTAGCCTTCTACAACGCCAGCCTTGAGCTCTAAAGGGACAATGCACTTATCCCCTGCATTGCGGTAGAGGCTGCGCAATACCCGGACAGGTCCTGCTGCTGACTGGTAGGTTTGATAGCTGCGTAATGCCTGGTGATACACGACCCCATTCACTTCGATAGAAGCTTTATTGATGTCTAATTTTTGCAGTTCTTCTGCCAGTATTTCTCGCTCCGCCTGAATAAAGAGGGAGTGAATCTCGTTTTCATGATCCTCAAAATGCTGGATTGGATTATTGGACTGACGAAGTAGGGTCAGTTTTTGCTGCAGTTGGTCAATAGCAGGACAGGAATCATTGGCGACTTTGGTTAGTGGCTGACATACTTCCATCGGAGCGGCCTCTCACCGTTGACTCTTTGTTTGCTGTTAGAATCATAGCTGTGTTTGGCTGCTCTCCATTCAGTTTGAAAAATTTGGTGTTATGTCTGTTTGCTGTAGCTCAAGGCCTGTGGGTGTGATCAATATGAGACTTTCACCCAATTTATTTTGCGAGCGATCAGTGGCTGACGGTATCCGGGAGTGGCGGCGTTACATCGGGCCGCTTCGTTCGCAGTCGCTGCAGTAAGAGTCCGTTTACCAGTATTGATTGGTCATGGGAAAAGTCGTTATGACAGCCAACGGTCATGGCGACGATGATGAGCGTCATTTCGACTAAAACATCCATCGGGTTGATGGGCTTGCCATCCATTTCGTGAACAATCTTCTCAGCCTGCTTCACTTTATGGTTAAACAGGTTGAGTTCATCATGGATGCTTTCGCCCCTGGCCTTCCTGACTTTTATATTCTTCACTAACGACAGGTCAGCCAGTGAGAGGTAGTCGGGCTGGGATGCAGATCTTGCTCCATGATCTGAAAACACTTCAGGCGTTTCCATAAACAGACGTTCCGACTCCTGGATAAGAAAGGCGGCAACCATTTCACCCTGTCCGGCAAGAGTTTCATCGTCTGTATTGTCTGGCAGGGTGAGCGCCATAATGGCGCTAATAGCCGCTTTGACCAGCTGGTCATCGGGTACCAGTCCATGGCCTCGCTGCTGATGAAAATCCATCGCCGTTTTTACCCGGGCCTGGAATTGATGAAGATGCTTTTCGGCCTGTTCCAGGTTGCCGTTGTTAAATTCGGCTTCGGTTTCACGGGCCAGCATCAGATGATCAATGGTGAGCATGGCTGTCTCCTTTAAAATGGGATGTTCTGGTCGTATTGGTCGTACTGTGCCTGCGGTTGGGGGGCAGGTTGCTGTCCGTTACGAGCCTGCTGGTACTGGTTTGGTTGCTGCTGATGTTGGGCGGGCTGTTGTTGTGGAGTGTGATAGCCGTTCTGGGCTCCACTGTTGTTTGATCGATCATCTGGTCGGTCCAGCATCTGCATCTGGCCGTTGAAGCCGTCAACAATGACTTCCGTGGTGTAACGGTCCGTTCCGTCATTGGCCTGCCACTTCCGAGTCTGGAGCTTGCCTTCGATGTAGACCTTGCTGCCTTTCTTCAGGTACTGCTGGGCAATTTCGGCGGTCTTGCCGAAGATCACAACGCGGTGCCACTCGGTTTTTTCCCGTTGCTGGCCGGACTGTTTATCCAGCCATTTTTCACTGGTGGCGATGGACAGGTTGGCAATGGGAGCGCCGTCCGGTTTAAAACGGACGTCGGGGTCATTGCCCACGTTGCCAATCAGGATGACTTTATTAATGCCTCTGCTCATTAGGATTCTCCTTCAGTTCAGGTAGCTGATGAGTTGGGGTAAGAATTTGCGGAAGGTGAGGGACATCAGCGCAAAGTCGGCGTCCAGTGCTTCTACTTTGCTGTTGGTCTCTACAGTGTCCCGTTCGGCCTGCAAAATATCGGTCATGGTTACGCCAGTGAGGCGCAGGTCTTCTTTCAGGGTGAAGGTGATGGCGTCTTGCCAGGTGAGCATCAGGGCAGATACCAGCATATCGTCCAGATGGTTGTGGATGGGCTGGCTGGTCAGGTCCATCTGTTTCGCTTTGAGCTGGCCGCCTTCGTCACCGGGTTCCCGCAGTTCGCAGACATCGCCGAAGACTAGGAGGCTGTCCGAGAACTAGCTATTGAAAAAACGAAAGCTTCAGCATTTTCTTGGCTGATCAAATATTGACCTAAATTTAGCCTGTTTTGGGGTAAAAATTGCGTTTTTTACCCTTTTGCTTGCCTTTATGCTGCCATTTTAAGCCTTTTTGCTTCTTCAAGACGGATTGATCCCGTTGAAACCGATTTGACAATTTTTTTGAAATTATAAGCACTGCAGACCAGTGAAAATTCTCCAGCCACTTTTTCCTTACCCCGGACACTGAACCCTCTGAATCCTGAGTTCTTGATTTGGCCAAAAGGCGGTTCCGCAATCACCTTGCGACGCTCATAAACCGCTTTGGCCTCTTTGGTTTCCATTTTGCGGTTCATCGCCTGGCGTATGGCTTCGTGGCGGTCTGTGCGAATCACTTTCCCCGGGTCTTTGTTGTCACCACTGCACCTTTTACGTAACGGGCAATCCCGGCAGATATCTTTACTGACGCGGTAGCTTTTGTGTTTTGCTTTGCTAGCCGTGTTATAAATCAGCTTCTCACCGGCAGGGCAGGTAAAGCTGTCGTCTGCTTCATGGTAAATAAAATCCGCTTTGACAAACTTTCTGTCAGAGTCTTCCAGTCCCTCTGTTGCAGGCTTCTCCTGTCGATCCGTAGCCATGTAAGCGTCAATGTTCGCATCATCAAACGCTTGCAGGTTGGGCCCTGAGTAATAGCCATTATCCTCACTCATTTTGCCAATGGACGCGTTATCTGTTGCTTCTGCAATGGCTTCAAGTGCAGGCTTTACTTCCTGCTTGTCATTGGCATGCTGGCTGATGTGCTGGCCAACAATGATACCATTATCGCTGTCGACGCTGATCTGGGCGTTATAACTGTACTGATAGCCACTGCCTTTTTTACCCATGATCCTGGCATCATGATCAGCAAAGCTGATTTGCTTTTTGTCGTCTATCGGCTTATCGGGATTCAGGGCCTGTTCCCGTTCTTCAAGCGCTTTTTTGGCCTCCTGGATTTTCTCTAACCGTTCCTGCTTGAATTGCAAGTCTTCAGGAATGCTGTAGCCAGTCTCCTGCTGATAAGCATCGTCCTCTTCACTGTCACTGGTTTCGGCTTTTTTAATCAGGGCCTCAACTTCAGCCATTAATTCAGCTTCTTTGGCCTTAAGTCGTGCGTAGCTCATGGCCTTATGCTTTGATGAGTCGGCTTTGAATTTGGAACCATCAAGAGCGATGTGGCCCAGCGAGGCCATCTGTAGTTCCCGGGCGAGCAGCACGCTCTGTTTGAAACTGCTTTTAAAAAAGGTGGCCTGGTTTTTACGAAAGTCACTGAGCACCCGGAAATTTGGGCAGTGCTGTTTGGCGATATACATGAAAGCCAAGTCCTGATTGCAGCGCCGTTCAATCTCCCTGGAGCTGAACACACCATGGCTATAGGCATAGATCAGGATCGATATAATCAGTCGTGGGTGGTAGGCATTCTGGCCAAGATGGTGATACTGCTTTTCCACTTCAGAGGTGTCGATATGCTTGAAGATATCTTCAAAAACGAAGCAATCATGATCTGGTGGCAGCAGGTCGAAGATGTTCGATGGGAACATCAGGTGCTGGTCAAAATCAGCAGGGTTATCTTTGAATTTGATTGATGACATCCGTTTCGGCAACAATAAAGTGGGCAGAAGATGCCTGATTATACTTAATCAGGCTATTCTCGGACAGCCTCCTAGGGGGCCAGGTGGCTCGCCGGTATCAAGCCAGCCGTGCATAACATCGCAGGGCATCCGGTTATAGGGTATCGAGATCGGCAAGCTGCCCAAGGCTTCACGGAGTTTGCTGGTCAGTTCCTCTGCCTGTTTGGCGGATCCGTTGACTATCAGCAGGCCGGTGACCAGGTCAATGTAGGCCTGGGTGTATTTGCTGCGGGTAAATGCCTGGGGCAGAAGCTCCCGAATAATGTCATCCTTGAGCGCTTTCTTTTCCTTGGCAAATACTTGCCGGTCCTGCTCTTCCTCAATCTGCTCGATTTTTTCGGCCAGTTTTTCCTTGATGACTTCCGCCGGCAGAAACTTTTCTTCTTTTCGGGTGCGGATCAGTATGCAGCCGTTGTTCTGGTGAACCAGGGCTTTGGTTTTCGCTCCAAGGGCGGAGATAAATCCGTAGCTGGACATATCGTGGGCACCGCAGCGGTGGAAGGTGGCCTCTTGCAGTTTTGCCTCCAGCATTTCGCCGGTTGGGGTGAAGGGTTCGTTAAATCGATAGACGTTGAGGTTTTTGAACCACATATTGCGTTTCCTTTTTATTGTTATTGGTTGGCTGCTTTACAGAGCAGGTGGCCAGCCTGTGGATCAGTTCAGTGGTTTTACCGTCCAGACTGTGGAGGGTTTGCCTTTGAATTGTTCCAGGTCTTTCATGGGGACTTTTGGCAGCATGGCTTTGAAGGCGTCCTGCCATTTCACGTTACCTTTGCGGTAGGTGGGGTAGAGCTGGAATTGGCTGCCTTTGGTTTTGGCACCACCGGTCAGGTCTATCAGGTCCTGTTTGGCCTTCTCTGCTTGGGCCCTGGCCGCATTCAGTGTTTGCAGGGCAAGATGGTAGCTCTGCTCAGCTTTCTGGAAGGTGTCGTCATGACGCACGACTGCCTCGGCGTAAGGATTGGGTAGTTTTCCTTGTTCGTGTAGTGCCTTAGCTTGCTTCAGATCAGCCTGGAATTGCTGCCAGCCTTCGATCAGTTCCTGACGACGGTAGTCGTGGGACTCGTAATAGACCCAGCGCAGGTTTTCCCGGGTACCATCGGAACAGACAAAGATGGCCCGCGCCTCTTGCTGACCACTGACCAGAAGCTGCTGCTCCAGTTGCCAGTAATAAGCAGGCTCAATACCTTCCCCTTCGATTTGAGCGACAACTTTCTGGTTCCACAGTTTGTGTTCAAAGATCAGTTTCCGATCCAGATCAAGGCCGTCGAAGCTGGCCAGCAGTGGCAGGCCTTCCACGTTACAGATACCGGTGACCGGGAACAGGGTTTTCATTTCCTGTTCTTCAATGATGGGACGGGCTGCTGCTTCTGCGGCGTGTCCCTGGTCGAACCGGCGCTGCTGCTGGGGGGTGACCACGGGGGTAAAGCCGGTGACTTTCTGATAGATCAGTTGGTCACGGGAAGTAAAGGGGCTGTCCCCCATCATGGCCGGGGCTTCACTGGCGGTGAAGTGTTCCCGGCGCAGGGCCTGACTCTTGATCACATCTCTCCAGCGCTGAACTGCCGGGCTATCTGCCAGGTTTTTACCCGATCCTGCAATTTCGCCCAGCCTTCCCATACCACTAACCAGCCGGGCTGCCCTGTATGCTTTGAATCACCCCAACCACCAAGCCGAGCAATCGTTTGAAGCAGCCAAGTGACTGTTGGCGGCTTATCGGGCAACGCTTTTTTTTCATAGGTTAGCCAGAGAACCTGCCATTCATCATCACTGACCACCTCATTCGCGAGTGTTTTTTCACTCCAAAGCTTTCTGTCTTTGTGCTGCCTGTCATTCGGTAACATTAATGCTTCACGGATTTGCATTAGTCTGACAGCGACAAACATTAATATGACCGCAAGTCGTTCAATGTTATCCGGAGATTGCAGACGAAGCCTTTCTACTCCTGCTCCCGATTTCCAAGCCTTATGGAACTCTTCTATTCGCCATCGGAGCTCGTAAAATCGAATGATAGAGCGACAGTATTCGAATGTTTCAATATCTTCAGTTGTCAATAGTACCCAGTGCAAACGGTCTTCGGAGTCATTGCCAATCTCTTCAGCCGACACAATATTCATAGTTACCGGTTCCGGCCTGCCGCCTGGCCTTTGCGGCGCCTGTATTGTCATCTTCTTTCTTTTGACCTGCAGCGTTGCCTTTCGCTTCTTTCTACCTCCTTTTTGAGGAACCACTATCGTATATTTCCCCAACACTTCAGTCTGAGCTAAGGAATCAAATAATAAGAGTTCGCCATCCACCAGGATTCTGTTTTGTGTAGCTCTTACAACAAACCGCTGTCGGTTATCCAGTTTGTAGTGCATATATTCGTATATATCCGCCTCCCGGTCGCAAACACTGATGATGTCAGGCATTTTACCCCCCATCCTTTGTTCTGTGTTTTCAGAGGCTCTTTGCCACTTAAAGCTTTCCTTTCCCTCGTAAGGTAGCTGACGACGTTGGTTCTTTTTCCCCCGCTGAACGTCCTCTCTAACCCATCGTTCTTGATCAATAAGCCCAATGCTTCGCTCTGTATCCGCATCAACCAAGAAGACAGAGTGGACGTGGAATCCTCTGGTTTTAGAGCCTTCAGGACCTCCAAGATCACCAAGCTCGGATCTGACAGCATGTTTATAACCCAGGGTTGTTGTATCTTCGAGAGCCAGAAGTAGGCGAGACTGTCTCGCTATTTTGGCAGTTGCCTGAAAGCCTGCCTCAGCTATTGCTTCAGGCTTTACGGCCTCATTCTCAATCAGCCGGTAAGCTCCAGTTACCAGTGCGGTATAACCTTCGCATGAAGATGACAAAGAATTACCGGTATGAGCTGAAAGCTCGGCAGCAACTTTGACAAGTCGTTTTGTACGTCGAGTATCGCCCAAATCAGCACATCCAAAAGTTAGTTCTGACCATGGTTTAGGAGAAAGTGGAAGCATGACCTGTTTTATCAGTGAGAAATGATAGAACAAGGTAGCTATTTGTGATCAAGAGACAGGCGCAGGGCCAGCCATTCAGGGCTGCCCTGTTGGACGTTAATCAGTTTCATTTATTGGCCTTCTTGTTGGATGGATTGAAGGTGCTGGACCTGCTGGGGAGAAAGGGGGGCCCTGCTTTCGGCGTTGATGATGATGTCTTCCACGGTGTTGCGACCGGATTCGATACGGGCTGTCCAGTCTGGCAGGTTGCGCTGGTAGTCTTCGTCCGGGTATACCGAAGGTTTGTCAGTGGGCACGTCTGGTGCATAGCCGTCTACATCTTCATCGGTGCAGGCCGCGCCAAGAATGCCTACCAGGGCGATCCGCTTCAGGTAGGTGACAGCAGACGACATTTGCTGGATCGGATTTTTCCTGCCGCTGGCGTCCACGGGGCCAGATACGGTATTGCTGATAGCGTGACCGGATACATGGCCCAGATGACAGGTGATCGTGATAACGGTAACCGTCACGGGTCGTGTTTCTATGATGCCGTGTTGCTGTTCTACTTCCTGCTGTGTCTGTACCTGTTCCTGCGACTGTTCAAACCAGTAGCTCAGGCCAAACTTGTGCAGCACAGGTTGTACCGCTTGCACCACATCATCCATGGAGGCATAGGTGTATGACATCATGCCGCCTTTACTGGTGGTGAAGCTGGTCTTTTTGCTCTTTTTGACCGCAGGCAGCTCTTTCTGAAAAGCGGCAAAGGCGTGGTTAAACTGTTGCTTTGCCAGGATCTCCTGACCCTGTTCGTAGAGTTTCATCACCCGTTCCAGAGTCTCGATACTGGAGCCCTTTTCCAGTGCTATATTGAGCAACAGACCAACGTCGCTAATCGCCCTGGTATCGGGAACCACCATAGGAGTGGCATCCT
The DNA here is from genome assembly GCF_023716865.1 of Endozoicomonas sp. SCSIO W0465. NCBI lineage: Bacteria > Pseudomonadati > Pseudomonadota > Gammaproteobacteria > Oceanospirillales > Endozoicomonadaceae > Endozoicomonas > Endozoicomonas sp. SCSIO W0465. The sequence goes on from NZ_CP092417.1 coordinate 272,664, forward strand.
CCGGCAGTCGTTGTTGTTCTTTCTTTTTAGCGGGCATGGCGGCGAGCCTCATCGGTGATAATTCGGTTTCTGACGGCCAGCACCTGATCGGCAATTTCCATACGGAAACTTTTCTCCAGTGCGTTGGATAATGAACGGTGCAGTTCACACCAGGCACGGAAATCAACGATCACGGCATCACTGGTTTTCGGGTCATTACGCCATGCGGCAATTTCATCCCTAATGACTCGATAAATCTGGAGAACCGTCATATCCGGTGTGATTTTTTTGGCAATGCGATCTTTCAGGATGCAGACCTTGCCGTAGTCATAGGTGTACTGATTGATGTTCAGCCAGTCGCTGATACCGGTGACCACCGGTTCCTCCAGTCGGTTGCTGTTGTTTATTGGGTCAGCCATTGCAATAACCTCTCTGCCTGGCATAGTGGATGATGTCCCGGCCAGAGAGGCGGGAGCCTTTGATGTGGTCGCATTGATGGCGCAGGTCCTGAACCGCCAGCCAGCGGTAACCCTGCAATGGGTGGAATTCTTCCGTGGTGAGCAGCTTCAGGAAATCGGGCAGGTTCAGAACGCCCATACCGCTGATGACGATGCACTGTTGTGATTCCAGCCGTTCCTGGAAGCCGGTTTCGATCCGTTCCAGCTCGGATTCGATAAACTCCGCAAGGGCTTCTTTGTGGTCAGCGGCACGGAGGGTGCCATAGGGATCGAGTCGTACTGCGTCCATTGGTTTGCCTTTCTATTTAAAATTTCTACATATTTTATAAATTGTGAACTAGGTGTTCACAAGGGGGAACACTATTTTATTTTTCTATCAGTTTTATTTCTTCAATAGATTGGATAGATGGACTTTGGCAGAGGGGGTAGAGAAGGTTTCTAAATCCATGGATGGGATGCTGTAGTGGATTAAACCCTTGCAAGGTGGTTTACAGGCAGATATGGAAACCGCAAAAGAGAGGGCGGCAGTCTTCACATTGGTGAACGAAGCGCCGAAGGGGCAGGTGATACGGTTTATCGGTGCAGCATTTTCATAACCTGACAAAACTCTACTGCGATGCCCGGCCCCGGGCTGATGTGAGAGAATGACAGGTTGAATGTTTATGGCCGCTGTAACAGCGGCCGGGGATTCTGGGTTGGCTGGCCATTAGACCAGTGAAGTCCGGCAGGCCACGGCGGTGCCTTTGAAGATCTCTTTCAGGTCACCATGATATTCAATGTTAAGGGTGTCCTGGTAGTGGGGGTTGATTACCTTCAGCCGGTGCAGGTCTTTACCCAGCTGTTGCCAGATCCGCAGTTTCAATTCGTTGTTATGGTGGATCAGGATGATATTGCCGCTTTGGGGTTTCCGGTCCCGGTCAATCTGAATGGTGCTGCCCACAGGAACGTGGGTTCGCTCTGCATTCATCGGTTCGATCATGGAGTCATTGTTCATGGTTACCAGAAAGCTGTCGCCATCTGATTCAACCAGACGTATACCGGAATCCCGGTGGGCGATCCGGCTTTTTTCTTCCAGTTCATCCAGAAAAGCATTGGTTTCTTCAAGACTGATATAGGGCAGCTTTGACGGATCGGGTTTGTCTTCTCCGGTATCCAGCCATTCAATACTAACCCCAAGAACGTTGGCAATTTGCGATCGGTACTTGTAGTTAGGCGACCGCTGACCGCTTAACCACATACTGAAGGCTCCCTTGCTGCACCCGATTTGCCGAACGACATCGGCGTCTTTCAGGTTCAGTTCCACCATTTTGTCTTTAACTCGGTCTAACCAGTTCACACTGCCTTACCTTTGTTTCTCTCCATTCCTGAATAAAAAATTAACACGGGTGTGAAACAGTTTCACAGGGGGAAATAGTTTACAGGGTCCACGGTTACTGGTTATTCTTCTTTTTAGTTCACGACTGTGAACTATTGCAAGAAATAAAACAGAAAAGGAAATTCGAGTGTGAACAGTATCTGTGTACCCTCTACTCCCCGGCAGTACCTGCAATTACCCCGTAAAGCCTGCGGCCTGAAAACGACCAAACCTGTTATCTCCGTTTCCCGGTATGGCCATTGCCCCTGGGCTGATGATAGCGACCAGCACCTGAAACAGGAGGTAGCCCATGATTGACCCGATTGAACAGGGCATTAATCCCAACCCGCAATGCGCTGTGGAAATTGAGTGGCCATTAAGTGACCGGCCAAATCAGTCGCTGGATCAGGAGGTCTATCTGACTCTTAAAGCCAGGCATCCGGATATTGATCTGGATCGGGAAATGGTCAGTGCTTTCCACTACATGCTCAATGAATTTGCCGCCCCGTCTGATGCCTCTGGTGTGAAGAAATTCCTGGATGGCTGGATGCACACCAACCAGAAATACCAGCAACAGAGAAATCAGGCTGACCGTTATTTCCCCGTAAAGGGAGGTGAGCGATGAAGGACTTTGGCAAGGTGTCCTCCGGGTTCTGGGTCAGTGATGATATCCAGCCCATGTTGGACAGGGCCAAGCTGATGGCCCTGTATCTGCTGACCAACCGGCATGGCAACCTGATCGGTATCTTCAAATTGACCAGGGGCTATATGGCCGATGACCTGTGCTGGGATCGGTCGGCGGTTCAGAAGGCTCTGGACGAACTGGTTTCTAACAACTTTCTAACACTCTCCGAACGGGGAGACTACCTGTGCATCAATCGGTTTATGGAGCATAACCCGACCGTTAATCAGAAGCAGATCATTGCCCGACTTCGGGCATTGACGGAGCTGCCGGACACCCTGCCGATGTTGCTGCCGGAGGCGGTGCCGGTGGTTCAGCGGGTGCTGGATAAGCGTAACTATTCAGCACTGAGCAAAGGCATATTACAGTAATTCCGAACAGCTCTATGAAGTGATTGATATATGTCCATTCCCTGTTTTCTGGCAGACGACAAATAGCTGCGAATCCGTGCAAACATAGAACCACCGTCTGCACTCCTGAAGCAGCCTGAGATTTTCTGCTTTAACTTGGCCATTCGAACATCCCGCTCACTGCCATTGTTATCGAAGGGAATGGTAAAATCTGACATGAAGCGCAGTGTCTCAGCCTTGAACTCAGTGAGTCGTTTGAAGAGATTGTAAGCTTTAGTATTCTTGTAACTGTTCAGCACCCCCACATAAATCTGGAATTTTCTGATTTTTATACCATCCTCTTAAGCACCATTTTTCCACAATATTCGCCAGCATGATTCCAGAACTACCCGCAACTATGTCGGCTGAGATTCTCTTGAAAGAGAATGCAGAGCTGCGGATGAGAGTTGCCTGTCTGGAAGAGCGATGTCGAGAATTGGAAGAAAAGGTTGGCAAGAACAGTCAAAACAGCAGCAAGCCGCCATCGTCTGATGGTTATCAAAAACCTTGTAAAAACAGTAATTCTCCAGATCATTCTGACGACCTTTCCGCAGATAAAGGTACCGATCCATCGGATGAAAAACCCAATCCTAAAAGTCTGAGACAGTCTTCTGGTAATAAAGCCGGTGGAAAGAAAGGGCATCAGGGCACTTGTCTTAAACAGGTCGATATCCCTGACTATATTGAGTACCTTCCGGTTAAAGAATGCACTTAGGGTAGACATTAAGCTCAAAAAAGGTTCGTTTCCGGCGGCAGAACCCACCTTGAACAGCCACAATAAAGCTTCGAAACCATTATCAATGGCTGAACAAGATGAGTACTGCAAATAGTAGATTAGTTGAAAAAAACTGTTGACCTGTTTCGACCGGTCAGAACTCCTAAGTATGGCGGAACAGCTTGGTTTTACTATACGACATCGAGATATCCGTCCTTTGGATTTTATCCTCTCACTGATCGATGCCCTCGCTGGTGATGGAAACTGCGATACCCAGGCGGATCTACACCGTAAATTTAACGAGTTGACGGGGCTGAATGTCTCTTATCGTTCTCGGGCAAATCAAGCTAAAAAGGACGCGCTGCCTACTCTTATCCTGTGGCTATGGGTGCAGTGTCTGGAAATATTTTCCCGCAAAGTCATGGCGTTTGATGAAGACAGTCCATTTTCAGAGTTTGAGCACATTCTGATTCAGGACGGTTCGTCACAAGCTGTCTATGATGCCCTGAAAGAAGCATTTCCCGGCAGGTTCTCAACGGTCAGTCCTGCTGCCGTCGAGCTTCATACGACAATGGATCTTCTCACCAACAACCTGGTGCGGGTGCAGCTGACTGAAGATACCCGTTCAGAAAGAGACTGTCTGCCACCACTGCCAACATCCATGGCCTATATCCTGATGCTAATGGATGCCGGTTATTTTGAGCTGGAACTCTTTGCCGCTATTGATGACAGGGAGGGTTCTTTTATCTGCAAGGCACCTCAGAGTATCAACCCGACGATACTCAGCGCGGTACGGGAGGATGGCAAGAATCTCAATCGCTACAAAGGACAAAAACTGAAGGATGTACTGTCTGGCTTCCCCAAAGACCAGTGCCTCGACCTGGATGTAGAATGGCCGGGATTCAAAGCCTGGCCATTCCGCTTGGTTGTCCGCTGGAATGACAAAAAACAGAAGTGGGTTTTCGTTGTGACCAACCTGAACCGGGTGGAGTTCACCTTGAGTGATGTGCTCCAGGCCTATCGTCTACGGTGGCAGATAGAGCTGATTTTCAAAGAGATCAAATCCTATTCAGGGTGGCATCGTTTTAGCACCAAATCAGCGACACTGGTGTTTAGCCTGATTCTGATGTCCTTTGTGGTTGTGACGTTGAAAAGGTACCTTGCCCATGCTGCACAGGCGAACCTCTGTGAAAGTGGGAGCATTGAGGAAATCTCGACGCACAAGGTGATGAAAAGTGGGACTCACCTGTTTGGTAATGTGATTTCATCGTTGATAAATGCAGGAAAGTCATTGGTCTCATGCATTAAAAAGCTACTGGACTTCTGGCGAAATAATGCGAAACGAGAACACCCTGCACGGGATGGTTGTTCAGGGCGTACAAGATTAGGCTTCTGTGCAGTGGGTGGAGCTTAATGTCTACCTTAAGAAAGAATGCAATAAATGTCAGGCGTCTCTTCTTGATAGTGAGCCGGTCAAATATATTGAACGACAGGTGTTTGAACCAGGGAGACCGGGTGAATTTGAAGTAACGGCCCATAGAGCTGAAGTAAAAATCTGCACTTGTGGTTGTCGGAATCAGGCTGAATTCCCGGAAGGTGTTACCGCTGCCGCACAATATGGCTCAGCCACACAGGCTATGGCCGTCTATCTTAACCAATACCATTTCCTGCCTTTTAAGCGCGTGTCAGAGTATTTTAATACTCTCTATAAAATGAGTGTAAGTGCAGGCACTGTCGCCAATTTTGTGGCCAGAACCTATGAAAATCTGGCTTCTACTGAAGAGGTTATTCGTGACGCCTTGCGGGAATCGTCTGTTGCCGGAGCCGATGAAACGGGTATGCGGGCCGAGGGCTCTTTGCACTGGCTACACGTTATGCGGGATGAACAATGGACGCTCTACTACTTGTCTGAAAAGCGAGGTCGTAACTATTCAGCACTGAGCAAAGGCATATTACAGTAATTCCGAACAGCTCTATGAAGTGATTGATATATGTCCATTCCCTGTTTTCTGGCAGACGACAAATAGCTGCGAATCCGTGCAAACATAGAACCACCGTCTGCACTCCTGAAGCAGCCTGAGATTTTCTGCTTTAACTTGGCCATTCGAACATCCCGCTCACTGCCATTGTTATCGAAGGGAATGGTAAAATCTGACATGAAGCGCAGTGTCTCAGCCTTGAACTCAGTGAGTCGTTTGAAGAGATTGTAAGCTTTAGTATTCTTGACTTTCTTGCGCTTAAGCTCCTCTCGTTGCTTCTCCATATAGACGACTTCTTTCATTAGAGCCCGCTGAAGCAACCGGTCATAAATCTTCTCGATTCGTTCACAGACAACACTTGGCATCTGTAGCATACCTATGGTCTTAAAGCCCTTGCAGTAATGCCAGGAAAGCCTCAGTAGCTTCATCAATCGCAACGCCAGTTGATTGCTGTCCCTATCAACAACACCCAAAAGCTCCCTCAGGTGATGGGCATTGCAAAGTACGTGAGTTGCCGCATATGCAAAATAGGATTTCCAATGATCATGAACCAGAACGCCTGCAAATGTTAGCAGTATGCCCATCGTGTCCATGGCCTCACGACCTCGCTTTTCAGACAAGTAGTAGAGCGTCCATTGTTCATCCCGCATAACGTGTAGCCAGTGCAAAGAGCCCTCGGCCCGCATACCCGTTTCATCGGCTCCGGCAACAGACGATTCCCGCAAGGCGTCACGAATAACCTCTTCAGTAGAAGCCAGATTTTCATAGGTTCTGGCCACAAAATTGGCGACAGTGCCTGCACTTACACTCATTTTATAGAGAGTATTAAAATACTCTGACACGCGCTTAAAAGGCAGGAAATGGTATTGGTTAAGATAGACGGCCATAGCCTGTGTGGCTGAGCCATATTGTGCGGCAGCGGTAACACCTTCCGGGAATTCAGCCTGATTCCGACAACCACAAGTGCAGATTTTTACTTCAGCTCTATGGGCCGTTACTTCAAATTCACCCGGTCTCCCTGGTTCAAACACCTGTCGTTCAATATATTTGACCGGCTCACTATCAAGAAGAGACGCCTGACATTTATTGCATTCTTTAACCGGAAGGTACTCAATATAGTCAGGGATATCGACCTGTTTAAGACAAGTGCCCTGATGCCCTTTCTTTCCACCGGCTTTATTACCAGAAGACTGTCTCAGACTTTTAGGATTGGGTTTTTCATCCGATGGATCGGTACCTTTATCTGCGGAAAGGTCGTCAGAATGATCTGGAGAATTACTGTTTTTACAAGGTTTTTGATAACCATCAGACGATGGCGGCTTGCTGCTGTTTTGACTGTTCTTGCCAACCTTTTCTTCCAATTCTCGACATCGCTCTTCCAGACAGGCAACTCTCATCCGCAGCTCTGCATTCTCTTTCAAGAGAATCTCAGCCGACATAGTTGCGGGTAGTTCTGGAATCATGCTGGCGAATATTGTGGAAAAATGGTGCTTAAGAGGATGGTATAAAAATCAGAAAATTCCAGATTTATGTGGGGGTGCTGAACAGTTACATTTCATTTTTGGTTTGCTCTGCATATCGTCTTACCTTTTTTGTCTTCAAGTCGGTGTACAGGATGGTTTTCTCGATCAATTTATAGGCGACAGGAATCGACGCATCTCCGGCATGGTAGTGTGCATTGAGCAGATTTATACCTTTCACGGTGCGATTTTTTGTATGATCAAAATGCCAGGTGTTCAGGGCATTCTCTTTGCTGAACTGCTTTTCCTGAATCGTATCGTCAAAGATCAAAACCCCATCACTGCACTCAACCTGTCGCACGACGGGTTTAACGTAAAGCCATAAGTCACGACTGGTAAACTCATTGTTTGAAAGCAATCGGGTGAATTGGTCATGACTGTAGACATTATCCAAAAGCTCTGACACTCCCGTTGCAGTGGTCTTCCCAGACGACGACAACAGGTAGTCAGAATAAAGTTCTATGAGATCATTTTTCATGCCACCAATAATGGCTGATTTTCAGCAAGGTGCGTAACTTGAGTCGTTAAATTTACGGTGTAGATCCGCCTGGGTATCGCAGTTTCCATCACCAGCGAGGGCATCGATCAGTGAGAGGATAAAATCCAAAGGACGGATATCTCGCTGTCGTATAGTAAAACCAAGCTGTTCCGCCATACTTAGGAGTTCTGACCGGTCGAAACAGGTCAACAGTTTTTTTCAACTAATCTACTATTTGCAGTACTCATCTTGTTCAGCCATTGATAATGGTTTCGAAGCTTTATTGTGGCTGTTCAAGGTGGGTTCTGCCGCCGGAAACGAACCTTTTTTGAGCTTAATGTCTACCCTAAGAGTACAGTTTTGACGTCCGGGTGATTCAGGGATGGAATTATCTGATGTTGATTAGTGGGAGAGAACTTTGGGATGATTTCGCTGTAATCTGGCTCCCAATCTATACCTGACGATTCAGGTCGCCCTGTCGGGTGTTCGGCAGAAAATGAAGAGGAATCATCATCCGGGTCAATCTCCATTGGCTGCGGGTGGACAATAACCGCAGGGTGTGAGGCACTGACTTCATGCTCGACCATTGAGAAAGTTGCAGCCCGCTCAGTCAATGCTGATGTGCCAGCCTCTCGGGTATTCACCCGTTGCCGACACCTCCGTTTTTTCGGCGGCCGTTTCGATTCGCCAAACTGCTCTGTTGAATCCTCCCGAGCTTGCCTGTTTTCCCTGTCAACAGGGTGAACCCTATGTCCGGAGAAATAGCGCTTTCGGTTATTGTCGTCCGGTAATGGCTCAGTAGCGCCGGTAGCAGTCAGCAGAATACCCATGGCGTTCATGGCTTCGTATCCTTATTTCTCTGACAGGTAATTAGCGGTTTTAGTGGCCTTTTCTTTTCGTTCACGTCGTTCACGGCAACACGCTTCAAGTCAGGCACCTGAGTTCAGAGTTCCCCGTTCAAAGCCCCATCCGTCAATAGTGCTGAGTCTACTTTTCGAAACAGGTTAAACGTAAGGTTGAGGAAATGTGTAATGCAGAATGGTAGAAAATCACAAAAAGTCCAGAGAATTTATGGTGAGGCTGAACAGTAAACTACATACTGCTCTCGCCAGTACCTGCAAGTTTTCCCATCATTATATTCAATGCCATGATAGGAGAAGTTGCTTCACACATTACGACCTGTCGCCCCTCCACAGATAACTGATAGCATTTCTTCTCAGAAACAGGGGGAACAGCCGCTTCACTGGCAGGAAGATAACCGGTATGGTTTGGTAAATAGCTAATATGAATGTTCTTACTATACCTCATCCAGTTTGAGATCGTGGCTTCTTCTGTGAATCCGGCACCAACAATACCCTGAGTGGCGGCATTGTAAATACCACTGTCTTTATCCGGTTTTGGTTTAAGAGCAGGGAGCGTACTGACTACTGACTTTGGTATTGTTGGCGGTGTGAAATCAGCTGGTAATGAAAACGTTGGGCCATTTCCATTATCAATTCCGGTGGTCAAGTCCTGCTTGACCATTTTTTCTACACTCTTCTCCTTCTGGCGTTGATTTTGAAACCATACTCCAACCTGTTTTTCAGTCATTCCAAGATGAGTTGCCAGATCCGATTTTTGCTTTTTTGTAAGATATCCATTCCTTCTGAAAACCTTCAAAAGCTCATGTTTCTGATGAGCTGACAGGAGCTGTCTCCTCCTGTCTACTGACTCACGCCCTGTGTTTTCTTCCCTGGCCACTGGCTCATCCGCTTTACCATGACTACGCAATTCAGAACTCTGGATATAGGTATATGGGCTGGCAAGTAATGCTGAACACCTTTGCGACAACATAGTGCTCTCAGGCGTGTCATGGCCGCTACTGACATTCATATTCCCCATACCCACAACAGTTTGCGCTGAGAAGCCGGGACCGGGGAGATTGACCTTCAGAGCCTGCTGATGCCAGAAAGCACCACTTCCCTGCGCAGGGCTGGAAAAGAAATGAGCCAATTCGCATGAGCTTGCTGTACTTTGCGGGCACCCCGCTGCTCCACTATGTGCTCCACTGTGATCAACATTCACTTTCGCAACCCCTCTTTTCTGAGCATGTCTCGTAACTCCCTTTTTAAAATTTTTCCCGTGGCGCTGAGTGGAAATTCCTGAAAAATCCGAACATATCTCGGGTATTTATAATCCCCCAGTTGCTGCCGTGCCCAGGTTTTAAACAGTTCAGGGGATAGTTCACAACCTTCATGGAGAATCAGACATGCCAGAATCTCTTCAACATAGTAATCATCCGGTACGCCAATGACTGCCGCCTGGATAATGTCAGGGTGTGCCAGTAGAACCTCTTCCACTTCCCTGGGATAAACATTAAAGCCGCCACGAATAATCAGGTCTTTCTTACGGTCAACAATATAGTAGTTGCCTGCTTCATCCCGACGAGCGATGTCCCCCGTATAGAACCAGCCATCTTTCATCACCTCTGCGGTCTGTTCAGGCTTGTTGAAATACCCTTTCATCACGTTATGGCCACGAATGGCCAGCTCTCCATCCTGACCAAAAGACAGCGATTGCCCTTCATTACCAACCACTTTCAATGCGACACCGGGAACAGGACGCCCGATGGAGCCGGCTATACGTTCCTGATCCAGCGTGTTGAAACAGGCCACCGGTGACGTCTCTGACAGTCCATACCCTTCAAGAATGGCTACCTTAAAATTACCCTCAAATGTCTTCATAACTTCCACTGGCATAGGGCCTCCACCACTGATACAGAGCCTGAGCCGATCAGAAATGATGTGCCGGTCAGCCTCAGTCAACTCAGCCTCAGCACCATTCAAGGCAATGTACATGGTGGGTACACCAGCAAAAAATGAAATCTTCTCCTGTACCAGCATTTCCAGTGTTTTCGTTGCCTCAAAACGAGCCATTAATACCATTGTGGAGGCAGACGCCACCGCATGAAGCATGTGCACCGTCTGAGCAAAAATATGAAATAACGGCAGCACCACCAGGTGGGTATCACTGACATCAGTCGCTAGCATGGACGTAAGGATCAGCGCGTTCATCGACAGATTATGATGAGTCAGTTCTGCCCCTTTTGGTCGACCGGTGGTCCCGGAGGTATAGATAATCGTCGCGGTATCATCGGCAGTTTTATCCTGTGGCATTTTCAGTGAACCCGCTGATAAAAGTACCGATAAGGTGGACTGACCTTTCCACACTTCCTTTTCCGGGTCTGCTGTAATCACAAAAAAGTGCTCACAGTGGCTCACCTGCTGAAAAGCTTCCAGTCCGAACTGCCCCAGTGGCAGCTCACTTGACCCTTCAAAACACAGAAAGGCAACGGCCTGGCTGTCTGTCAGGTGGTAAGCAATTTCCTTCGGCTTCAATAAAATATTCAAGGGAACCACAACGGCACCGGCACTAAGAATACCGTAATACACCATCAGGAACTGGGGAATATTGGGGCAGCTCATGGCGACCCGGTCACCGGGTTTTATGCCCTGTTGTTGCAGTCCTTTACCGATACTGGCAGCTGCCTCTTTTAATGCCTGATAACTGATCTGCAGGTCACCGTACACCACAGCGACTTTATCAGGATAGACAGCAGCGCTCCGATAAAGGAAATCAGCAAGATTGGACATAAAACCATCACTCTAAAAAGAATACCAATTGACTCCTTTCAGAAAGTAGACACCGACCTGTGAAAGCTCAAGCCGGGGGCTTTAAAACAAACTGACCTGAGATGTAATGATTTTGTCAAAATCCATATGCACAAAAGGCAGAATACCATCAGCAATGGGCTTAAGCTGTCGGGTAACGTAGTGGTCATAATCAATGGCGCTGTTTCGATAGTCGATAGGCTCTGGTCCATTAACGGTAATGAGATATTGAACGGAACCTTTGTTCTGATACTGAAGAGGTTTACCTGCCGACCGATTATGACCATCAGCCATTCGTGCGGCACGGACCTGTGGAGGTACATGTTTCACATAGTCTTTCAAGCGGCGACGCAGCCTTTTCCTATACACCAGTTGATCATCTTTTTTCCCGTCTCTAACGGCGGCAACGGTTTCCAGAATATAGGCCGAAGGGTCAGTGTCTGCAAACACTAGCCTGAGCAACTCTGCCTGAAATTCACGTGCAATTGACGTCCAGTCTGACCGAACCGTCTCCAGTCCCTTACAGATGAGTTCCTCACGGCCTTTACTCACCTTCAATCCGGCATAACGCTTCTTGCTGCCCGTTTCTGAACCACGAATGGTCGGCATCAAAAATCGCTGATAGTGCGTTTCATATTCCATCTCAAGACAGGACGTTAACCCATAAGATGCCATCAACAAGGCTTTCCATTGCTCATTAATTTCCACAGCAAGGCGCTGTCCAATCTCGTCAGCCTCCTTATGGGAAAGTGTTTCTTTCAATAAAACAAAGATGGAATCAGTATCCCCATAGATGACCCGATGCCCACGCTCTTCAACCCAGCGTGCGGTCTGCTGCATTATTTCATGGCCGCGCAGGGTAATGGAGCTGGCCAGCCGGGTATCATAAAAGCGGCAACCGCCAGAACCCAAAACGCCGTAGAAGGAGTTCATCAGGATTTTGATCGCTTGTGAGCGGGCATCGTCTTTTTCTGCCTTGGCCTGATCTCTCTGCTGCCAGAGCTGAGTAATAATCTCCGGTAAAAAATGTCGATTCCTGGAAAACAGGGCCCCTTTAAAACCGGGAATGGCATGATCAGGATCTTTCAACCCCTCCACCAGCCCCAGAGGATCAATCTTGAACGTTCGGATAATTGAGGGGTAGAGGCTTTTATAATCCAGTACCAGTACATTCCTGTATAATCCAGGCACGGAGTCCATAACATAACCACCCGGTGAAGCCAGGCCGCCGCCCTCGGGTAAATTCGGCGCGATATATCCCGTGCGATGTAATTTCGGCAGATAAAGATTGGTAAAGGCCTGGACAGAACCACCAATTCGACCCAGCTCCAACCCGGTTAATTCACTGCGTAATCGAAGAAAGTCCAACAATCGGGTTTGCTCAAAAATCTCCGCTACCAGACGACAGTCTTCCAGGTTGTAGCATGCCAGTTTCTCTTTATTGTGATGAAAATCGTGAGTAATTTCGCTCATCCGGTTACTCACATCGTTAATCGCTTTTCCTTTACCCAATAATTCCCGGGCAACAGACTCCAGACTGAAACGGTCAAAATGCCAGGTGGCAGACTTTAGAGCGTCAATGCCATCGATCACCAAACGACCCGGTATATGGACATCACCCTCAGCAGCATCACTGTTTCGCTCACGCCAACTGGCGGGCTGACCTCCTCGGCCCAATTTCAATGACATTCTGTGCCAAGTCGCACGTTTCAGTAAGAGCCGGAAATCAAAATTGATCACATTCCAGCCAATAAACAGATCCGGGTCATACTGCGCTACCTGCACAACCAATGCTTCGAGTAATGCCTTTTCGTCAGCAACCCATTGAATCGTGAGTTCTGCATCAACTAAAAGCTCTTTATCCGCTGAAGGCTCTTTATCCGCCGAAGGCTCTCCAATCATCAATACCGTCGAGATGTTCTGCCCATAGAGACCGATTGAGTAAAGCTCACCTCTGACAGAGCACTCAATATCCAGAGAAATAACCCTGAATGACGGCACGTATCGAGCTGGACGAATGCGGGCATGGCGATATTCCAGAAAACCCTGTCTCTGAATCGGCTCACCCGTAAACTCCAGAGGCCCATAGACAAAGCGTTCCATCAGATAGCGGTCATGCAGGCGAACATCGGCTTCAAATACCGGTAGGAATTCTGAACTGAGTAACCGCCTTGCCCGCTGGCTGCTATCAAGGGTATTGAAATAGAATGCAGTGACCGGCTGATGATGAAACGTTGTTAATTCCAGGTGCCGATGGGAAAAAGTGATCTGGGCATTACTCAGCAACCTTTGAGCTTGCTCATAAGCTGCCGTTTCCAGAAAAAAGACGGGCAGTTCTCCTTCAATAACCAGACATACCGGTTGGCCGTCCGTTACCAGCCAAAATACCATTTCGGTCTGGTTACGGCGATCTGCGCTCTGTCGGCTTAATAGAAAACCTGTTTGTCCTGCTGCCATAGTCAAAGCTGGAAAAGTGATAGATGGTACCATCTTACCTTGATTCAGTAACAAAAGGTCAGATAGCTATTAATCACTTAACCAGCCTGAAAATGAGTCCCATCTATGCAGAGATGCAGCGCCACTATCCTATCTAGTTCTCGTCCAAAAACGCATCAGGCAATCATAATTAGATTGTACGTGCGTTTTGATATTTCCTGAAATTCCAGAGAGCCGCAAAAACTCTTCCCTTTTTTTCTCTAATCTGGGACGGATATTGGAGAAAAACGCGAAAAGCAGGCAGAAAACATCCTCCCACCATGCTGGAAAGGTACTTTCATGTAGCGTGGAGGTGGCTATCAGGATGGTGCCGGGTGTCTGGCCAGAATCACCAGGTTGTAACAGACCACCGATAACCAGCAATGAGAATCAAAACGCTCAGAACCCTTGCAGTGGCAACGTGATAGCCCAAAACATCTCTTTAGCCACGAAATTCCCGCTTCAATACCTGCCCGGAAGCGAAAGAGCGTTTTATACACATACTGACTTTTAGTCATCTCTTCGACTTCAAGTCCGCGCTTCTTATTAAAAGCTACATCGCTGATTCCCATGGCCTTGGCTTTTTCCAAATTAGCGCGACACGCGTATCCGCCGTCACCGCTTGTCTGGCGAGGTACACGACCATAAATTTCTTTTTGTCTTTCCATCATCGGAATGAATTGGTCCGAATCCGCTGGGTTACCTTCCTCAATAACCAGGTCCAGGATCAATCGACTTTTTCCCTGAACCAGGTTCAGTTTATGGCCATACTGTACTTGCCGCCTGTCTTTTACGATGATATCCGTATGGGGTTCATACAGGCTAACCACTTTTTCCTGGGCTGGCACCTTTTCACCCTTAAAGACCCTGCGCTCTGTCTGGGAGACTATTGCATCCACCAGGGGTAACAGGTGATCCACATCGGCCTGCCACTTGTCGGCATCATCAGCCAGGAGACACTGCCCCTGCTGACGGGCGTTTGCTAGCGTGACAGTAGCTTCGATAAGTACCTTCCGGGATTTTCGGGTCAACTGCAGCAGTTTTTTATAATGCTGATGCCGCTCTTCTTTGCCAGCGTAGATGCATTTTCTGGCCGCATCTTTTACGGCTCGGTTGTGATGGGTATATTCATAAAGCGGTGTCGCTGTCAGTGTTTGTCCCCGTTCCAGCAGCCGACAAATTTCTTTAACGGAACTGGCTAAAAGATCACTGTCGCAAGGAGGTTTGATATCCGATTCGGTGACTGTGCTGTCAATAGCCACAGTGCGCCCTTTTTCAATACCCTGATCTTTAGCGGTCATTAGCTGACAGTTATTAATCCGTTCCCATGTAGATGCAGTAAGAAGGCTGATGAGCCCATGCAAACTGGAGCGACTGGGGCGCTGGTTTGGTTCGAGGCGACAAAAGTCTCGAAAGAGCATGGAGTCCATCAAAACAAACGACAAGTAGTCATAATCACAATTCAAATACTGTTTCAGGAGTGCCGCACGAAGAACGGATTCTGCTGATAGTCCGTTCCGCCCAGTGTTCTGTTTATCACCAGAACTTAAGTCCTCATAAATCCAGTCATTGAACTGTGGATGGGCGTCAAGCCATTGCGAGATACCGGAAAGCTGGGAGCAGATTTCATGAGGTACGTAATGGAGTTCCATACTACACTGCGGGTTGCGTTTTTTGCGCATTTGGAGTCCTCTGTTTTTGGCAATCCCTTATGTTTCTTGCTCTTGGGAAGTTTAGTCGCCAGATAGCAGTAGGGCTCCACTTAATTTTTCAGGATAAAATCTACAGTTTTCAATTGGTTGTGTTTTTGGACGAGAACTATCTATGAAAAACCTATGAAAAACCTATGAAAAACCTATGAAAAACCTATGAAAAACCTATGAAAAACAACCTCAAAGGGAACCATCAGGCATGCCAATAGTTTCCGGTATTGACTGATTCATCCTGCTGATCAGACAATTCGACCCCATTATTGCTTTGGATACGATACTTTAGAATGTATTGCTATACGTCATTCTCATTGACATGATGTACTGGAAATAGCCTGTGAAGTAGTCGCTACAGGAACCTCAGGTTCAAGAGATTCAGGTTGATTACAGTCAGCGACTGAAGAAGACGGTCGTGCCTGAGAAGTTTCTTTGATTTTCACTAACATTTCTTGCAGCGCATCAACAGGTGATTTTGCTGTAGCGCTACAAACAACCGTATTCCTCTCGGAAAGCAAAGTGTATTTCTGCTCTATACCCATTCCTTGCAAAGAAACCGACTCCACGCGTCGGGGCCTTCCCCAAGACTTGGGAACGGCCCTGGATACCTCAATATTCTGAACACTGTTGCCTGCATTCACTGAACGAGCACGTTTTATAGTCGTCCTTTTGTTCTGAAACCAGATTTTTACCTGTTCTTCCGTGATTTGTAATATTGAAGCAAGCTTAGCTCGTTCACAATTTGATACATAATAATTATGTTGAAAAAATGCCTTATTTAGCCTTTGAACTTTCCATTCAGGAAAGCTTGTACGTTGCTTACGTTCTTTTTTCTTAGGTTTCTCAGATTTCTCAGGGCCTACTTGCTGAGAGGGCCATTCATCCGCATCAGTTCCTCTATTTGACGTATCCAAAAAGGAACCGGGTTGGTCACTCTCCCGCCTCATATCCAATGCCCGGGCGGAAGCCACTATATAATCATCGGGGCAATAACCAGAACTCATTCTAGGTCCTGTCAGTCCCTGAGGGGAACAATGACGCAGATAAGGATCAAAAGCTGAATTCATTGCAGCCCCACGAAACAAGGGAAAATTACTTGAGGCTCTTTTCGAATTCCGAACTGCTGAACTATCCTTGGTGGATATAATTAGCCATCGCCAGCATTGACCATGAATATAGGCCGAATCTCAGATCTCATCAGTAATGACACCTGCTTTGAGATGATCCGTGAGAACCGCTGGCCAGATGGCACTGTTCTCTGTCCGCACTGTGATTCTGAGAATGTCAAAAAGAATGGACACGACAATGTGCAGGTAGAGTGCCAGCACTATTACTGTAAGTCCTGTAAGCGCTACTTCGATGACCTGACAAATACGGTTTTCGCAGGACACCACCGACCACTCAAAGTCTGGATTGCCTGTCTCTATTTAATGGGGCTGAACGTCTCCAACAGCCAGATAGCTCAGGAACTTGATCTGTGTGTCAGTGATGCACACCATATGACCACAGTCTTACGAAATGGTGTTGTTGACCGAAAGCCTGAAGTGATTCTTGATGGCGAAGTTGAATTCGACGAGGTCTACATTGTAGCTGGTCACAAGGGACACCCTGAAGCATTAAAAAAATCTGGATCGTCCACCGAGAAAAAGAAGGCTTAAAGGCGCTCCGGGCCGTGGGACTCTTGAAAAAGACAAACCGCCGGTATTGGGAATGATTCAAAGGGGAGGTCAGGTCATTATCAACATGCTGTCGAACGTTAAGAAGGCGACAATCGAACCATTTATCAAGAAACACGTAGCCCCACAGAGCCAGATTTATACCGATGAATACAACATCTATGATGACCTTGAAAGCTGGGGCTTCAGACATAAAACGGTCTGTCACGGCAAAGGTGAGTATGCCCGTGATGATGACAAAGACGGTATTTACGAGGTGCATGTTAATACTATGGAGGGGTTTTGGTCACTTCTACGCTCGTGGCTAAGGCCTCACAGGGGAATATCCCAAGAGGCTTTACCCCTTTACCTTGGCTTTTTTGAGTTTTTGCATAATATTGGCCGAAGAGGCAAAAGTCTTCTTCAGCCCTTAGTCAACTTGCTGGTTACATAGCAGTCTGGAATTGGAAAAGAGCCTTACTTGATATAATATCCGCACATGAATCCCTTGCCCCATAACTGCTTGAGGTGAAAGGGTATGCGCCCCTTGCCTGATACATCACTGGCGAAAGACTATTTACGTAACAGAATGGATAGGGATCATACGGCGTTACAGAAAACCTGCCATATGTAGAGGTCGCTTGTCCACCTGCTGGCTCACAGATTGAACCGGTATGAACCGTTTGGGATGAGCTAACAGCACTAGACAACGCTGGGCCAGGTTGGTCGGGAGAGCCTGCCGGATTCATAAATTCAGCCAATTCGTTGTAGGTAGTTCTCGTCCAAAAACACAACCAATTGAAAACTGTAGATTTTACCCTGAAAAATTAAGTGGAGCCCTACTGCTATCTGGCGACTAAACTTCCCAAGAGCAAGAAACATAAGGGATTGCCAAAAACAGAGGACTCCAAATGCGCAAAAAACGCAACCCGCAGTGTAGTATGGAACTCCATTACGTACCTCATGAAATCTGCTCCCAGCTTTCCGGTATCTCGCAATGGCTTGACGCCCATCCACAGTTCAATGACTGGATTTATGAGGACTTAAGTTCTGGTGATAAACAGAACACTGGGCGGAACGGACTATCAGCAGAATCCGTTCTTCGTGCGGCACTCCTGAAACAGTATTTGAATTGTGATTATGACTACTTGTCGTTTGTTTTGATGGACTCCATGCTCTTTCGAGACTTTTGTCGCCTCGAACCAAACCAGCGCCCCAGTCGCTCCAGTTTGCATGGGCTCATCAGCCTTCTTACTGCATCTACATGGGAACGGATTAATAACTGTCAGCTAATGACCGCTAAAGATCAGGGTATTGAAAAAGGGCGCACTGTGGCTATTGACAGCACAGTCACCGAATCGGATATCAAACCTCCTTGCGACAGTGATCTTTTAGCCAGTTCCGTTAAAGAAATTTGTCGGCTGCTGGAACGGGGACAAACACTGACAGCGACACCGCTTTATGAATATACCCATCACAACCGAGCCGTAAAAGATGCGGCCAGAAAATGCATCTACGCTGGCAAAGAAGAGCGGCATCAGCATTATAAAAAACTGCTGCAGTTGACCCGAAAATCCCGGAAGGTACTTATCGAAGCTACTGTCACGCTAGCAAACGCCCGTCAGCAGGGGCAGTGTCTCCTGGCTGATGATGCCGACAAGTGGCAGGCCGATGTGGATCACCTGTTACCCCTGGTGGATGCAATAGTCTCCCAGACAGAGCGCAGGGTCTTTAAGGGTGAAAAGGTGCCAGCCCAGGAAAAAGTGGTTAGCCTGTATGAACCCCATACGGATATCATCGTAAAAGACAGGCGGCAAGTACAGTATGGCCATAAACTGAACCTGGTTCAGGGAAAAAGTCGATTGATCCTGGACCTGGTTATTGAGGAAGGTAACCCAGCGGATTCGGACCAATTCATTCCGATGATGGAAAGACAAAAAGAAATTTATGGTCGTGTACCTCGCCAGACAAGCGGTGACGGCGGATACGCGTGTCGCGCTAATTTGGAAAAAGCCAAGGCCATGGGAATCAGCGATGTAGCTTTTAATAAGAAGCGCGGACTTGAAGTCGAAGAGATGACTAAAAGTCAGTATGTGTATAAAACGCTCTTTCGCTTCCGGGCAGGTATTGAAGCGGGAATTTCGTGGCTAAAGAGATGTTTTGGGCTATCACGTTGCCACTGCAAGGGTTCTGAGCGTTTTGATTCTCATTGCTGGTTATCGGTGGTCTGTTACAACCTGGTGATTCTGGCCAGACACCCGGCACCATCCTGATAGCCACCTCCACGCTACATGAAAGTACCTTTCCAGCATGGTGGGAGGATGTTTTCTGCCTGCTTTTCGCGTTTTTCTCCAATATCCGTCCCAGATTAGAGAAAAAAAGGGAAGAGTTTTTGCGGCTCTCTGGAATTTCAGGAAATATCAAAACGAACGTACAATCTAATTATGATTGCCTGATGCGTTTTTGGACGAGAACTAGGTAAAATTATACTAGACGTAAGCATCAAAAAATCTAATCAAGAATAAAAGTTTTCCCGATGGTTCTTAACGGATTCCGGGGAACGGACAATGATGTGGTATTCCCGACGATAAAACCTACTCTTCCCGTAGGTTCGGTTATTGAAATGCTGGAGTGAAATGGATGGCCGAGTCATTCTTTGAACAACAAAATGTGCTGGGCTTAGTGCTGGAAACCTGCTGCCAGGAGCCTGTGACCGGTTTTTTCCGGGATGGCTTCTGCCATACCCACCCCGATGACCAGGGTGGCCACACGGTCTGTGCTCACATGACCGATGAGTTTCTGCAATACTCTCTATCCAAAGGCAATGATCTGATCACGCCCCGGGAAGAGTGGGGCTTTCCCGGGCTCAAGGCTGGAGACCGTTGGTGTCTTTGTGCGGCCCGGTGGATAGAAGCTTATGAAGCCAATGCTGCCCCCCCGGTTTATATTCGCGCCACCCATATCAATACCCTGAAAATGATTGAGTTGGCGGTATTGAAGCAACACGCTATAGATCTGTGTTAAACGATGACGTCGGTGTTTAGCTGAATATCTGCAAGATACTCTGGCACCTGCCTCTTGAGGCCAATCAATTCAGAGAACTGGCCCGTCATTTACCGGGAATTCCTTCAGAACTTCTATCAATCCAGCTGAAATCATTGATGAACATAACCTTTTGCATCACGGGCGAAGTCCCTTGGATGCGGTTGTTATGTTCCCTTACTCGAAGCCATCTGCCCATGACGTGTCGGCCATGCGAGGATCGTCGATTTTCTGCCCGAAGCAGTTAAAGCGTTGTTCACGTTTGAAGATAAACGGCTCAAACCGCATACGGTAGACTTTGTTAGTCATGCCGTTGCCATGGGTGCGTTGCTGCAAGCTTTCGATAAAACCTTCCTGCTCCAGTTTTTTCAGGCACTGGTTAACGGTTGGCCTGCTCAGGTTTAACAATTTAGCCATCGTGTTTTGACTGGGCCAGCACTCACCTTGTGCATTGGCATAACTGGCCAGCAGGATCAGCGCCAGCATTTGTGTGGTATTAAGCCGGTGCATTTTCTCAAGCTGAAGTTCCAGGCGAATCAATTTCAGCACCCCGATTGTGTACGCGAACGAAATCATTGCTATACTGCCTTTGAGCGATAGCTCACTTGATTAAAGAGAAGCCCAGCGAGGAGTCCCCACTCCGTTTGAGCTGGGTTTTTTCTTGCGTACTCTTAAGGTAGACATTAAGCTCCACCCACTGCACAGAAGCCTAATCTTGTACGCCCTGAACAATCATCCCGTGCAGGGTGTTCTCGTTTCGCATTATTTCCCCAGAAGTCCAGTAGCTTTTTAATGCATGAGACCAATGACTTTCCTGCATTTATCAACGATGAAATCACATTACCAAACAGGTGAGTCCCACTTTTCATCACCTTGTGCGTCGAGATTTCCTCAATGCTCCCACTTTCACAGAGGTTCGCCTGTGCAGCATGGGCAAGGTACCTTTTCAACGTCACAACCACAAAGGACATCAGAATCAGGCTAAACACCAGTGTCGCTGATTTGGTGTTAAAACGATGCCACCCTGAATAGGATTTGATCTCTTTGAAAATCAGCTCTATCTGCCACCGTAGACGATAGGCCTGGAGCACATCACTCAAGGTGAACTCCACCCGGTTCAGGTTGGTCACAACGAAAACCCACTTCTGTTTTTTGTCATTCCAGCGGACAACCAAGCGGAATGGCCAGGCTTTGAATCCCGGCCATTCTACATCCAGGTCGAGGCACTGGTCTTTGGGGAAGCCAGACAGTACATCCTTCAGTTTTTGTCCTTTGTAGCGATTGAGATTCTTGCCATCCTCCCGTACCGCGCTGAGTATCGTCGGGTTGATACTCTGAGGTGCCTTGCAGATAAAAGAACCCTCCCTGTCATCAATAGCGGCAAAGAGTTCCAGCTCAAAATAACCGGCATCCATTAGCATCAGGATATAGGCCATGGATGTTGGCAGTGGTGGCAGACAGTCTCTTTCTGAACGGGTATCTTCAGTCAGCTGCACCCGCACCAGGTTGTTGGTGAGAAGATCCATTGTCGTATGAAGCTCGACGGCAGCAGGACTGACCGTTGAGAACCTGCCGGGAAATGCTTCTTTCAGGGCATCATAGACAGCTTGTGACGAACCGTCCTGAATCAGAATGTGCTCAAACTCTGAAAATGGACTGTCTTCATCAAACGCCATGACTTTGCGGGAAAATATTTCCAGACACTGCACCCATAGCCACAGGATAAGAGTAGGCAGCGCGTCCTTTTTAGCTTGATTTGCCCAAGAACGATAAGAGACATTCAGCCCCGTCAACTCGTTAAATTTACGGTGTAGATCCGCCTGGGTATCGCAGTTTCCATCACCAGCGAGGGCATCGATCAGTGAGAGGATAAAATCCAAAGGACGGATATCTCGCTGTCGTATAGTAAAACCAAGCTGTTCCGCCATACTTAGGAGTTCTGACCGGTCGAAACAGGTCAACAGTTTTTTTCAACTAATCTACTATTTGCAGTACTCATCTTGTTCAGCCATTGATAATGGTTTCGAAGCTTTATTGTGGCTGTTCAAGGTGGGTTCTGCCGCCGGAAACGAACCTTTTTTGAGCTTAATGTCTACCCTAAGTTCATTTGTTGCCGGGCCGGATTGTTATCAGCAAATACGGGCACTTCCCATTGCCGACACCCTGCGCACGGTTTATGAGGATTTGCGCACCGGCCTGACACAACCCGATAGTCCGGTTATCGTGCGCAGCTCCGGCGTGGCTGAGGACTCGTTTGGTAACGCCCAGGCCGGCAAGTACGAATCAGTGGTGCATGGTCAGGCGGATATCGTGGCCACCTGTCTTCAGGTATTGGCTTCAGCCTACCGTCCTGCTGTGTTTTCCCAACAGGCCACTCAAGGCATGTCAATCATCCTGCAACAGTGCATTCCATGCCGTGTGGGTGGAGTGGCCATGAGTTATCGTGGCATTGAGGACAGCACGTTAGTGATTGAGTATGGACCGGGGCAACCCAAGGCGGTGGTGTCCGGTCAACACGGTATCACCCCCCATTGTTATGAGATCAAACGTAACGGCAAGCAGTGGGAGGCGGTCTTCAACCCCGGAAGTCCTGATGGTGGATTCGTGTTGCGCGCCAATGAACAGAATGGCTATGTTGAAGAGTGGACCACCTTTGACGGTAACGCTGAAGCGGCTGAACCCCTTGGCAAAGACGCTCTGGACAGTCTGGTTCAGGGAGGAAAAAAACTGGAAGATGCGCTGATGTCGCCGGTGGATTTTGAATTTGCCATTGATCAGGATAACCGGGTCTGGTTTCTGCAGGTGCGCCCGATTACCCGTCTGCCCGGCGGCAGCCAGTTTTCCATCGCCTCTCCTTCCCGCTATCTGGATCAGGGAACCCCGGTCAGTGACGGTTGCGGCTCGGGGTTGGCGCTGGCCACCGATCGTCCAATCAACGACAGCTGTCTGCCTGACAACGTCGTCCTGTTTTGTGATCATGGCGGTGACTGGCTGCTGGCACCTGAGGTGCTGGCGAAAACCCAAGGGGTGGTGCTGAAAAAAGGCGCCCGTAACGACCATATATCGATCAGCTTGCGACAGGCAGCCATACCCTGCCTGTTGGTGGACCAGCCCCAATGGTGGCCTGATGGTGATTCCCCTGAGCAGGTCACACTGGTGTGTGGCCAGTTTCAGCAGCAGTCCGGTGGTTTTTTGTTGTCGGGTGATCGGGAGCAGGAATTGCTGGGTCTGAGTGGCGGCTCTGCCAGCCCCGATTATCAAACTGCATTGGCGACCCTGCAGGCATGGCAACCTGCGCTGCCGGAAAAAGAACCCTGTGTCGCACGCCGGTTCGCGTGGCTGGGCGAGCAAAATTCCAGGCTGCTGAACTTTCTCGGGGCGGAGCGACTGGTCAATCTCTGCCTGTCGAAAAACGGCGCAGTCCAACTGAGCATGCACCCCGAACGACGGGCGATTGTGCAAGGCTGTGTCCGGGAGATCGACAACTTTATGCAAGAGACCCGGGCTTTTCTCTCCGGCTACGCACAGTTTTTAATGCTGGGCGCAGCCGCAGATCCAAAACTGGGACAACAATATCGTGAGGAGATAACAGCGCTTGATCAGCAACTGGCGTTGCTGCAGGCAAAGGTTGAACAAACACTGGCCGATGTCACCAGGCCATTCCTGTCTGAAGGGGAGTTACCTGCCCCGGGTTCGGATTTTCAACAATGGCGGGCCAGTTGTCAGTTACTGAAAGACCTCCTGCAACGGCTTGAGTCGGTCAATTCTGTACACCGCATCAAGAGTGTCCATGAACTGATTCTATGGTTGCACAAATGTTTTATTGCCAGGCTCTGGCCCGTAGCCTCTGCTTCAGGGCAGGGTAAACTGAGCAGAATGTTTACCAACGCGTATCATGGAGTAAAGCCCAAATGTTTTGATATTGTTGACTTTTCAGTATCTCAGAAGCAGCCATTATTCGACAGCACCTGCTATGACGCACTCAGACAATTTTCTGCTAACGAAGTGACCGTTCTCAATATGCCAGAGTGTACCCGGTTATCGATCCAGCTCCAGGCTCATGCCTGTACCATCGATCTGTTGGAACAGGCCGACGGTGGCAAACAACGGACCTTTCGGTTGTGTTATTCGGAGGCATTAGCCGGTACATCGAAAGAGCGCCAACGTGGAAAGTTTCAGCGAATTTGGTTTTTGACGCAAACACTGTCTCAATATCAGAAAAATAGCGGCTTCAATGCCCCGGAAATCCATTTCAATGAACAGACAGGTCAGGTCCTTTTTGAATTCACTCATCTTCCTGCCAGAAAAGATCTGCAGCGGATGTTTGTGGACATTCTGAGTGTATTGAAAAAATTGGGCAATGTAGACTGCTTGTTGCAGCCATTGAATCTGGACGGAAGTCAGACACAATGGAATATGATCGCAATCAGGGAAAAGCTGACTAATCCTGTTTTCTCTGCAACCAATAAATTTGCCCTGGAGCATATTTATTGGTGCTTCGCTTACATGAAAAGAAAATCTCTGATGAACCGCTGCACCCACGATAGGACGATCCGCCATCTGGTTGAAGCGGCACTGATCTTTTCTCAACCTTCCACTTCCACCCGGGAGCTTGAAGCCCTGTTGAACGGTGAATCCGAAACGGGCAGGCAAACATTACTATGGCATTTCTTACTTTCTGATCCAGGCAAGGCCAAGTCTCTGGTGAACCACTATGTTAACTGGTTAGCTGACGAGACAACGGCCATGCGTCTGGTGTCCCAAAATGGCCGCATCCTTAAACACCTTGCCCCTGAAATCCGCAACCGGCGAGCGATTGTTTTTACCGCCATCAAAACCAATCCTGAGGCTATTGTTGACGCACCCGAATCGTTTAGAAACGATTTTGAGCTGATGAATTATGTTCTGGCAAATGCAGACACTCCAAAACACTTAATTAAACTTATAGGAGCAGAAGTAATTTCTCAAAAACTGCTGGCAGCACCACACGGAAGATGACGTGAAGCCTCCTCAATCAGGTTACTCAATCTCGGAAATAACCCATCGCCCATTAGTCGGCTTTTCAGATAATCCCAAAAAGAGAGACCATACAGGCGACACGTTTTTTTCAGGCTGGCAAAGGTGTCGCGACATTGCCGCCCCAAATCGCTTCGCGTCCCACTACTGATCTTTCGTCGTTTAACATATTCTCGTATCTGACTCTCGCTCAGGTTGTTGTGCAGCGGTAAGCTCGGGTCATCCAGAACCAGTAATAGCTCTTCCTTGATTACAGCCAACCCTGACAGAGCATCCTGAAGAAGCCCACTGCACGTTTGGGTTTGGATCAGCGCCTGGAACCCCTGTCGTACTTTTATTGCCTTTTTTTCAGTTGGCTCTGTCTTGAAGTCTTTAAGGTCATCGTAAATGGCCCAGAACCATGTCCGAAGCCATTTCTGAGCCATGGCCTGCTGATCATTGACCGGATGAACTTTTGCCAGCCCTCGCTCTGCATGTATCCAGCACTGGCTGTGTTTGAAAACGTCGAACTGCCTTGCCCCATCACTGAAGGTGGTAAGATGTCCTGCTCCATGCTGTATCAGGCTGCCATAAATCATGGCTTCACTGGCCTGCTGGCGCCGTCTACCAGTTAGTCTCAGGTCTTTCATACATTCTTCCCAGGCTTCATGGCTCAGGAAGGTGACGCCTCTGTATGGATTAAGAACGCGTAGCCACTTTTTGGGGTAATCCAGTTTTTCCAGATAGATCAAGGCATCGTCGGTGAACGTGTAAGTTGACCATGGGCGGTGCAGTAGGCTTACGAAATTTTCCCGGCTTTTGCTGTCTGTGCTCTCGAACCAGGCAAAGGACTCGTTATTGATGATGGTGCAGTAACCGTTCTTCCCCTTATGCCTTGTTCCCGTGTCGTCTGTCTGGATATAACTTGAACAGCGAATACCTGTAGTCAACAGCTCATCTTTCTCAGCATGGAACTGCTCGTGTCCTTTCGTCAGAAGCTGGCTGAGTTCCCCGCTGGAAATAGAGATTCCAATGTCCCATAGCCAGTCCAGCAGTTCTGGCTGGGTAACGGAGCAACCATGATACTGGTGCAGAACGTAGGCCTGCAGCATTGGCCCGTAATGATGTCCATGAAGGCTGGCTGGCGGTTTGGCCGTAATGGTTTGTCCATCGGGTGTCACCCATTGCTCTAAAAAGATATTCAATACTGGATGTTTGTATTGTCAGTTCCTGAACATGAAAAGGGGTGGTTCCATTCCTGATTGATCCCTCCGGAACATCAGTGGCAGCAATGGGTATGGATTTTTCCGCCGATGGCTTTCGGGGCTGTTTACGCTGCTTTCTGGTTTTCTCGTTGGGCTTCTTAACCTTCTGCTTTGACGAGGTGTCTGGGCTGGCTCCATCGTTACCCTCAGGAGCGGATGGATCTCCATCAGGGCTGCCGGTGTCATCATCGGGAGGTTTGGTGTTTGGTTTGATGTCAGGCTTTGCGGGCAGTTTTTTTAGACGACGAATCTCTGCTTCAAGCAATTCTATCTGCTCTTTGAGCTGAATGATCTGCTCTTGCTGCTGAGTGATGAATCTCAGTAGATCTTCAGGTTGTAACTGCTGGTGTTCTAGAAAAGCCATGGTGAGAGGATAGACGACTGACCGAAATTATCCTGCTTCCAGCACTTTTTGAGAAATTACGGTGGAATGTTATTTTTAAGATAATCTCTGTCTTTATGCGCTTGGATACAGCTACAAATATCGTAAATGTTTTCGTCTGTGATGCTCTTTTTGTTATGCAAAAAGACTCTATACATAGCTCTTGATATTGAAATAGCCTCATTTATTTCGTTATAGCTTTGGGATGACCCTGCCGCGAAATCGACAAAATCTTCATCAATGGCAAATGCAGATTCATCTGTACACAGGCGATGATAAAGGGGCTTACCGCCTTTAAGTGTTACCACTGAACGTGCGTTATGTGTAGCCCTTCCTTCTTCTTTAAGGGCGAGGGAACCCGTAGCATATTGTTTGGAGGGACTGAGAAAACCGCTTCCAGTGGCAGAAAGCAGCGAAGGATTATTATTTATTGTTGAGGGATTCATACGGTATTCATTATTATTTTTCCTTTGTTGTAGTTTCAGACTACATTTTTGAACAAAAGTTCCGTTAACCTGACATGAAAGCTCTACACAACGCAATGGGTAACTGCGGTAATGCGAATAAACTGGGTCGTTAAACCATCTGGTGTCGTTGTTATCGGTGCTGATCCCGATAAACGCCTTTCGCAAGGCTACATCACCAATGGTGCGGTCGATCCGGGAAATATCCTGAAAGAGATTGTTGATGTTGCCATCAATGACCTCGTTTCCGGTTACCCGACCGTCACCGTTTTCCTCATCCGTGAGGCGCTGACTTTCAAAGAGTTTTCCGTTGCTATTAGTAATAGCCATAGCAATTAATTATGCTTGGTTGGCATAAATAAATGGTGAATAAGTGGCGAAAGGGAGGAACTTTTATAAGAAAGTGTGGTCTTAATCTGTAGTTCAATAGTTCCAGAATTCAATGGATAGACCAACTTGTTCTCAATTAAGTCCAGCCCCTAACGGCCTTTCCAATATTCAAGGTATGTCTTTAGCTGAATCTGGTGCAACAGGTCATGCTTTCTCCCGAATGGTTACTGAATTCGGACAACCTGTAACTAGCTATGACAATACTGACCAATCTACAAGTTCAGATAATCAAGGGTATTTAAATCCTAAAATAAAATGGTTGAAAGGTTTCGCTGTACAAAATCAAACTGGCTATAAAGATTCTCCTGCAATTCCAGTAGCTATACCGCTGGAAAATTATCAGGTTGTAGAACATGACCCTGAAAATAATACTTTTTCGATATACTCCTTAACAAAGCGTGTTCAATCAACCTCGCAAAGCTCGACAGAGGTTGATACTAAACCTAATCCGCCTATTCAAATTCCTAATCAAGACGGTATTGTTAATTACTCTAAATCTACAGTGCCGACTGTGATTTTTAACCCACGATTGAAAAGTGAACATCATCAACAATATACATCTCCTGCGATTCAAGCCGAAGAAGCTATTGTTGAAAATCCTTCACATATTGAATGCAAAAGGGAGCTTCGCGAAGAATCCGCTTACGTCGAGCGCAATAGGGTGCGCAATAGGGAGCTCAAAAGGGAGCTTCGCAAAGATCCCGCTCGTGCCGAGCGCGAAAGGGTGCGCAATAGGGAGCGCCAAAGGGAGCGTCGCAAAGATCCCGCTTACGCCGAGCGCGAAAGGGAACGGGAAAGGAAGCGCCAAAGGGAGCTTCGCAAAGATCCTGCTTACGTCGAGCGCGAAAAGGAGCAGGAAAGGAAGCGCCAAAGGGAGCGTCGCAAAGATCCCGCTTTCGCCGAGCGCGAAAGGGTGCGCAATAGGGAGCGCCAAAGGGAGCTTCGCAAAGATCCCGCTCACGCCAAGCGCGAAAGGGAGCGCAAAAGGGAGCGCCACAGGAAGCGCTACCAGACAGATCCCGCTTACGCCGAGCGCGAAAGGGAGCGCAAAAAGCGGTATCGTCAGTCAGTCAATTCAGCTAAAAACTCAGGTGATTTACCACTGACTTCTAATTTAACTGAAAGGACCCGGAGTTCCAGTAAAAATTTAGAAGGTACTGCCCCCCCGTTTTCAGTCGTCAAGCTGAAGGAATATTTACAGTCCCCCGATCAACCGAGAGAGCAAACAGACTCTTGACTGTTTTACATACGAACATGATTTTTCAATCTCTCCAGGTGCTCCGCTTTGACTGATTCTG
This sequence comes from Endozoicomonas sp. SCSIO W0465, assembly GCF_023716865.1. NCBI lineage: Bacteria > Pseudomonadati > Pseudomonadota > Gammaproteobacteria > Oceanospirillales > Endozoicomonadaceae > Endozoicomonas > Endozoicomonas sp. SCSIO W0465. Next base: position 301,540 of record NZ_CP092417.1, read on the forward strand.
TCAAACGTGGCATTTGCTCAGAAAAGTGATCTTTGCCCCACTGGTCAAGTACTTGCGATTCATTAAGTCTGTTGTGTAAGTAAAGTATACCGGGGGCGCTTAACTGCACATTATGGTTGGTCCCATCAGCGAGGTACATTAAACACCTATGCTCGCAGGGGAGCGTCGACCAAAGACAACTCGAACCAACTTTGAACAGGGTAATATCCGTTATGGATGGGGTGTTATCAATAAGACCGGGCATTTAGTTGATTTCCTGAGTGATATTCTGTTGATTAATTGGTTTGTGACTTTCCTTAAGGACTCCAGTCTAGACCAATTTGCTGCTACTAATATCAATCCAATGCCATCTGCTTCAGCGTAGCCAGCTCAACAATTTCAAGCGCTGCCATATTGGTCGCATTCAGGTAAACCGGTGGGGCAACACCTGCCTTATTAGCCTCTACCCAGCGAGTTGCGCACAGACACCAGCGGTCACCGGCTTTCAGGCCGGGAAAACCAAACTCAGGGTTGGGTGTGATGAGGTCATTACCTTTGGACAGGGAAAACTGTAGAAACTCATCGGTCATCCTGGCGCAGACGGTATGACTGCCGGAATCCTCCAGGCAGGTGTGGCAAAATCCGTCCCGGAAGAAGCCAGTCACTGGACTTTGGCAGCAAGTCTCTAACTCAGTGCCGAGCACATTGGGCTGTTCAAATACCAGTTCTACCATGTGAAACCCTCCCATGATTAACCCATGATCTACAGGATAGAAGAAAAGTCATTTTCACAATGGATCCTGGTTTTATGAGTGCTAACAGTGCTGGAAGCAGCTACAAGCAACCGGATTGTCATGCTGGCAATATCTTTCGGGAGACCGAAGCAAAAGTAGGTTGGCTGGCAGAAGCAAGTTTTGCTTTTTTTGCATTAGCTGCCGACTCTCCTTTTTCCCTTGCTGCTTCTTCACTAAAGCCTTTTTTTATAGCTGACCTGTAAGCACTTGCTCTTGCATTTATTATGGCTATGCATAACTTGCCTTTCTCGGATGCCAGGTATTTGGATCTTCTCTCCTTGCCTTTATTCGATGCGTTGTATTTGGCGGAGCGTTTAGCACTGCTCGCCTTGCCTTTGTCGGATGCGTTGTATTTGGCTTGTATTGCTTTGCGTTTATCGCATGTGCTTACCTCTTTAAACCTGAGGGTCACAGGTTCGGAATGTGCTGTAAACTCAACAGATTTGGTGTGCACTTGCTGTTGTGCGTTGTTATTCAATGGATCAAATGCAGCAACGGGTGGTGGTGATGATGATGGCTGAAAAAAATTAACGAATGAATCTTCAGGGGGTGGGGTTTGAGCTGTTATAAGGGAGTTTGTTAAGGTTGTATTTTTCAATGTTAGATCATTATTAACAGGTTCACTGGCAGAATAACAAGGTACAATTGCATCAAGATCTTCTTGCAAATAAAATTCGGGAAACACTGATTTATTTTCATTGGATGATAAATGAGAAACTAAGAAATTATTCAGTGTGTGTGAAGCAACGGATGCATCCTGATTTTTTATTTTAAAAGTTCCCCTCGAACACTACAATTTAGCTGAACAGATTCTGACTACCCGAATGACTTTCCAGTTCTCCCTGTTACTATTGGCCCGGATTACCTGGAGTCTTTTGAAGAAAAAGAAAACACGCAATCAGACGCAATCAGTGAACATTTTGCAACTGTAATTGTCTAATTATTTCAGGACACTTGTGTTGATGACATGGCAGCCAGAATGAAACGCCTTCGAGAATATCTGGCAAATGTCATGACCCGATAAACATTAAAGGGATTTTAATGATGTTTAATGCACCCTCAGACTTTAGTAGATACCCTGACACAGAGCCTGGTTTCACAGTTTTGCCTGATACCAGAGCTGCTGATATCCCCAACCGTGAAACGTTGCCATCGGGCATCTCTGATATCAAAGCTTTAACAAGAAAGTGCCGGGTTACCGAGAGAGATACGACGGTAATGCCTGGCTGTGCCGACCACGAAATCAATGCAACGTTATTAAAAATCAGACGCTGTAGCGAATCCCAGTTGGACAGCCATTCCCAAAATATCCCAAGCAGGGAAGGGTTGGGTGGGAAAGGGATGTTCCTGACCCTGATGCAGAACGCAGGATTACCCGTTCCGCCGTTTCGCTGCATTAAGACGGACACCGTGCAGGCGATTGAAAATGTTCAGCTTGATGTCCGCCCATTACTGGCGACGCTGAAGGATGGCCATGAGTTTCCCGATGAAACAGCCAGTCTGGCGGCCATAAAACGGTGGATAGCCAGAATGGACCCATCGGAACAACAGCAGCGTTGGCTTGAAGCACTCTCTTCGTTTGTTGCCGGGCCGGATTGTTATCAGCAAATACGGGCACTTCCCATTGCCGACACCCTGCGCACGGTTTATGAGGATTTGCGCACCGGCCTGACACAACCCGATAGCCCGGTTATCGTGCGCAGCTCCGGCGTGGCTGAGGACTCGTTTGGTAACGCTCAGGCCGGCAAGTACGAATCAGTGGTGCATGGTCAGGCAGATATCGTGGCCACCTGTCTTCAGGTACTCGCTTCGGCCTACCGTCCTGCTGTGTTTTCCCAACAGGCCACTCAAGGCATGTCAATCATTCTGCAACAGTGCATTCCATGCCGTGTGGGTGGAGTGGCCATGAGTTATCGTGGCATTGAGGACAGCACGTTAGTGATTGAGTATGGACCGGGGCAGCCCAAGGCGGTGGTGTCCGGTCAACACGGTATCACCCCCCATTGTTATGAGATCAAGCGTAACGGCAAGCAGTGGGAGGCGGTCTTCAACCCCGGAAGTCCTGATGGTGGATTCGTGTTGCGCGCCAATGAACAGAATGGCTATGTTGAAGAGTGGACCACCTTTGACGGTAACGCTGAAGCGGCTGAACCCCTTGGCAAAGACGCTCTGGACAGTCTGGTTCAGGGAGGAAAAAAACTGGAAGATGCGCTGATGTCGCCGGTGGATTTTGAATTTGCCATTGATCAGGATAACCGGGTCTGGTTTCTGCAGGTGCGCCCGATTACCCGTCTGCCCGGCGGCAGCCAGTTTTCCATCGCCTCTCCTTCCCGCTATCTGGATCAGGGAACCCCGGTCAGTGACGGTTGCGGCTCGGGGTTGGCGCTGGCCACCGATCGTCCAATCAACGACAGCTGTCTGCCTGACAACGTCGTTCTGTTTTGTGATCATGGCGGTGACTGGCTGCTGGCGCCTGAAGTGCTGGCGAAAACCCAAGGGGTGGTGCTGAAAAAAGGCGCCCGTAACGACCATATATCCATCAGCTTGCGACAGGCAGCGATACCCTGCCTGCTGGTGGATCAGCCCCAATGGTGGCCTGATGGTGATTCCCCTGAGCAGGTTACGCTGGTGTGTGGCCAGTTTCAGCAGCAGTCCGGTGGCTTTTTGTTGTCGGGTGATCGGGAACAAGAGTTGTTGAGTCTGAGAGGTGGGTCGGCCAACCCGGATTATCAAACTGCGTTGGCGACCCTGCAGGCATGGCAACCTGCGCTGCCGGAAAAAGAACCCTGTGTCGCACGCCGGTTCTCTTGGCTGAGCGAGCAAAATTCCAGGCTGCTGAACTTTCTCGGAGCGGAGCGACTGGTCAATCTCTGTTTGTCGAAAAACGGCACAGTCCAACTGAGCATGCACCCCGAACGACGGGCGATTTTGCAAGGCTGTGTTCGGGAGATCGGCAACTTTATGCAAGAGACCCGGGCTTTTCTCTCCGGCTACGCACAGTTTTTAATGCTGGGCGCAGCCGCAGATCCAAAACTGGGACAACAATATAGTGAGGAGATAACAGCGCTTGATCAACAACTGGCGTTGCTGCAGGCAAAGGTTGAACAAGCACTGGCCGATGTCACCAGGCCGTTCCTGTCTGAAGGGGAGTTACCTGCTCCGGGTTCAGATTTTCAACAATGGCGGGCCAGCTGCCAGTTATTAAAAGACCTCCTGCAACGGCTTGAGTCGGTCAATTCTGTACAGCGCATCGAGAGTGTCCATGAACTGATTCTATGGTTGCACAAATGTTTTCTTGCTCGGCTCTGGCCCGTGGCCTCTGCTTCAGGGCAGGGTACCGTGAGCCGACTGTTTACCACCAAGTTTTCTGGAGCAAAGTATGAATGTTTTCATATTATTGACTTTTCAACGTCTCAGGAAGCGCCATTATTCGACAGCACCTGCTATGACGCACTCAGACAATTTTCTGCTGACAATGTGACCGTTCTCAATATGCCAGATTGTACCCGGTTATCGATCCAGCTCCAGGCTCATACCTGTACCATCGATCTGTTGGAACAGGCCGACGGTGGCAAACAACGGACCTTTCGGTTGTGTTATTCGGAGGCATTAGCCGGTACATCGAAAGAGCGCCAACGTGGAAAGTTTCAGCGAATTTGGTTTTTGACGCAAACACTGTCTCAATATCAGAAAAATAGCGGCTTCAATGCCCCGGAAATCCATTTCAATGAACAGACAGGTCAGGTCCTTTTTGAATTCACTCACCTTCCTGCCAGAGAAGACCTGCAGCGGATGTTTGTGGACATTCTGAGTGTATTGGACAAATTGGGCAATGTAGACTACTTGTTGCAGCCATTGAATCTGTACGGAAGTCAGACACAATGGAATATGGCCGCAATCAGGGAAAGGCTGATTAATCCAGCTTTCTCTGCAACCAATCAATTCGCCCTGGAGCATATCTACTGGCAATTCGCTTCTTACTACATGAAAAGAATATCTCTGATGAACCGCTGCACCCACGATAGGACGATCCGCCATCTGGTTGAAGCGGCACTGATCTTTTCTCAACCTTCCACTTCCACCCGGGAGCTTGAAGCCCTGTTGAACGGTGAATCCGAAACGGGCAGGCAAACATTACTATGGCATTTCTTACTTTCTGATCCAGGCAAGGCCAAGTCTCTGGTGAACCACTACGTTAACTGGTTAGCGGACGAGACAACGGCCATGCGCCTGGTGTCGCAAAATGGCCGCATCCTTAAACACCTTGCTCCTGAAATCCGCAACCGGCGAGCGATTGTTTTTACCGCCATCAAAACCAATCCTAAGGCTATTGTTGACGCACCCGAATCGTTTAGAAACGATTTTGAGCTGATGAATTATGTTCTGGCAAATGCAGACTCTCCAAAACACTTAATTAAACTTATAGGAGCAGAACTGTGGTCAAATCCTGTGCTTTTCCGTCAGTTGTTAACCACTGCGGTTGAAAACTGTCCATATGCTCTTTCCGCTGACGCTATAACGGCGTATCTGGAACAAAATCCTGAATTCTATAAAGAGCTTGTTCTCTTGGCCATGGAGCTAGCAAAAGATAATTCCTACAAAATACCTCCCAACGCTTGCAGGAAAAACCTGCTTAAGGACGATCCTCTATATCGAAAACTGGCCTTAACGATATTGGCGCAAAAAAGTGCTGGGAAGTTTCTGGAATATTTTCCGGATTTGAAGAACGATCGGGAGGTTGTGTATACGGCAGTTGGGTCTGACCCCAATGCGTTACGATATGCCGGAGCTGAATTTCAAGCGGATAAAACATTAGTCAAAGAAGCAGTCGATAAGAAGGGGCACGTTCTGAAATTTGCCAGTGAAGAACTCAGGGATGATAAAGAGATTGTGCTGGCAGCCGTCAGAAATAATGGCTTTGCCCTGGAATACGCCAGTGAACGATTAAGGGCTGATCCGATCATTGTTTCCGCAGCGCTGGAAAATGCGGCCCATGCCCTGGAGTTTGCCGCTGAGCCATTTAAACAGGACCCCTATTACCTCCGACTGGCTGTTCGTCATCATGACTCTCAACACTCTATTCGTGATTATCTTGATGTGGTTCAGCGTGGCAATAAGGAATTATTAACCATCATCGTGTCAATAGACCCCAATAGCTTTGTATACGCCAGTTATGGGTTGAGAGATGATGAAGCGTTGGCGCAGCTGGCGGTGCAAGGTAACGGTATACTACTTGAGTGTGCCAGTTGCAGGCTGCGTGGTCATGAGCCTACTGTCCGGCAGGCCGTTCAAAGCAATGGTATGGCGCTTGAGTATGCCAGCCCGGACTTGCAGGACAATGAAGAGCTGGTCAAGCTGGCGGTGCAAAATTGCGGTATGGCGCTGGCGTTTGTCAGTGAACGGCTCAGGAGTAACCCGGAAGTGGTCAGACTTGCCCTGCAACAAAATCCGCTGGCGCTACAGTTTGCCGGTGATGCCTGTCGCAATGATCCAGAACTGGTCGGCATGGCCCTGGAGCTTGATGGCAATGTCCTGCGGTATGTTGGACGTTCATTACAAAGTAAGCCGTGGGTCATTACTGCAGCTGTCAACAGTATCGGGTCTGTTGCTGTAAGGCATATTCATTCAACAATCTTTCGTGGATAAAGCAAAGAAGGCAGATTAATTCAACTCAGTTTTCTGCCATCCTCGCTACGGGCGCTATTCTCGGTCAGCCTCCTAGTGCAGCCAAGCGTTGTTATGCATACACAAGCACCTCGTTCCCACGCAGAGCATGGGAACGAGGGGGTTGGCTGTATGGGTATTAGCGCTTTTCTGCACTAGGGGAGCGCTCATTATCGCTCTCGTCAGGGAAAGGAAAATAGGGAACGGGCAATGGCGGCAATGATTCAGGCGGCGGTGATTCAATCGATTCATAAGGTAGAGATGGTTGGGGTAGTAGAGATGCCGATGACATAAAAGAAGGTGGCTCAGAAACCACTACAGCCGTTAATGCGGTGGGATAGTTGACCCAGATCTGTCCTATGAGTGCTGGCTTAAGGTCCCGGCATGGTTGACCAGACACATCGACTTGCTCAGTATCGGTCAGTAATGGTCGTCTCATGTCTGCCGGGTAATTTGTCGACGGTCTTGGGCAACAAATTTTCGCCATGGACGCTTGAACAAACCTTAATCCGTTAAAGCAACCCTGACATGGATCAGAATGGGTAACTTCCCCTGCCGAATTACGGGCAGCCGGGAAAAAAAGTCCTTTTTCGCTATTCCCACCAATGTTCATACAAACCTCCGGAGTCCCGACAAACCTGACGTTGAAATTACTATCTCGAATTAGATATAGGACCGGTTATTTCTGAAAAAGTTCCATAAAAGAATTTATTGGTTGTGAATTCAGCCTAGGACTTACGCATTGACAACAGGCTCTAAAATTTGATAATGCCAAAAAACAGATGTCTTCAGGGATGAAAGTGAGAACTACCACTCGACCGACCACTGCACGATGCACTCTTGCAAAATACATTGGCTTTTTGATTAGTGAGCCAAAATCATCAACATGCACAAGACTGGCCGAGGTTACCGACTTTTCTCACGATAGCGCAAACCGCTTTCTTAAGCGTGAAAACTATCAGCCCAAAGATATGTACGATGAAGCAGTCAAAAGTTTAAACCCTATTGGCGGCACCCTGAGCGTTGATGACAGCGTGCTCGACAAACCTTATAGCTACTCCGTGGCACTGGTTGGCCACTTTTGGTCGGGTAAACATCACCGAGTGGTTAAGGGAGTTAACCTCATCACCCTTTATTACACCGACGTATCCGGGCGCCATATGCCGGTGAATTACAGGATATACGACAAATCGGAAGACAAGACAAAAAACGACTACTTCCGTGAAATGTTGATTGAAGTGCTGGTATGGGGGCTGAAGCCAGCGTTCGTTACCGGTGACTCCTGGTACAGCTGCACGACTAACCTGAAGACGATTAAAAACCATCAGACTGGGTTTATGTTTGCCGTTGAGAAAAACAGGACAGTATCACTGGAAAAAGGTAAATGGCAGCAGGTTCAACACCTCGACATCCCCGACAATGGTCTGGATGTATGGCTCAAAGACTTCGGTAAGATCCGGTTGTTCAGGACGATGCTAAAAGACCAGCGTCGCCACTACGTGGTTTACTTGCCAGAGGAAGTCCCTTTTGAACGCAATGACTTCAAGCAGATCCATGACCAGCACTGGCAGATCGAACAGTTTCACAGGGCGATCAAGCAGGTTTGCCATATTGAGCACTTTCAGGTTCGCAGCGAACGACCCGTCAGAAACCATATATTTGCTGCAATTTTAGCTTTTGTTTATCTCCAGAAAATGCAGATAGAGCAGGAGTTTACGAATATTTATCAGCACCAACGGGGGCTGTTTAAAGAGACAATAGGCGCTTTCATTGAGAGTTTTGCAAAGGGGAAGGATCACCTCCTACCAAAATTTATCGGTGTCATCAATGCGTAAGTCCTACAGCCGTTGGAAATTGACTCAATACATAAGTCAAGCAAGGAACTTTCCCGGGTTTAAATCATCCAACATTAAGGTGGGGCGAGATTACCAATTAAAACGAACGGATTTATATGTTTACTATTCAGCCCGGCACTACCGGTTGTGTGCGCTATCACTGTCCGCAGCCCAACGGCCATGCTGTACAAAAGGCATCAGACAGTACTGCATTTACCGGCCTGCTCCGGAGCGTGACTCCCGTTACAGACAGCATCAGCTATCTGAAGCAACCGTCTCCAAAGTTAGGAGATGCAATTCATTTTGTCCATAATGCGGGTGAGAAGGATGGGTTAATCCGTTTCTATCGACAAAAGACAGGCAATGGATTTCTTTTTATTATCCGGCATCCGGACGACCTGAATCATCACCCGTTAAGAAGGCTTCACCGATATCCTGCTCCCGGCCAAAAAACCGAGTGTGCCGGGCTTATTTATCAGCCAGTGCCCATCACTCTGATTTTCGATTGTGACCACCTCAAGCCCGGGCAGCTGGCCTCATTGAATGAACTGTTGGAGGACCCGCCCCGACTGGATGGCATGCCCGTTAGCACCACGGTTAACCGGGTTGTTCTGGCTAACGAGGAGTTAATACGCCAGCCTGACGCTCCCGGACCGGATTTCTGGCGTCGGATATTTGCTTTTAATGGACCTTCTTCAGCAACCTTCAGTTCCGATGGCTCCCCTCATAAGGCCGTTTTGCCATCATGGTCAGTACGCTATCGCACGAAGCCGCCAGAGCCCGGAAGTTTGCTCATTCGCTGTACTGGCAAGGACGCCTTTGCCGGTCTGTTTGGTAACCTGGCCATCAATAATGATGGCAGGCAGTATTTCCACAAAGGGCTGGTCAGCAGCCAATCAGGGCCTGTGACCATTTGTCTGGTGGACCCGCCGGATAGACGGAGTCGATTTTGGCAACAGTTGTCTGACATTCTTGAGCAAGGCTACTTCCTGGCGAATGGTGAACAGGTGATGCTGCCGCCATCGCTGAGTCTGGAGCAGTATCACACCCCGACGGCTGATATTGATGCATTCAAACTTCGAGTGAACAACACACCGGTCAAACCTGACAAAACCTGTGGGATCATCAATAGCCTTAATTTTGATACTATCTGCAGTGATCTTTCAGCCTGGGGGAGCACTCTGCAACAAATCGATACCTTTCAGAAAATGGCCAGCGAATTTGGTCAGCTGTGCATTACCGGTGAGCTGACCGATGATCAGTGGCGGGTTCTGAAACAGCGAATGGAATTACTGTCCGCTCCCCCCGGATTGGTGACAGGCACTTTGCCGGGACCTCCAGGTGAGCTTTTGGGGAAGAGTATTGTCAGGCTTCAGACCAGCGATGTTGCCAATGCCGCTGCGGAGTCCGACAGTTATCACCTGGCCAGAGGGCAGTCATGGGAGGAGCTTTGGTTTACTAGCGAACTGAAACTTTCCGGTAAGTTGAGTTTTCGGCTGACGGAATCCCCCTTGCTGAAAAAGCTGCTTGCGGGCAAAACCGTGCTGTTGACGGGGCTGGAACACAGTCCGGTCCTGGCGGGGCATCTGGAGTCACTGCTGGCACCTGAGCCCTATCTCTGGATTTACGGCCAGAAAATTGACCTGCCCCATTGCCGGATCCATATTGTCTGGCCCATCGACCACCTGCCTGCCCGGGGGCCATGGTCCCAACGCTGGCAACAGCAACAAAAGACCGGAAGCCGTGGGCCAGCAAGCAGTGTCTCAACCATCATGACAGAAGCCGTGATGGCCAACCATCCCGATGCAGCAGAGCCATTAACCCGTCTTTTGGACAGCATCCGGACACTGCCCCAGAGCCCGGACAAAAGCTATCCGACAATACCGGTTCAGGCGCCTTCTGAGTTTCTGACACTGCTTGAGAGCCAGATGCACATCGAACAGAGCCTTGACCGATCCAAGACCCTGGAGCCCTTCCACTGGCGTAAGGCCCTGAACAAGTTACTGGCCCATCCCACGCGAGGTGATGCTACCGTTTACAGTTTTGTAAAAGCACAAATCAACGCCCAATTTCCGGACAAGGAAGCAGGGGTCGACAGCGATGGCATTGTTGACATCCTGAAAACCCGCCCGTTCCCGAAGCTCCCAAAGGACCTGACCGATGACTTCTGGCCGTTAGCCCGATATATGGTACCGGCACTGGCGCACTCTCTGCCCCACACCTTCGACAAAATCCCGGCCCATTGTCTGGCGAAGATGGCTGGCATTATTCACTCAATGTTCCCTGAAGAAGGCATACGTGCTGATTCGGTATCGGACATCACCGACAACCTGCATTCCTTAATCCCTTCCTATCAAGGCCATCGCCTGCGTCTGCTATACGATGCCCTGCTGGTCATGGCCAGTGACAGCCACTACCGGGGTATCCCGGTGCATCAGCAGGCCATGATCCTGAATCATCAGCTGTCACTCATCACCCAACACCATCCGTCAGATCCAGTCCCGCAGCTCCAGCAGCATCTGCAACAGCAGCTTCAGCACTGCTTCCCTGATCAACTGCTGACCACGACACTGCAGACACTGGCCACAGACTGGCTAAAGGCCTGCCGTAGTCATAATCAGCAACAGGCCAAACGGCTCACACAGCTCACCGCAATGCTCAGACAGCATAAGATCATTGACCTCAATGGTCCGGCCGGTACCGGTAAATCCTGTCTTGCCCTCGCCACCGGACAAGCGTTGCAGCAACAGCAGCACTCATCAATGGACTGGCTGGTTGCTGCCATTGACGCCAAGCTGGACCAGCAAACCGTGAACAGTATGACCCTGGGACCAGACACCACCTGGGAAGACCTTTACGGCTCGGTCACCTTGGAAAAAGACATGATGGGTAATCTGGTCTCGCATTCGGTGCCCGGTCAGCTATCGGAGTGGGCCAAAAGTTCCCGGCCGGGCCTACTGATTATTAATGAAGCCAACCTGGTGCATCATGGACTATTGTCTCCACTGACCGGTTTGCTGCAATCGCCTCCCCGGCTCTGCGTCAATGGCCAGACAATCTGGTTAACCGACAACCACCGGGTGTTGTTAACCGGTAATCCGGAAAGTTACCGGGGCCGGAATCTTGACCCTGAATTGAAAAGTCGGATTTTACGCCTCTTTTACCGGCCACTTCCGCAGTCCATTCTGAAACAGACCATCATTGAGCCACTCCTGCCCGAGACCTGGCCTATGGAACGTAGGCTGACCGCTTCGGCAACCATCTTGTCCCTACTGGCCGAGTATAAAAAACTGGTATCCAGAGACTATGAGCTGACGCCAAGGGATCTGAACGACATCATGGCCCGGTTCAGAATGATCGCTGCTGATGCACCATGCCCCGCCAGCAATGAACAGGTATTCGCATTGGCTGAAGAAGCCTGCAGACAAAGTCTGGGTGGGCGGATCGATCGGGACCAGCAATCAGAATGGCAAGCACTCAGGACTTACTGGCGCAGCTCCGGGCAGGTAGATGACCCATTGCCTGGCCCGCATCAGCACTCTTTTACTGCGTTTTTCAGCCAGTTGACAGAGGTGAATCAAAAGCGATCACAGCCGCTGGTTATTGATACTCCGGCCACCAGAGAATACATAAAAACCTGCTGGCAATTTCTGCAGCTCAGGGAACCGGGAAGAGCTGCCATGGTAGTTGAAGGCACTGCCGGATGGGGTAAGGATGCTCTGTTACTGTTGACCCTGACCACCTGGCAACAGCAAACCGGTAAAGGCTATCAGCACTTCAATGGGGCACCGGACCAATTTGCACAGTTTGTGGAGGCCTTTGACCGTGCCTGGCGTCTGGGTGAAGTGTTAGTGGTCAGTGAACTCAATATTATGCCTTCAGGCCCCCTGGAAGAGTTCCTCAATGATCGCCTGCCACTGCCCCACAAGGCCGGGTTCAGATTGATTGGTACCATTAATCCACCCACCTATCCCGGACGGACGGCGTTTCCGCCGTCATTGACCAGCCGATTTACCCGCGTTCTGGTTAATAACGATATTATTAATGACTATCGTCTCAGATTGCAGGCCATGGGGGTACCAGACATACTGAGTTGGTGGCTGACCGCTTGTGCCAGTGCCATCAATAATGACTTCCGGCGCCGTCGCATCCCCCTTGAACTGACCCTGCCGCAAATCCTTCAGGCCGCTGATCAGTTGGCCAAAACCACCATGGATCGGTGGACTGACAGTTTGATGCAGGCGTGGAAACCCTATCTGGCGTGTTTGTCAGATCCAGGCAAAAAATGGCCGTGTATTCCCGGGCAGTCATCAAGACAGTCATCAGAAAAGCAATCTTCCAAAGCTTCGCCCACCGAACCGGCAAAGATTTTCAGTTTGGGCAGGGCCCCTGGTGTCTCTGCCGTATTTCAGGTAACCAGATACTTTCCCCGTGAATGGGACACCGACCTGTATCGACTTGAGTTGCACACAGTCAGTGTGACGGCTGACCAACAGTTGGCCAGTCGTCAATTGTCGGGCCAACTCATCAATCGGAATGACCTTTTGTCCCTGTTACCCTGGCGTGGCTCTCTGCAAGCGGGCGAAACCCCAGGGCGCATGGCACTGGAACCCGGGAACGAATGGCAATCATTGCCATCACTGACCCCCGCCGACCGGTTGAGCGGTGTGAGAACTATTCCGGAACAGGCACAGCTGGAACTGGCAAAGGATAACCAAACCGGCCAATACGTTGTTCGTTCCCCGATGGCTGAACCGGTGACGGTGGATTTTATTATCCACCCCGACCTGACTTACTTTGAGCCGCTGACTTTTGACCACAGCATTTCAACACTACCCGGGCGATGCCCTGCCCTGATCAAAGTCCATCTGGATAAGGAGGTTTTCTCGCGGAAACCAACCCACTCCCGCTACTACCGGGAGTTGCACAAAATAGCCGATATCAGGAATTTGCCCGAACGGTTGCTGGCACTGGCCGACTGGTTCAGAACGTTTTCTTACGACCGTAATTATACTGAGGCTGGCATCAATCTGGTCATGCGGTTAATAAAGGAGAAACAGGGAAGCTGCCGCCACCGTGCGTATCTATTTCAATTACTCTGTCTGTACTGGGGTATTGAAGCCAGAATAGTTAAATCGGTCTCGCATGCTTTTGTTGAGATCAGATGTGAGGGCGGGTGGCGACTATTTGATTTATCGGGCACAGGCAAAACCACTTGTAATTATTCTTCAGAGCCGGATTGGGATAGCCTTTACCAATCAGGGCCAGTGCAGTCAGTAAACTCACCTTGCGAGTCGGATTCAGGCGAGAGTGCCTCCGGCTGGGAACGAATCTTGTCGCTAGTGATTTCTCTTTGCCAAAAATCGCAGTGTACTTCATCCGAGTTACCCAGGGAGGCGATAAAAATTATCAGGGAGATCGTGCAGGAAGAATTCTGGAAAAATTTCTGCCCTATCCCTATGGGTCCACCACGTCAGTTTTTTTGTGCACCAAGAATGCACGACCGGATCTATCAATTTGATATTGCCTACCATATTGCACCGGAACAGTATCTGCTGGCGGCCAGACACGCCATTGACCATTTTTCCACCCTGGCCCTCCCTGAAAAAAAAGCCATTATTGACTGGAGTCATTGCATGCTCAACTGGTCAATCAAGCATCAATCTCCAAAAGATCATTTATTCTGTCAGTGGTCGGAGTTTGCCTGGCAACTGTATCGGCAAAAACCGGATGACTTTCCCGTACTTCCAATTCAAAGTCTGCAGGCCGTTACCCGATTCAATTTTGATCACAATGGTATGGCCCTAAGAATATGCCAGCGCATATTCCGGCTTGAGTCCATCAACAGAACCTGTCTGGAAGCTGTAAGCAACCATCCGGAGGAAGAAAATTTTTCCCTGCTTTACGACTGGGAAAAATTGCCTGAGGTGCCTGTTACCGAGGTTTATTGGTGCCACAGCTCCCGGGGCAAACCGGATATAGCCCGACTAATCCGGGGTGAACCCTGTTTCCCGGAGAAAAAAACCTTTTACCAGCAGACGCCTACCCTGATGTTTTCCGCGCAGTTTCTGATTGGCCGGGCGTTGGAAACCCTTAAACAAACGCCCAATAAACTGACCAGAGCACCGTTTGTTACCGAACTAGAACTTGAGCCAAAAATAAAATTTGCGGAAGATTACATTAATCATGCAGAACTTAACTGGCAGCTGATTCGTCTGATCAGCGATAAACGTTCCGCCGAAATATATGCCCCGGTAGTCTGCAAAGAACTGAGCAGATTCCGGGTTTTGATCGTTGGCAACTTCGATGGTCAGATAACCCTCTTTGAAAGCCCGGCAGGGCAAAATTTCAACCTGATAGGCAGTGAAATTTTTTCTCAGGGTATTGCCATGGATTGCCGGGAATCGCTGGAAAAAATAAAAGGCTTAATCAATGAACATGATGCAACCATTCTTGGCAGAAAATAGCACCAGGAAGAAACTGCTGGCCATCGTCTGTCCGTGACTTACTTCGGCGAACCCGTCGATAAAATCGATGATGCAACGCTCCATAACCAGGGAGTCATTCCCTGTTTTTCTGTGATCATTCATGTCAGCCCGGACCCGCTGGTGTTCAGCTCACCATAAAGTGATCGGGTTTTATAATCATAAGATCAATATATTGGACTATCGAAAGTTCAGCGCATAATCATTTAGAATCCCATTTTTACTGTTTCAGGTATTCTCTTTTCTTATGTCCGGGTATGAGGAACAGCAGCTCCCTATCGCTGTATTTTTGATGGGCCCTACCGCTTCAGGCAAAACTGACCTTGCGGTAGCGCTCAGCAAGGTGCTGCCTTTCGAGATCATCAGTGTGGACTCAGCACTTATCTATCAAGGGATGGATATTGGTACTGCCAAACCAGAGCCTGAGGTTCTGAAAGAGGCGCCTCATCACCTGATTGATATTCTTGATCCGGCAGATTCTTATTCAGCAGCCGATTTTCGACGGGATGCTCTGGCGTTGATGGCCGATATCACGGCTCGTGGGAGAGTACCTCTGCTGGTGGGCGGTACGATGATGTACTTTAAGGTGCTCAGGGACGGTATGGCGACCATGCCCTCTGCCGATGCCGAGGTTCGTCAGAGGCTGCTGGATAGCGCGCAGGCACATGGTTGGTTTTTTTTACATCAGCAACTCTCGGAAGTTGACCCGAAAGCCGCGCTACGAATAAAGCCATCGGATACCCAGCGCTTGCAGCGGGCTCTGGAAGTTTATGAACTGACAGGAAAACCGCTTTCTCAATGGCATAGAGAACAAGATGAACAATGTTTGCCTTATCGCATTGTCAGCCTGGCGGTGGCTCCAAAAGATCGTTCTGTGCTCCATGAACGTATTGCATTACGTTTCCGGATGATGCTTGAGAATGGTTTTCTGGAAGAAGCAAGAAGTCTTTATCATCGTGGGAACCTGAATGTTTCCATGCCATCCATCCGATCTGTTGGCTACCGACAGGCGTGGTCTTACCTGGATGGGGAACTAAGCTACGATGAGATGGTCGAAAGAGGTATTATTGCGACCCGGCAACTGGCTAAAAGACAGCTGACCTGGCTTAGAAGCTGGCCTGATATTCACTGGTTTGATACGTGTTCAAATAACTTGCCGGGTGATGTCTTGAAAGTCCTGGAGAGTGCCCTGAATTAAATAGGATGGACGTGTCTTATAGCCATAAAACTGAGTATGTAGCCTTGAAGCATATCAAGGGCAATGAAGTCACTATCCTTCTATAAATAGATGACAGATTAGACTCATTGTCTAATAAAGTAGTACCTTAGAACCTTTAATTGTTCCTGCAGGACTGGACGGAGTAGCTAGTATTACTTATTGAGTGCGGTGTGGGGTTAGCTTAATGTGAGCCGGCATTTCATAGGTTGTACATATATTGAACAATGAGTACTGGCACAGCCGGTCCAACGGATAGTCCTCCCCAAAGTGAATCAAGGCTATTCAAAAACCCGAGAATTAAAAGGAGTACAGAAATGTCAAAAGGGCATTCTCTACAAGACCCTTACTTGAATGTGCTACGTAAAGAACGCGTTCCGGTTTCTATATACCTGGTTAATGGTATTAAGCTTCAGGGGCAGATTGAGTCTTTCGATCAGTTTGTTATTCTTCTCAAGAATACTGTAAGCCAGATGGTCTATAAGCATGCGGTATCAACTGTTGTCCCCAGTCGTCCAGTTCGTCTGCCGATGCAGGGTACTGATCAGCCTGAGCATGAGTAATCTTGTTTGACGCATCTTGAGGGCGCGTAAAGCGCCTTTAAGTGTTTTCGTTTATTTTAAAATGAGCCACATGTGGCGCTGTTTTATTATCAGGTTTCTGTAAGCTGGTTTTCGGCTGTTTATACGTATGGTTCATGGCTTTTAGGAGATCTATTTGTTTTTTGACCGCCATGAGGGTGGTGAAACCGCTGTTCTTGTTCATCTGGAATTGAGCGATGATCGTGAGCGGGAAGACCCCCGGGAATTCATGGAGCTCGTTCGCTCCGCTGGCGTTGAGTCTGCCGCCTTTATCACCGCAGGCTGCAAACATCCCAATCCCCGTTTTTTTGTCGGTCCTGGCAAAGTCGAAGAAATCCGCCAACTGGTTGTATTGCACGATGTTGATGTTGTGCTGTTTAACCATGCCCTTTCTCCCAGTCAGGAACGTAACCTTGAAAAAGAGCTGAAGTGTCGGGTTATTGATCGTACCGGGCTGATTCTGGATATATTTGCTCAACGTGCGAGAACCTTTGAAGGTAAGCTACAGGTTGAGCTGGCTCAATTGCAACACATGAGTACACGGCTGGTTCGTGGCTGGACCCACCTTGAACGACAGAAGGGTGGTATAGGTCTGAGGGGGCCGGGTGAGACTCAGCTGGAAACAGATCGTCGTCTTTTAAGAGCGCGCATCAAAAGTATTAGCCGTCGTCTGGAAAAGGTACGCAGGCAGCGCGAGCAGGGTCGACGCTCAAGGCAGCGTGCAGAGGTTCCCCAAGTGTCTCTGGTTGGTTACACCAATGCGGGGAAGTCAACACTCTTTAATTGTGTCACTGAATCGGGTGTTTATGCTGCTGATCAGTTGTTTGCTACCCTTGACCCGACGCTGCGGCGAATTGATTTACCGGATATTGGACCGGTTGTTCTTGCGGATACGGTAGGTTTTATCCGACACCTTCCTCATAAGTTGGTTGAGGCCTTTCGGGCAACGCTTGAGGAAACCCGCCAGGCAGATCTTCTGTTGCACGTGATTGACAGTCATGATCCGGAACGTCTGGAAAACATGGATCAGGTCTGCTCGGTATTGAAAGAGATTAATGCCGATGAGGTACCACAGCTGGAGGTTTATAACAAGATTGACCTTTTACAGGGCGTAGAACCGAAAATTCAGCGAAATAATGATGGGCGTCCTGTTCGGGTCTGGGTCTCAGCGGTTACCGGTGATGGTGTTGACTTGCTGCAGGATGCCATCAAAGAGCTGCTTTCGGATGATATGCTGCAGGGGCAGCTAACCCTCCAGCCTGCCCAGGGTCGTATTCGAGCCCGTCTTTACAAGTTGGGTGCGATTCAGTCAGAAGCCTACTCTGAGAGTGGTGATATCATTCTGGATATTCGCTTGCCAAAGCCTGACTTTGAGCGCATTTCCAGACAAGAAGGTCTTAGCGACAGTTGTTTTAACTCTTTATAAAAAGTGTTCCTGGCTGGACAGAATATTTCATCACGAATGACGGATAAAATTTGGGCGAAACTGCTCTGATTTGGTGTTTGTAAAGAAAATCCGCTGCGGTCTTTACCAATTCGGCTTGCGCTATTCGCTATCCAAACTCTACAATCTGGCTCAGGAACTATTTATTTAATAGCCTGTCGTCCCCAGTAACAGGGATGCTCAAACCAAAACTCAATTTGATGCTGACTCTACGGAGACATATATGGCCTGGAACGAGCCGGGTGGAAATAACAAGGATCCATGGGGCGGTGGTAACAAAGGCGATAAGCAAGGACCACCGGACCTGGATGATGCTTTTCGCAAATTTCAGGACAAACTGAATTCCATGTTTGGGGGTAGCCGCAAAGGCGGTGGTGGTTCCGGTGGCGGAGCTCAGAAAGGCTCCTCTTCCGGTATTTTTATTGGCATCCTGATACTGGCTGTTGCTGCTTATATCTGGAATGCAGTCTATACCGTTGATGAAAAAGAACAGGCGGTAATCCTTCGGTTTGGCGAGTATGCAGAAACAGTTGGCCCTGGCCTGCATATGTACTTCCCTCCCATTGAAACCAAGTTTCAGGAACGCGTTACTGAACTTCGGACATACAACCTTCTGCAGCAAATGTTGACTGAAGACGAGAACATCGTCGAGGTAGCCATGTCGGTGCAGTACAACATTGACGACATCAAGGACTACGTACTTAATGTTGCCAAACCCCTGGTGAGTCTCGAAGAAGCGACGCAAAGTGCACTGCGCCATGTTGTTGGTGGCTCTGAGATGTACCAGGTGTTGACGGAAGGTCGTGAGGTAATGGGTATTGAAGTGCGTGATCGCCTTCAGGCTTACCTGGACAGTTACGGTACCGGCCTTAATGTTGCCAAGGTAAACATTGAAAGTGCTCAACCTCCCAAAGAGGTGCAGGCAGCATTTGATGACGTTATTCGCGCCCGTGAGGATGAGGAAAGGGCCAAGAACAAGGCTCAGGTGTATGCTAACAAAGTTGTTCCGGAAGCTCGTGGTCAGGCTCAACGTATCGTCGAGAATGCCAACGGTTACCGTGATGAGGTGGTGGCCAAGGCAGAAGGTGAAGCGGATCGTTTTGTGAAGCTGATGGGTGAATACCAACAGGCACCTGAAGTAACCCGTGAACGTCTGTACATTGAAACCATTGAAAACGTGCTCAGCAAATCCAACAAGGTACTGGTCGATGTTGAAGGCGGGAATAACATGATGTACCTGCCGCTCGATAAACTGACCCAGTCTCATGGCAGCAGTAATTTGCCATCCAGACAGTTATCTGCCCAGGAATTAAACGAGATTACCACCCGGGTGACAGAAGAATTGAACAAGCGCGTGAATAGCTCGCGAGTCAGTGGGGGGAGGGTAAGTCGATGAGTCAGAAAGCCTTCACTGGACTGATTATTTCCCTGGTTGTTGTGATACTGGCATGGGGAAGTTTATTCGTGATCTCCGAGCGGGATAGAGCGGTTCAACTTCGTTTTGGGCAGGTGGTTCGCGACAGCATTCCTCCGGGCTTGCATGTAAAAATTCCGGTCATCGACAAGGTTAAAGTGTTTGATGGTCGTCTACAGACACTTGATGTCCCATCCGAGCGCTTCCTGACCCTTGAGCAGAAGGCCGTTATTGTGGATTCCTACATCAAGTGGCGGATTCATAACGTCTACGACTTCTATCGTGCAACGGCGGGAGATGTATTCCGTGCCAGTAACCTGCTGGCCCAACGTGCTGAGTCCAGCATGCGGAACCAGTTTGGTAGTCTCACTCTGAACGAAGTGGTTTCCGGCCAGCGTGATGAAATGATGGAAGAGCTGACCAAAACGCTGAATGAAGTTGCCCAGAAGGAACTCGGCGTCAGTGTTATGGATGTTCGCATCAAGCGGATTGACCTGCCGCCACAGGTCAGTGATTCTGTGTTCGAGCGGATGTCATCGGAGCGTGAGAAAGAGGCCCAGGACTATCGTTCCCGTGGTCAGGAGATGGCAGAAGGTATCATGGCCAATGCGGACCGTGAAAAGCGGGTGGTTCTGGCCGATGCCTATCGTCAGTCCGAGATGATCCGTGGTGACGGGGATGCAAGGTCTGCCGAGATTTATGCCAAAGCGTATCAGCAAGATCCGGAGTTCTATGCGTTCTATCGTAGCCTGCAGGCATACAAAGAGAGCTTTGGAGACTCCGGTGACGTCATGCTGATTGAGCCGAAAGGTGATTTCTTCCGCTACTTTAACCACGATAAGCAAGGCAAATAATGAACTCTTGCTGCTAGTGTGAAAAAACCGTGGTAGTATTATCAAAACCGGGCCTCGCCCGGTTTTTTCGTGTGTGGGTACATTGAACGTGTGGCTGTGTCGTTCATGTTAGAGGGTGGAATGGGTATAAACAGCGGAGAATGGACAATGGACTTTGGGCAGCAATTATTGATTGCTTTCAGCCTGATGCTGGTGCTTGAAGGTGTTGTGCCATTTCTTTACCCACAGCGCTGGCGACAATTAGTGAGTCGGCTGGCTGAAATTGATGACCGGCAACTCAGAATCGCTGGTCTGGTCAGCATGCTGGTGGGTGTGGCTTTACTGTATCTGATCAATGGTTAGCCACTTCGTTCTGTAAACCTGGCGTGGCAGGAACAGAGCGAAGAAAAAACATTCACAGTAACGTTTCATAGAAACAACAAGAGAGACCGTTATGACCGTCGCTGATCGCTGGTTGTTGCCCGATGGAATTGAAGAAATTCTTCCCGGCCGGGCTCGTTGTGCTGAAAAGTTAAGGCGCGACATGCTCGACCTGTTTGACCGCTGGGGTTACCAGCTGGTGATTCCTCCTCATCTGGAGTTTATCGAGTCACTGACGGCAGGTGTCGGTCATGACCTGGATCTGCAAACCTTCAAGGTAACCGATCAATTGACCGGTAGAACCATGGGGTTAAGGGCAGACACAACACCGGCCGTGGCAAGGATTGATGCTCACACGTTGCAAGTGGATGGGCCAGTAAGGCTCTGTTATGCGGGCAGTGTCTTCCATGCTCGTCCGGCTTCCCTTGGGGCTTCAAGGTCACCCATCCAGATTGGTGCCGAGCTGTATGGTCACTCTGGTGTTGCAAGTGACCTGGAGGTGATTGCCCTGATGCTGGAAACGCTGGATCAGGTGGATGTCGATTCAGTCAGTCTGGATCTTGGGCATGTGCAGATATATCGGCTGCTGGCATCGCAGGCCGGACTGTCCGTTGATCAGGAGCTGGAGCTCTTTAATGCCTTGCAGCGAAAAGCAATCTCTGAGGTTGATCAGATGATCAATGAGTGGGATCTCCGTGAAGTGTCTGCCAGAATGCTGAAGAGCTTGCCCAATCTGGCCGGTGGCCCGGAAATACTTGAACGGGCCAGGGGTGAGTTGGCTGATGCGCCTGAGGGCGTTGCCACCGCACTGAATGAGCTTGAGTTGATTGCAAAAGAGATTGTCAGCCTCTATCCGGGCACTGGATTTTATTTCGATCTGGGAGAGCTCAGGGGCTACAACTATCATACGGGTGTCGTTTTTGCAGCCTATCTGCCCGGCCAGGGACAGGCCGTCGCAAAAGGCGGACGCTATGATGGGATCGGTGAAGCCTTCGGCCGATCACGTCCTGCCACAGGTTTCAGCACTGACCTAAAGGCCCTTATGGAGCTGAAGGCTTTGCTGCAGCTGAAAGCAGACAGTACAGATGACTGTACAGAAGGCACGACCATTTTTGCCCCTGTTGCTGCGGATGCTGCCATTGTGCAGTCTCTGCGTCGGCAGGGGAAACGGGTAGTTCGCCAACTGCCCGGGCAAGGGACAGAAGCAGCGGACATGGGTTGCAACCATCAGCTGATCTGCCGCGACGGCGAATGGTTGGTTGAACCTTTATAATTGCATTGAAACTAAGAGACCGATTCCATGGGCAAGACTGTTGTCGTACTTGGCACCCAGTGGGGTGATGAAGGTAAAGGCAAGATTGTCGACCTGCTGACAGAGCAGGCTGAAGCCGTTGTTCGTTTCCAGGGCGGCCATAATGCCGGACACACCCTGGTTATTAATGGTGAGAAAACCGTTCTGCACCTGATTCCTTCCGGAATCTTGCGCGAAGATGTGGTTTGTTACATCGGCAACGGTGTTGTGCTGTCGCCTGAAGCACTGCTGAAAGAGATGAAG
Source organism: Endozoicomonas sp. SCSIO W0465 (assembly GCF_023716865.1). Taxonomy (NCBI): domain Bacteria; kingdom Pseudomonadati; phylum Pseudomonadota; class Gammaproteobacteria; order Oceanospirillales; family Endozoicomonadaceae; genus Endozoicomonas; species Endozoicomonas sp. SCSIO W0465. Next base: position 323,721 of record NZ_CP092417.1, read on the forward strand.
CAGCTGGAAGCAACCGGTGTTCCTGTCCGTGAGCGTCTGAAACTCAGCCCGGCCTGTCCTCTGATTCTGCCTTACCATGTGGCGCTGGATCAGGCGCGTGAGCTGGCCCGTGGTGAAGCAAAAATCGGTACTACGGGTCGTGGTATCGGTCCTGCTTATGAAGACAAGGTGGCCCGCAGAGGCTTGCGTGTTGCTGATCTGCTGCACCCGGAGCGTTTTGCCAAAAAGTTGAAAGAAGTGATGGATTATCACAACTTTGCCCTGCAGAACTACTACAAGTCAGAAGTCGTGAATTATCAGACCGTTCTGGATGACACGCTGGCCATGGCCAGAGAACTCATTCCGATGATCGATCGGGTATCAGACCGTCTGCATGAGCATCATGAGCGTGGCGATCATATTCTGTTTGAAGGTGCCCAGGGTTCTATGCTGGATATCGACCACGGAACTTACCCGTTTGTAACGTCATCCAACACCACTGCCGGTGGTACTTCTACCGGTACCGGTTTTGGTCCGCTTTACCTGGATTACGTACTGGGTATTACCAAGGCTTACACCACACGTGTTGGCTCAGGCCCCTTCCCAACTGAGCTGGATGATGAAAATGGTCGCCATCTTGCCAAAGTAGGGAATGAGTTTGGTGCCACTACCGGCCGTCCTCGCCGTTGCGGCTGGTTTGATGCCGTAGCCCTGAGACAGGCTATCCAGATCAACTCGGTCAGTGGCCTTTGCCTGACCAAGCTGGATGTACTTGATGGCCTTGAAACGATCCGCATCTGTGTGGATTACAAGAATGCTGATGGTGAGTCCATTACCACGCCTGTTGACGTTGAAGAGTACGAGTTAGTTCAGCCGGTTTATGAAGAGCTGCCAGGTTGGACCGAGTCTACGTTTGGTGTGAAGAGCCTTGATGAATTGCCTGCTAATGCACTGGCTTACATCAAGCGTCTTGAAGAGGTAACGGGTGCACCAATTGATATTATTTCTACCGGGCCAGACCGTGTAGAAACTATTATTCTGCGTCAGCCGTTTGCCTGATTGTCAGGGTCCGGCTATTTGAAAAAATAGCCGGTTTATCATTGAATGAATCGGCTATTCTTTTGATGGTATTTTATTTTAGCCGCCACCCTTTGCATTGACTCACCGATACATGTACTAATTACAGAATGGATTCAATGTTTTTCCTTCCACCACGATCCGAGCTGAAGACAGCCATGAGCTATAGAAAGCCATGAGCTCTAAAAGCCATGAGCTATATCAAGAGGTGCAATAACCACATGTCACAAGGGTGGAAAAGCCAGGATAGTCAGGCATCTCTCGAAGCAGAGCGCTATGAAAACCCGATCCCCAGTCGTTTGTATATCATGGAATATCTTGAGCAGCGCGGGGCTCCGGCCAACCATCAGGCGTTATGTCGTGAATTGGGTATAAACGACGAAGAACAGAAAGAAGCGCTGATGTTCCGTCTCAAGGCAATGATCCGTGATGGCCAGTTGCTGCAAAATCGCAAGAATGCCTTTGCCCTGATCAGTAAGTTGAATCTTATTAAAGGCGTTGTTCAGGGCAATAAAGAAGGGTTTGGTTTTTTAATTCCTGATGGCGGTGGTGAGGACCTCTACCTGTCCCCCCGGGAGATGCGGCAGCTATTTGATGGCGACCGTGCAGTAGTCCGTGAATCAGGGGTTGACCATCGTGGCCGCAGGGAAGGCCAGCTGGTTGAAGTGATTGAGAGAAATACGACACAGGTTGTTGGACGCTACTATACCGAATCCGGTGCAGCCTTTATGGTGCCCGAAAACCCTCGTATCAGCCGGGAAATCATTGTCCAGCCCGGTCCGCTGATGCCTACGGAAGGTCAATATATTCTGCTGGAAATTACCCGGCAACCGGGACGTCGCAATATGCCTATGGGCATTGTTAAGGAGATTCTGGGTGGCAGAGCGGATGCTGGAATGGAGGTTGAGGTTGCTGTTCGCACCCACAACATTCCCCATGAGTGGCCGGATGAAGTAGAAAAACAGTGTAAGGGCTTGACTACCGAGGTTGCAGAATCCGATAAGGCTTTCAGGGTCGATTTACGGGAAACGCCCTTTGTCACTATTGATGGTGAGGATGCCCGTGACTTCGACGATGCGGTTTATTGTCAGCCGAAAAAAGGCGGTGGCTGGCGTCTTTTTGTCGCGATTGCCGATGTATCTAACTATGTAAAACCCGGTTCGGCGCTGGATAAGGAAGCGGTTAACCGGGGGACATCGGTCTACTTCCCCGGGCATGTTATTCCTATGTTGCCTGAGGTCCTGTCCAACGGTCTGTGTTCCCTGAATCCGGAAGTCGATAGACTGGCCATGGTCTGTGAAATGACTATCAGTGGCAAGGGCAAGATTTCCGGCTACAAATTCTATGAGAGCGTTATCCGCTCCCATGCCCGTCTGACGTATACCAAAGTTTGGGACATGTTGTCCCTCAGTGATGAAGGCCGTGATCTACGCAAACAGTACAAGCCATTAGTACCACACCTGGAGCACCTGTACTCGCTATACAAGACATTGGTGTCCGTGCGGGCAGAACGGGGCACGATTGATTTTGATACGGTTGAGACCCAGATTATTTTTGGTCGCCACCGCAAGATTGAGCAGATTGTGCCAAGGGAGCGTAATGACGCCCATAAGCTGATTGAGGAGTGTATGCTGTGTGCCAATGTCTGCGCGGCAAAGTTTCTGGAAAAGCACAATCTCCCGGGTCTGTATCGTGTCCACGAAGGGCCGACGCTGGAGAAGAAGCTTAACCTGAACAGCTTCCTTGGCAGCCTGGGCCTGGCACTATCCTCCGGAAAAATTACCCCCCGTGATATTCAGGCACTGTTGCTTAAGGTGAAAGATCGTCCTGATTACCATGTGATTCAGACTGTGGTGTTACGCTCAATGAGTCAGGCGGTCTACAGCGGTGATAATCAGGGGCATTTTGGTTTGGCCTTTAAGGCTTATGCACATTTCACCTCACCCATCCGGCGTTATCCTGATTTACTGGTGCACAGGGCGATCCGTCACATTATTCGCTCAGAGATTCCCTCCAGGCATGTGGTTCGTGTGGGAGCCAGCCCGATTCCTGAAAAGCGCATCTATCCCTATAAAGCCGGTGATATTCAATCACTGGGAGAGCACTGTTCGGCAACTGAGCGACGGGCAGACCTGGCAACCCGCGATGCCATGGATTGGCTGAAGTGTGACTATATGCAGCAACACATTGGCCAAACCTTCAGTGGTATTGTCTCTTCAGTTACCGGGTTTGGCTTGTTTGTTGAACTCAAAGACGTATTTGTTGAAGGCCTGGTTCACGTCACCAGTCTGCCAGATGATTACTATATTTACGACAATGTACATCACTGCATGCGTGGTGAGCGGACAGGTCGCCGGTTCGGTTTGGGCGATGAACTGGAGGTAATGGTCAGTAAGGTTGATCTGGATGATAAGAAGATCGACTTCGAACTGCTATCCGCGCTTGGCAAGCCCGGAAGAAGAAAGCCATCCAGTAAGTCTGGTCCTGCGAAAAAATCCCGTTCATCCGCAAGCGCGGCACTGGGCAGTCGATTTAAATCGGCTGCGGCAAAGGCAAAACTGCTTAGAGAAGCCAGGGCTGCTGAAGCAGCGGCTAAAAAAGGGAAAGGCTCTTTATCTGCTAAAGGCTCTTCATCCACCAAAGGCGCCTCCGAGGACGGTAAACCGTCAGGTCGTAAGCCGAAAGGCAGAAAATCGTCCAAAACAACGGGTAAAAAGGGCAAGCCAGCCGCTGCCAACAAAAAGAAGGTTGCCGTTAAGAAGAAAAAAAGCAGTACCAGTAAGTCTGACTCAGCCAAGGCCTCAAAGCCAGTGGGCAGACAGCCTCGTAAACGGAAGATCAGTCAATAAGCGTTGCACCACAAAGAAAGAAACAATCTTTATCATGCAGATGAGAAATCAATGAGTAATGACGTAGTATTTGGCCTGCATGCGGTGCAGAGCCTGTTTGAACGATCACCCGAAAGAGTATTGGAACTTCAAATTCAGAAAGGTCGTACCGATAAGCGAATCAATGCACTGGTTGATCAGGCCAGAGATCAGGGCGTTTCCGTTCGATTTGTTGAGCGCAGTCGTCTTGATGCCAAAGCGGATGGTGTGCATCAGGGGATTATGGCCAGAGTCTCTGCTGCCCGGGTTTACCGGGAAGAAGACCTGGAGGATATTCTGGATGGGCTGAATGAACCGCCATTTCTTCTGATTCTGGATGGCGTTACCGATCCTCATAACCTCGGCGCCTGCCTGCGGACGGCGGATGCGGCAGGTGTGCATGCGGTTATTGTTCCCAAAGATAAGTCGGCCAGCCTGAATGCCACAGCCACCAAAGTGGCCTGTGGTGCGGCAGACAATGTACCCCTGATTCAGGTGACCAACCTTGCACGGAGTATGGCGTGGCTCAAGGAGCGAGGTATCTGGATGATTGGTACCGCCGGTGAGAGTGCTGGCAATATCTATCAATCAGATTTAACCGGACCTCTGGCACTGGTCATGGGCGCAGAAGGTAAAGGTATGCGTCGGCTGACCAGAGATCTGTGTGACTCGCTGATTTTTATCCCGATGGCAGGTTCAGTCAGCAGCCTGAATGTCTCCGTTGCTACCGGTGTTTGTCTGTTTGAAGCGGTTCGTCAGAGGCATTGACGGTAACCACCCTATTGCTATGGATATCAGTGAAACTCGCCTTGGGACAAATCATCGGTTCACCGGGCCAGTTCCAGAAGTTCACTCTGAATGAATTCTTGTTATTTTTTACCGGTTTCAATTTTAAATTGATAAAACAGGTCGACAGCTTGAGCAAGACCACTGATCGCCTGGAGATAAAGTCGCGGCATTAATTCATAGCGTACTTTTACTTCAGCGATGGAGTTAAAGACACCCGCGCCATATTGCACCCGCAGGCCGGGCGCAACAGTGCCGCCAATGGTGACCTGGGTGTCATCACCACTGCCCTGAGTGTCGAGCGTGACATCCGAGAGGCCGATTTTTTTACCAATAGAAGTAACGACGCCGCCAAACTGGCTGACCCCAAAATCGATCAGCATGGATTGCACCGCCGAACTGTCACCATCATCGATACCCCGCCCTCTGAGCAGATAAGACCACTGATCCTGCTGTGGCATGGGTGGGTCCGAATAGATAGAAAACGTTGGTCTGGATGGTGGTCCGCTAACCTGAATGCCTACGGATACATCACCTTCAATACTGTCAGGGTTGCGAATCGCATTGACTGCCAGGTATGGGTTTGTGAGCGGGCCAGAGAAAATAATATTACCTTCTTTAATCAGCAGGTCCTGACCAAATTGATGATAGCCGCCGTTGATCAGTTGAATAGAGCCATCGGCAACCAGTGGTTTTCCGGGTTGGAGATCCAGCAGTAAATGGCCGCCCAGGTCTGACTTCAGCCCATAGGCGTCGATCTTGATGTCGTTGCCTAATACCACATTGACATCCATGGAGAATGGCAGACCGGCATGCAGCACTGTTTCCCTGGTTCCCGGGGTGATAATCACCACATCATCAGAGGGCTTAACGGCCTGCCTGGGCAGTTGCTTGATGTTCACTCTTGCCCAGGGAATGGTAATGTTACCGGTCAGGGTTTGCGCTTTTCCAATGGTCAGCTTCAGGTCGGGAGAGGCTCTTAGTTGCAGCATTCCGGGAACTTTGGCTCCAAGGTTTTGCCCTTGTATGGTAACAACTCCGGAAGGGGGCATCTGTTGCCAGTCAAGGTTACCGGACAAATCCAGCTTGCCATCGCCAACCTTCATACTGCCGCTAACCTTGCCCTTATTGCCATCCATATTCAGCTCAGTGATCAGATTGCTGACGGTGACCATTTCCTGTTTGGCGGTCAGCCGTCCATCACGGAGTGTCAGGTTGCCAAAAAGCAAGGGGGCTTTCAGTGTTCCACCCATGCGGGTGTCAGCGGATAAGATACCAGCGATATTGCCAATATCCGGGATCAGTGGTTGCAGAACATTCAGATGCATAGCCTGCAGTCTGGCTTGCCCACTGAGGGTCTGGTCACTTTGCAGATTGTCGATGGCCAGATTAATGTGAGCGATCCCCAGCTGTTTTGAGTCAAAGTCCAACGCTGCCTGCAGATCATCCTTATTCAGCTTAATGATGGTGGCGAGTGTTTGATATTTCAGGGAAACCGGATTGTCTGAGTCACCAGTGACTTCACCCGGCGTCGTTTGGATTTGGATATGGGCCATGGGGTGGCCGCTATCCCGCTTGCTATCCCATTGAATATCACCGCTAGCAGAGAGTACAGCCTGCCAGTCAAGGTTGCCCGGCAGGAGTGGTTTCAGGTTCGACAGGTTAAAGTCTGATAGCTGGAAGCGGGTTGTTCCACGATTGGCTGAAAATGTTGATGCATCAATACAGAGCCTTGCCGGTTTGGCCAGCCAGCATTGATCCGCCAGTTTCACGGTTTCATCGGTGGCATTCAGCAGCAGGTTGACAGGCTGCTCCAGAGACCAGTTATCCACCAGGGTGATTACCCTGGCACTGGCTAACTGTCCCTGCCATTTGCCAGGCTGCTTACCCTGAGCGCCCTGCCAACGTCCGGTAACCTGTAACTCACCGGATACCGGTTCACCCCGGGTTTTGAGGGATATTTGATGATGCCGTTCACTGCCACTGGCATTGAACAGCAATTTTTCCAGTTGAATATTGCCACTGTGCAGAGCGGCTGCTGCAACGGTGATTTTACCTTCCAGTAATGTTGCTTTGGCTAATTTGCCATTAACCTGTAACCGGTCGATACGGGTCTGCTGAACATCAATCGATGGGCTATCAAAATTGAATAAAAGCGTTGGATTTTCATCGCTCCCTGTTAGCTTAACACGGCCTTGTAAAGAGCCTTTCAGCCTTGGGGTAATCGTATCCAGAGATTTAGCATCCAGTTTGGCGGTCATGGATACCTGTTCTGCGATGTGTCCAATGACGTCAAGTCGATTATCCCCAAGCGTTGCATAGAGATTTTGAATATTAACCCTGAAAGGGAGCAGAGCCATTGACCGGGTCTGGCTGTCAGCTTTCAGTTTACCCGTCAGCTCAAGGGGGCTATTCAATAATGTGCCCTTTATATTGAGCTCCGGAATGCTTAGCTGCCATGAACCATCGGTCATGATGAATTGGGTATTGATTTTGCCGTTCAGCATCCCCGGAATATCGGGTAGCCACAATGCTGGTTTCAGTTGTGACAGCTGAATTTGCCCTTGCCAGCTAATTCCCTCTTTCCAGTCAAGGTTTCCGGTCAGTTGCAACGGTTTTTCTGTGCGATTTTTTTCATCTGCCAGGCTGAGTGACAGCGTTTCAATGGTCAGCTGCTGCAAACTTCCGGAGGCATTTAAACGCAGTTGGGTTGTTGGTTGTTCAGCCACTTTAACCGCTGTGTCCAGTGAGAACTGATATTGATTGAGGTTGCCAGTCATCCTGGCGAAACCGTTGGAAGCTGAGAACCCGGGTGTTTTTTTTTGCAGCGGCCATTGGAGCTCGGGCCACTTCAGGACAAAGTTCAAAGGGAAGTTGGGGGCAAGAGGGCCAATGTTTCCTTCGAGTGATGAGTTGATGGAGCCTTGAGTGGCAAGCCGCAACTGCAGTTGACCAAGATCCCCCGACGCTTCCAGTGATAGGTTATCGCCTTTAATTGCCGCCAAATCGGGAATGTTGAAATCATCCAGAATGGTGGCATTCAGATTCAGGTTCAATGGATAGCGTTCAGATAGCTGTATCTCACCGGATAAAAGAATAGTTGCCCTGGTTTGCTCTGCTTCCAGTTTCAGGTCATCGATGTGATTAGCTTGCCAGTTGAAACTCAGTTTCAGCGTTTTCAGTGTTTCATCAATGTTACCCTGCTGGTAGCGGGCATTCGTCAGAGTGAAATTTTCCAGACTGACAGGGATTGGGAGATTGACTTCCGGAAGGGTAATTGTTGAGAGATCAATCCCCGTAGGCGTTGGTTTTTTTGGCGTTAAAACCTTGGGGGCAGGCGTTGTGCTTTCCTGGTCTGTTAACAAAACTCGCAGGTTATCTGCCCGAACGTCAGGGATGAACAGCTGGCTATTCTGCAAACGGGCACTTGCGGTAAAAGTTTCCAGGGAGATCATGGTTCCTGAAACGGTGACATCGACATTCTGGATATTGATCTGATTGATCAGGATATCCAGGGGAATCGTCATTGCAGTTTCGCCAGAGATCTGTTCTGAAGGCTCTGTTGTTGTTGTTGTTGTTGTCGTTGCCGTTGTTGGCTGAATCACAAGGCTGACATTTTTGACTTCCACCAGTTGAACCGGCAGTTGCCTTGTTAACAGTTTTCCAGGCTGCCATTTCAGCGTTATATCATCGGCCTGAAACGCAATCTGATGGTCTTGCCAACTGAGGTTCCTGATTTTCCAGCCCGTCATCAACTGACCTTCCGTCAGCTCACCATCAAGCGGTGGAAGCGCGTTTCTCAATTGATGCCAGAGCAAGGTGTTGCCGACGTGAGTAAACAGCAGTAGTGAGACCAGAGTGACCAGGGTCATCAGGCAGGTGGCCGTGACTACCAGGCACCTTTTTACTATGGATATGCTTTTCACCGGGTGCTGATCTGTCTTGCCCGGTTTCGTCTCAGCCTGTTCAGCTGTAGGTTTTGGAGCGTGGCTCATAGATCTGGCCCCATGGAAAAGTGGATTTGCCAGGGAGAGCCGGGCTCACTGATGGCAAAGGCAAAATCCAGTTTCAAAGGACCCAGAGGCGTCACCCAGCGTATGCCCGGACCTATCCCGGTTTTCCAGCCAGGCTGATTATTGCTGTAGGCATTGGTTGCGGTTCCGCTGTCAACAAAGAAGGCGATCCGCCAGTTTTCAATAATTTCATAGTCATATTCAATACTGGCTACCGAAAGGTACCGGCCACCGGTCAGCTGCCCACTGCTGTCCCTTGGGGATATGCTGTCATAGCTGTAGCCACGGACCGTCTGGTCGCCACCGGTAAAGAAGCGAATGGATGGCGGGATACTGTTAATATCATCCACCCAGATAACACCCTGCTCGATTCTGCTGATCAGCCGGTGACGCCTGAAGAACGTGGTCAGCCATTTGGCCCGGCTCCACACTTTGATAAAGTCAGCATCCGACTGCCAGGCTTTGGCAGAGGTTTCGATTTTCAGGTTATAGAGGTGTCCGGAGCGAGGGTCCATCGGGCTGCCAACCGCTTTGCGACGATCAAATGACATGCCGGGTATGAGCAACAGGTTACTGCTGTTCTGCAGCCCCTGGGTGTAGTTCTCATAATCCAGGCGGATAAAAAAGTCCTGGTCCCAGTTACCCGGCCGCTTTTTCCACTTATTAACCGAAACGGAAACGAGCTGACTGTCTGTATCCTGGATGGTACTTCTCTGGTAGCCGCTATCCAGACTGTAGTATTCGAGCAGGGGGTTGCCATACGGGATTTTATAGCGCCCACTCAGTTCCTGCACTTGTTGGGACACTTTAATATCGCTGGTAAAGCTGTGCCCTTTTTCATCCATCCATGGGTTATCAACGCTCAGGGATACCCTGGGACCCTCGTCTGTCGAGAAACCGATACCGGTCTCCAGCTCCCAGGCGGTTTTGGGTATCACGCTGACGAAAATCGGAACTTCACCGTCAACCGCTTTACCCTTGAGGGCACGAACTTCGATGGATTTAAAGTATCCGGTTGCTGAAAAATCCATGTTCAGCTGGCTGAGCAGCTCAGAGCGATAGGGTTGCCCCGGTTCAAAATTGATCATGGTGTTAAGCAACTGACGAGTCGCTTCGCTGACAGGGGCATCATAAATCACCGGTCCGAACCGGTATCGTCTGCCGGACTTCATGGTCAGGGTAATGTCAGCTGCCTGTTCATCCGGGTAGACTCTGATCTGGTGTTCACTCAGGTCTGCATCAAAATAACCCCGGGTCAGGGCCAGGTCATTGAGTTTGGTTTTCAGAGCGTCGTATTCACCATCATTCAGGATATCGCCTACCCTTAGCCGACTCTGCCTGATCAACTGCGTAAAGGCCTTGTCTTTGCTGGCATCACCTTCAAGATTGATGTGCAGGGACCGGATGATAACGGGCTGACCCGGGTTGATATTGATGATGAGTTGATGGGTTGCTTTTTTATTACTGTGAAAGTTAATGGTGGGCTGGTAGTAGCCCAGGGCCATCAGTGATTTTTGCAGGGCCTTTCTGATTTCGTACCGGTACTCGTCCAGTTGGCCGGGTTTGATGGTTGGCAGGTTATCAAGATAAAGCGTCGCATTTTGCTTCAATTCTTTGTTCAACCCGTTGATTTTATATGTCACAGGCTTTGCAGCCCAGGCTGACACAGAAAAAAGCAGGATGATAAGAAGCCACGGGCCGATTCGTCGTTTCGGTGTATGGATGAGTGCTGTGCTTTCGTGATCGGCCATAATTCAATGATAGTGGGTACCTATTACCGGCAAAAGCATTATTGGCCGAACGGGCTAGGTATGTTATCAGCTTTTATGATATGGGATGACTTCCTGTTTATTTTCAGAACTTGTTCGAATCCCTATCGGATTGATGGTATACCCAAAGAGGTAAATCACCACCTCAATACCGGATACTACCCATGACGCAGACCGCGTCTCCCCTTGCAACCAGCGTCACAAATCTCTAGAATTCCCGCTCTTTATATGCTCCGGTTAACTTATCCGGCGTATATATCACTTTCAATGGAACTCTTCAATCAAGGGTTGATCAAAAGTCGATCCAGAGGGGTTATTCATTGTGAGTGCAGTAATCGATGAGCGCTTGCGCTCATACTCTCCTTGCCTTACTGCTTTACAGAATCTTTTCGACAGATGTCGGAGGTAAAAAATGCAGAAGGCTATTTAACCCGTAAGGAGCAAATAATGCGTCATTACGAAATCGTTTTCCTGGTCCACCCTGACCAGAGCGAGCAAGTACCTGCCATGGTTGAGCGCTACACCCGCGCTATCACCGAAAATGGTGGCAAGGTACATCGTCTTGAAGACTGGGGTCGTCGCCAGTTGGCTTACCCAATCAACAAGATCCACAAGGCTCACTACGTTCTGATGAACATTGAGTGTGGTAACGAAACGCTGGATGAGCTGACGGAAAACTTCCGCTATAACGACGCGGTTATCCGTAACATGGTTATTCGTCGTGATGAAGCCATCACTGAAGCTTCTATCATGCTGCAGTCTGAAGAAAAGCGTGATCGTCGTGACGATCGTCGAGAAGACCGCCGTGAAGAACGTGCCTCTGAAGAAGCCGTTGAAGACGAAGCAGAAGAGTCTGAAGAGTAAGACCTGACGCTTAGATGTTCATGACTGTTAAATGGTTCATGACTGTTAAATGGTTCATGACTGTTAAATGGTTCATGACTGTTAAATGGTTCATGACTGTCTAAGGTTCACAGGTTCCTGATTCAACCCGCTCTTAACCATACAAGCATAAATCCAAGGAGGCGTTGCCATGGCACGTTTTTTCCGTCGCAGAAAGTTCTGCCGTTTTACCGCTGAAGGCGTTAAAGAGATCGATTACAAAGATCTGAACACGCTGAAAGCTTATGTTTCTGAAACCGGCAAGATCGTTCCTAGCCGTATCACCGGTACCAAGGCTCGTTACCAGCGTCAGCTGGCAACAGCGATCAAGCGCGCTCGTTACGTGGCTCTGCTGCCATACACCGATCGTCACTGATTTATTCATAGGGTATAGCTGATGCGTGGATTGGCGGAACTGGCAATGCGCGGCCCAAAACAGGCGATGATCCTGGCCACCGTGTTTGCCTGTATTCCCATGCTCTTCTGGGTGAGTGCAGCCATCATTTCACTGGTCGTACTGCGTCGTGGTGCCAGTGAGGGGTTGAAAATACTCACCTGGGCGGTGTTGCCGGGTATTGCCTGGGCTGCCATGGGACAGTTCTCCACGATCATTGGTTTGACAACGACCGTTGCTTTGGCCCTGGCATTACGCCAAACGGTTTCCTGGCAGAAAACACTACTGGCGCTGCTGCCTGCCGGAGCTTTAATTGCTCTGATACTGGCGCAGCTGGCTCCACAGCAAATCGCCCTGATCAGCGATCTGGTCATAACCTTCATTCGTGACTACGTTAAGCAGGCAGGGCAGAGTTCGGACGACTTGGTAGTGGGCATCAGGCCGTTGGTGGAATACGGAGTTATTGGTGTGGTCACCTGGTTTAACCTGGTGAGCTGCATACTCGGGTTGGTGCTGGCCAGATCCTGGCAGGCACAGCTCTATAACCCGGGTGGATTCCGTGAAGAGTTTCACCAGATCCGTCTGCCATTACCGGTCGCCATGGGGCTTCTGGCATTCACCCTGGTGGGGGCAACCTTTGTTCCTTTCCTGCTGGTGCTGGTTCCTACAGCAACGCTGCCACTGCTGGTGGCAGGGCTTGCCATGATCCATGGGCTGGTTGGCATGAAAAAACTGGGAAGCTTCTGGTTGGTAGGGTTTTACATCCTGTTGATTTTTGTCACGCAACTGGCGTACCCGGTCATTGTTTTAACTGCATGTCTGGACAGTCTTTTTGATTTTCGCACTCGTGCGAATAACCGACTGCATCAGGGATGACAGGTACTAGATAGAGGCTAGCGAAATGGAAGTAATCCTGCTCGAAAAAATTGCCAAGCTGGGTAAGCTGGGCGACAAGGTCACCGTTAAAAACGGCTATGGCCGCAACTTTCTGATTCCTTTTGGTAAGGCTCTGCCTGCCACTGCAGAGAATCTGGCTACTTTTGAAGCCCGTCGTGCCGAGCTTGAGAACGCGGCTAACGAACATCTGAGCGGTGCTCAGAAGCGTGCTGAAGAAATGGCTGAAATCGAACTGACCCTGACCGCCAAAGCAGGCGATGAGGGCAAACTGTTCGGTTCTATCGGTGCCCGTGACCTGGCTGAAGCGATCACTTCTGCCGGTGTTGCGGTTGCCAAAAGCGAAATCCGTCTGCCAGAAGGCCCAATCCGTGCGGTTGGTGAGTACGACGTTGGCATTCAGCTGCATTCTGATGTTGCTGCAACCATCAAAGTGTTCATCGAAGCTGAATAATCAGCTCGGTTAACGGATAGTAAAAAAACCGGAATCCTAACGGGTTGCCGGTTTTTTTTACTCTGTTTATGGCAACTTATCGTTTGTTTTCACTTCTTATGGTGTGAGGAGCTGTTGTCAGATTGACCATTGAGCGTTGCAATAAGTTGTTCAAAAAACTCTGGGCAATCAGTCCTTATCTGTTTCACATCCAGTGCTTCTGAAGTTAACGGATGGGTGGTGTATTTATTAACCCATTCAAACAGCATGTCACGCTCAAAATACACAGTCTGTGGGCCACATTGGTTTTGCTTTTTATCGATTGCTGCCGGCCATGAAATTAAACTTCCACTAATGGGGCAATGATAGGCTGATGGCTCACCATTTCCCGATTCACTGAGCAGGTCTTTTGCCAACTGCAATCGCCCGGACCACTCAACAAGTTCTTTAATCCTTTGTGGCGATGGGGATTCTCTGGCTTTCAGAAGGTAACGGATGAGGTTCCAGCCGGGATCACAGGAGACAGGAGTGAGATCAAATTTCCACCTGGGCAAGCCGATTTTGCTGACAATCGGCAAGATCCATTCAGCCTCATTGACTGTGGCAGGGATCTGGCTGAATGCTGAAATATAAGCCATGCCCTGTTGGATGTTGTTAACGGTCTGCTCAGGCAGACAACTCAGGAACTCATCGGTTTGTTGTTGCGGGAAATAGGCCAGCGCATCCTCGTCATCCAGCCATTGCAACGCCTGATAAAGGTGACCCGTTTCAAGGCCTCGCTCGGTTTCAGTCAGTTTCTTTGACAGGCGATAAGCCATTGCCTGCGGTTTATCATCGGTGCGAATTTGTAACATTATCAACTCATTAAATCGAAGTCCCATGCACATACCAATTCTGTGTACGTTATGGCTTAGCAGTAGATTACCCAGGAGCTCCATGGTTAAGGGCATGGAGCCTGATTTTCGGGGGATGTCATCTTGCTGGCCAACCACTAACGGCGGCAATGGTGCGCCGGTGATGGCTTGTAATTGCGGAAACTCACTCATGTTGCACACTCTGTCCACGACTGATGCCGGACAAGCCTGGTTCAGGGCGTACAGGACATTTTCTGGAGTGAGCCTTCCCAGGCTATTGGCCGCACAGAGAATGTCATAAACAATTATGTGTAACTCTTTTGCATACTCCCCTGAAAGAATCAACTTTCTTTTATGGTTGGGTAGACCCAGCATTTTTGCCAGGGGTTCTGCCTCAAAATCCGGAATCTGAATCAGCATTTTCGCCAGGTCAAACCTTTGTGACATGGTAAATTCCGGGCTTACATGATCAGCACCCTCAGCGGCCTTTTTATTCATTAACTGGTTGGCTACTCTGAACTCCATCACCTCCGGTTTATTCAGGATGCGGACAACGTCGGTAATGGATAAACCGTCTTTGTTTTTTTGACGGTTTTGCTGGTAAATCAGTTCCAGCAAAATTATTCTTTTAACACTATCAGGACAAAGCTTGATTTTTTTCTGTATCGTCCTCATCAGGGGGTGTTCAAGTAGCTCAGAATAACCACTGACCTGTGCCAGATATTCCGGGTTGATGAGCATTTGATCACAAAAAATGGAAACCAAATCCCGGATACTTAACAACCGATCGGGATTCCTGCTATTTTCTGATAGCATTTTTTTGGATTGATATGCTGGAAGCTGATGATAATCCAGTCCCAGTCTGGGACAAACATACTTCTCGACTGACCAGCGATCGCCACCTTCAGACATAACAGCACACAGATTGGCGAAAGTTAGCAGGTTCTGTTCGTCTGCCCGCCATAAAAGCTCTGCGAAATAGGCATTCCATTCTCCGAACAGTAATGGCAATAATGCTTCCCGGTCGGCGTCAGGCAGATTTAATCTGGCGGCAAGAAAATAACGTTCGGCAACGTTCATGTGTTTGTTAATGATCAGGTAAGCATCTCTGGCTGAAATCCTGTCGTGCCACGACAGATTATCATTGTTATAGCACTCAGGCTCCGGGGAGAGATATTCGCAGTCAAAAAAGCGTTGTGCTTTGGTGGTAATTTCCTTTTTACTATTGGCAACGAATTCAAACGAGAAAAGCGATCCAAGCAAGGCGTGCAGGTTATTGGTATATTCTTCATACAACGCCCTGTCCATGAGTTCACTGAAAGCCTGAACCAACCTTTCTGGTAGCAAAAGGTTTGATGTTTCGGCATAGGTGAGTAATTCGCACAACTTGCTCTCGGGGTTGTTCAGTGCAGGATTGGTATCAATGCTTTTTATCCTGTCATAGGGAACCTCCAGAAATAACCCGATCCCCTGCCACTGTTGTGGGTCTAAACCAGCATCTTTCAGACCTTCCAGGGCATGTTTGACGACGTCTGTCATCGGCGCCCGACTTTCCTCTGCGGGTGCTTGTGAAATATTTCTTGAGGTAAGAGACGATGTGATGGCGTGTGGCTGCAGAGCTGAAGCGCCTTGCCGGACCTGTGGGACTGCTATCTCCGGGTGCTGCGTGACAGGGCATTCTTGAGTGGAGGGTACGACACGTTCAGGTTTGGGCGAACGGCCTTCCTGAGGTGTCTGGATTGGTGCATGTGGTTGAATCGGAAAATTATTCATAGGAAACATTGCCCTTTGCTGGCCTATTTTCCTTGTCAGACCGGTAGATAGCACAAAGATTCCGGACGGGTGAAACTAAGAATGTTCGCCTTAAGGGGGGGAAGGGCCGTCGTCAGGTAGACCGTCAAGCGTTGCAATAAGTTGCTCAAAAAATTCTGGACAGTGAGTCCTTATCTGTTTCACGTCAAGCGCTTGGTTTGTTAACGGATGAATGGGATTTTCATTAACCCATTTAAACAGCATGTCACGCTCAAAATACACGGTCTGTGGCCCACGCTGGGTGTGCTTGTTATCGATTGCCGCCGGCCATGAAATTATATTTCTGCTAATGGGGCAATGATAGGCTGATGGCTCATCACCTAGAAGACATTTTGCCAACGTCAATTGCCGGGACCACTCAATAAGTTCCTTAATCCTCTGTGGTGACGGGGATTCTCCGGCTTCCATAAGGTACTGGATGAGGTTCCAGCCGGGATCACGGGTGATAGTAATGCGATCAAATTTCTCCTTGGGCAAACCGATTTTGCTGGCAATTGGCAAGATCCAATCAGTCTCATCGGCTTTGGCAGGGATCTGGCTGAATGCAGAAATATAAGCTATTCCCTGTTGGATGTTGTTAACGGTCTGCTCAGGCAGACAACTCAGGAACTCATCGGTTTGTTGTTGCGGGAAATAGGCCAGCGCATCCTGATCATCCAGCCATTGCAACGCATGATAAAGGTGACCCGTTTCAAGGCCCCGCTCAGTTTCTGTCAGTTTCTTTGACAGGCGATAAGCCATTGTTTGCGGTTTATCAGTGGTATGAATTTGTAACGTTTTTAACTCATCAATTCCAAGTCCCATACACATACCAATTCTGTGCGCATTATGGCCTAGCGGTATATTACCCAGGAAATCCATGGTTAAGGGCACGGAGCCTGGTTTTCGGGGAGCTTCATCTTGCTGGCCGAGTAGTAACGGTGGTAATGGTGCACCGGTGATGGATTGTAAATGTGAAAATTCACGCATATTGCACACGCTGTTCACGAATGATAACGAGCAAGTCTCATGCAAAGCGTACACGAGATTTTCTGGAGTGAGTCTTCCCAGGTGTTTGGCCTCAGCGAGAATGTCATAAGTAACTTCGGGTAAATCTATTGCATACCCCCTGGAAATAATCCCTCTTCTTTTATGGCCGGGCAGACCCAGCATGTTTGCCAGAGTTTCTGGTTTAAAATCGGTATTCATGGCCAGTTCGTCCGCCAGGAGTAATATTTTTGAATTCGTAAATACTGAGCTCGCATGATCAGCACCATCAACGGTCATGTTACTCAGTAACCGGTTGGCTACTCTGAGTTCCATCACCTCCGGTTTATTCAGGATGCGAACAACGTCGGTAACGGATAAGCCGTCTTTGTTATTCTGATGGTTTTGCTGGTAAATCAGTTCCAGCAAAATCATTGTTTTTTCAGTAACATTCCTAATTTTTCTCTGCATCAGAGGGTGTTTCAGTAACTCGGAATAACCACTGACCTGTGCCAGATATTCCGGGATGATGAACATTGGTTCAAAGAAAATGGCAACCAAATCGCGCATACTTAACAATTGATCGGGCTTGCAGTTGTTTTTTGCTGACATCCGTTTGGACTGGAAAGCTGGTAGCTGATGATAATCCAGGCCTAGCCTGGAACAGACTTTGTCGACTGCAGCGCAATTGTGACATTCAACAATAACAGCGCACAGATTGGCGAAGGTTAACAGTTGTTGTTGGTCTGCCCGCCATAAAAGTTCTGCGAAATAGACATTCCATTGTCCGACTTTCGGCAATAATGCTTCCCGGTCAGCGTCAGGAAGATCTAATCTGGCGGCAAGAGAGTAAAGCATTGCAGCATTCAATTCCGTATTAAAGATCAGATAAGCATCTCTGGGTGAAATGCTCTCGTTCCATGCCAGATTGACCTTGTTGTAGCAGTCAGGTTCCGGGGAGTGATGTCCGCAGTCAAAAAAGCTTTGTGCTTTGGTGACAATTTTCTTCTTTCTATCGGTAACGTATTCAACCCGATAATGGAATCCACTATTGCCGAATCCGTTATTTTCACATTCTTCATACAGCACACTGTGCATGAGTTCGCTGATCGCCTGAACCAATCTTTCTGGTAGCAAAAGGTTTGATGCTTCGGCGCAGATGAGTAGTTCGCATAACTTGCTCTCGGGGTTGTTCAGTGCCGGATTGGTATCGATGCTTTTTATCCTGTCATAGGGAACCTCCAGAACTAACCCGAGCCCCTGCCACTGTTGTGCGTCTAAGCCAGCATCTTGCAGACCTTTCAGGGCATGTTTGACAGCGTCTGTCATCGGTCCCCTGCTACCCCCTGCGGGTGCTTGTGAAATATTTCTTGAGATAAGTGAAGATGGGGTGGCGTGTGGATGCAGAGCTGAAGCACCTTGTCGGATCTGTGGGACCGTTAACTCCGAGGGCTGCCTGACAGGGCATGCTTGAGTGGATGGTACGGTACTTCCGGGATTGGGCGAACGGTTTTCCTGAGGTGTCTGGATTGGTGTACGTGGTTGAATTGGAAAATTGTTCATGGGAGAAATAGCCTTTGGTACATTTATTTTCGTTATTTGACTCGTTAATTGAACAAAGGTTTCAGAAAATCCATTTGTTAAATAGATAGTTCTCGTCCAAAAACGCATCAGGCAATCATAATTAGATTGTACGTTCGTTTTGATATTTCCTGAAATTCCAGAGAGCCGCAAAAACTCTTCCCTTTTTTTCTCTAATCTGGGACGGATATTGGAGAAAAACGCGAAAAGCAGGCAGAAAACATCCTCCCACCATGCTGGAAAGGTACTTTCATGTAGCGTGGAGGTGGCTATCAGGATGGTGCCGGGTGTCTGGCCAGAATCACCAGGTTGTAACAGACCACCGATAACCAGCAATGAGAATCAAAACGCTCAGAACCCTTGCAGTGGCAACGTGATAGCCCAAAACATCTCTTTAGCCACGAAATTCCCGCTTCAATACCTGCCCGGAAGCGAAAGAGCGTTTTATACACATACTGACTTTTAGTCATCTCTTCGACTTCAAGTCCGCGCTTCTTATTAAAAGCTACATCGCTGATTCCCATGGCCTTGGCTTTTTCCAAATTAGCGCGACACGCGTATCCGCCGTCACCGCTTGTCTGGCGAGGTACACGACCATAAATTTCTTTTTGTCTTTCCATCATCGGAATGAATTGGTCCGAATCCGCTGGGTTACCTTCCTCAATAACCAGGTCCAGGATCAATCGACTTTTTCCCTGAACCAGGTTCAGTTTATGGCCATACTGTACTTGCCGCCTGTCTTTTACGATGATATCCGTATGGGGTTCATAGGCTAAGTTACCGTTAATGGTTGAATCAGCTAAACTCCCATAAAATCTACGTTGTAGGGGAGTGATATGCAATCTGAACTCTTCCAGAATTTTATTGATTCCATTTCAACATTAACCAGTGAACAGCGAGACATTCTTAACAACTCGCTCCTTAGTACTCAAATAGAGGTTACCGAGGTAGTAGAAACCACTGACTCTGAACCTGTTTACAGTGAATCTATACCCAATAACGATAATGCAACACCTGACGTAGAAAAGAGCATACTTGCCCAATTTGCCGAAAACCCCAGGTGCCCCAAATGCAAAAGCCATAGCGTTGGTCGCTGGGGCATACGAAATGGCCGACAGCGCTACCACTGCAAGACTTGCGACTCAACGTTTAACGCCTTTAGTGGAACGCCTTTGGCAAGGCTCAGGCACCCTGAAAAATGGAACAAGTACCTCGCAGGTATGACTCACTCTATGGTCTTGCGACCAGCTGCTGCTGAGAATGCCATTGACTTGAAAACTGCGTTCCGCTGGCGTCACCGCTTTCTTGAAGTGATTAATAATGATCAAGCAGAAGAGCTTTGTGGCATTACTGAGCTTGATGAAACATTTTTCCGTGAATCCTTCAAAGGGCAAAGAGAAGGCCTTCCACGGCCAACCCGAAAGCGGGGTAATGATCCCAACAAAGCCCGAAAAGTCCCGGTAATGGTGGCTCGGGACCGTAATCGAAATACCGTTGACGGTGTATTAGAAAACGAAAGTGCTAATGAATTGTGCAGGCATTTAAATGGCCGCATATCGATACAGGCCACGGTCTGTGCGGATGCACACCTCGCTCACGAAAAACTTGCTGACAAGCTTGGATTTGTCTTCAAGGAGCTGGTGACATCAGCAGGTCAACATGTTGTTGAAGGCATCTACCACATCCAGACTGTAAATTCTTATCACAGTCATTTAAAACGCTGGATTGGCGGCGTATTCCAAGGGGTTGCAACTCGTTACCTTCCCCATTATCTGGCCTGGAGGCGAGAACTGACGGCAGCAAAAAAATTAACTGTTGGCCGGTTGATCAGCAGAATTACTGAACATTGGTGCTTCCAACCATTAACGGTAACTTAGCCGGGTTCATACAGGCTAACCACTTTTTCCTGGGCTGGCACCTTTTCACCCTTAAAGACCCTGCGCTCTGTCTGGGAGACTATTGCATCCACCAGGGGTAACAGGTGATCCACATCGGCCTGCCACTTGTCGGCATCATCAGCCAGGAGACACTGCCCCTGCTGACCTGACTCTTGATCACATCTCTCCAGCGCTGAACTGCCGGGCTATCTGCCAGGTTTTTACCCGATCCTGCAATTTCGCCCAGCCTTCCCATACCACTAACCAGCCGGGCTGCCCTGTATGCTTTGAATCACCCCAACCACCAAGCCGAGCAATCGTTTGAAGCAGCCAAGTGACTGTTGGCGGCTTATCGGGCAACGCTTTTTTTTCATAGGTTAG